>CBFCZG010000489.1:0-1723 GCA_965602375.1 uncultured Phycisphaerae bacterium | reverse complement strand
CGCTTCGAGTTGGCCCACGGCGGCACGATCTTCCTCGACGAGGTGGGCGACCTGACCACGCTCACTCAGATCCGCCTGCTGCGGATCCTCCAGGAGCGTGAGTTCGAGCGCGTCGGCGGCATGGAGACCATCCATACCGACGTGCGCGTGATCGCCGCCACCAACCGCGACCTCGAAAAGCTTGTGGCCGAAGGCACCTTCCGGCAGGACTTGTACTACCGGCTCAACGTGTTTCCCATTCATGTGCCCCCCCTTCGCGAGCGCAGGGCCGACATTCTCCTGCTGGCCGACCACTTCGTGCAGCGCTACAGCAAGGCCAACAACAAGCGTATCGGCCGCATCTTGGCCCACGCAGCCGACATGCTCACCACCTACCCCTGGCCGGGGAACGTCCGCGAGCTGGAGAACTGCATCGAGCGGGCTGTTCTGGTGAGCCAGGACGACGCCATCGACGGCCACCACCTGCCTCCGACCCTACAGACCGCCAAAGCCAGCGGCAGCGCGCATGCCGGCACCCTCCAGGCGGCTCTGGAGCGATTCGAACGCGAGTTGATCGTCGAAGCGCTCCAGAGCGCCCGGGGCAACAAGGCCAAGGCCGCGCGTGCGCTGGGCATGACCGAGCGGATCATGGGGCTGCGCGTGGCCAAGTACGGCATCAACCCGCGTCGTTTTCGTACACGTAGGTAACTGTGTCGCTTCGAACCTACTTTTATGTAAGGTAATTGCGCGTGGTCGGCACGTTGGGCCCGAACGGGGGTAAAGCTGATAACGTCTTGATAGTAAAGGGCTTGCGCCTTGTTTTGGCCAGGCTGGGTTTTTGTGGCACGCCCTTTGCGATGGGCCACGCGACGCGGCGTTTGGGCGCCGTGCGGAGGCATGGCGCGCGAATGAGACAGATGAACCGAGGTTACAGCGAAGCAGGATTGAGGCATGGTAAGGTGAGTAGTAAGCGAGTCATTACGCAGGTAGCCACTACGTTGTTAGCAGTGCTGGCGATCCCCGATTGCGTTCGGGCGGCGGATACGGCTAACCACGTCGACACGGGCACGACCGCGTGGATGCTGACATCGACGGCGCTGGTGCTGCTGATGGTGCCGGGGCTGGCCATTTTCTACGGCGGGTTGGTCCGCACCAAGAACGTCATCGGCACGATGATGCACAGTTTCTCGGCCATGGCGCTGGTGGGGGTGCTGTGGGCGGTGTGCGGCTATGCCCTGAGTTTCGGCAGCAGCGTGTTGGGCGGGTGGTTCGGGTGGAACCGGGACTATTTCCTGCTTCGGGGCATCGACGAGACGATCATGTCGGCCGGCGTGCCGGAGTACGTATTCGCGATGTTCCAAGGCAAGTTTGCGATCATCACGCCGGCCTTGATCGCCGGGGCGTTCGCCGAGCGCGTTCGCTTCAGCGGGTACTGCCTGTTCATTGCCCTGTGGAGCCTTCTGGTGTACTCGCCGCTCTGCCACTGGGTGTGGGCGGAGGACGGCTTCCTGTACCAACTCGGTGCGATCGACTTCGCGGGCGGGACGGTGGTGCACATTTCCGCGGGCGTCAGCGGCTTGATAGCGGTGCTATACCTGGGGGCGCGGCGCGGGTATCCGGCGACGGCGATGCAGCCCAGCAATCTGGTGCTGACGCTGCTGGGCGCGGGGCTGTTGTGGGTCGGATGGTTCGGCTTTAACGCGGGCAGTGCGGTCGAGAGCGGCCTGTCGACCGCTCGCGCGCT
>CBFCZG010000488.1:0-1791 GCA_965602375.1 uncultured Phycisphaerae bacterium | reverse complement strand
GGGCCGTTGGCGTCGGACTCGGGCGGTTTCCAGGCATACTCGCTGCTGGACAGTTCGGCCAGGCTGGGCTCGGTGTCGAACAAGGGGTTCGTGTATCGCAACGAAAAGGGCGGCGACAAGATCGTCCTCACGCCCGCCAAGTGTATCCAGACGCAGTTTCGCCTCGGCGCCGACATTCTTTTCTGCCTCGATTACTGCACCCACCCTGACGCGCCGGCCGAGAGGCAACGTGTCAGCGTCGATCAGACGATTGCGTGGGCGGCCAAATGCCGCGAGACGTATGATCGGCTCATCGAAGAGAAGGATCTACCGCAGGCAGATAGGCCGGTCCTCTTGGCGGTGGTGCAAGGCGGGCGTGACCCTTCGTTGCGACGGGAGTGTGCCGAGCGTTTGCTGGCCATCGGCTTTGACGGCTACGCATATGGTGGCTGGCCCGTCGACGAACGAGGCGAACTTGCCGAATCGGTAGCCCAGGTGGCCGAGCTGACACCTGCCGATCGCCCGCGGTTCGCGCTCGGTATCGGCAAGCCGGAGAACGTAGCGCGGGCGTTCGAACTGGGCTACCACCTGTTCGACTGCGTCCTGCCGACGCGCGACGCGCGTCACCAAAGACTGTACGTGTTCAACGAACCGCCCGAGCGTTGCGTACGGGCCGGGGGCGACTTCTATCACTGCCTCTACATGCTGGATAAACGGCATAGTCACGATCCGGCGCCGCTTGAAGCGGAATGTGACTGTGTATGCTGCCGGCGCTATAGTCGCGGCTATCTACACCACTTATTTCGCAGCGGCGACTCGCTGGCCCAGCGCATGGCGACGATGCACAACCTGCGCTTCTATCGTCGTCTGATGGCGGTTCTGGGCGGCGATAGCGAAGGCGGGCATCTCTCGCCATGACCGACCGCAATTGTAACGACCTGGTCGACGAACTCGTACGGCAGATCAAGGCCACCCGCAAATACGGCGACATCTGCGACCAAACCATTCGCGACGTGGTCGAACAGGCCCTGCCCAGATACAAGCGCCGACGCGACGCGATCAAGGCCGCCCGCACCAAGCTGCATCGCATCCAGGCGGCCTACCTCGGTCGGAACGTGATCGCCGAACGGCTCGAAGACGTGCGCAGCGCACACCAGGCTGGGGACGCGTCGCGTCTGCGGGCCATCTGCCTGCAACTGATGCAGGACCATGCCTCGACTCGGGAGCGGATCGGCTTGCTGGATCGCTTCTACCGAAACGTTTTCGCCGTTACCGGCACGCCACGGACCGTGCTCGACGTGGCGTGCGGCGTGCACCCGCTGGGCATTCCATGGATGGAACTTCCGACGGACACGGTGTACCACGCCTATGAAATCAGCGCCAGGATGGTCGCGAGCCTGAATGGTTTTCTGGCTGCGATCGGCGTGACCGGCAGCGCCAGACTCCAGGACGTCATCTGCGCCCCGCCGCAGGAGACAGGCGATCTGGCGTTTCTGATGAAGATGGTGCCTTGCCTCGAACGGCGGCAGAAAGGCATCGCCGTCAAGCTCATCGCGAACCTGAAGGTCGATTACGTCGTGGTTTCGTTTCCGGTGCACAGCCTCGCCGGCCGCAGCAAGCACATGCCCGAGTTTTATACCGACAGCCTCACCGACATGGTCGACGGCTACCCCTGGCAGCTTGTACGCGTGCCGATTGAGGAAGAGCTGGTCTTCGTGGTGGAGAAGCGAGCGGGCTGACATCCACGCCGACAGGACGGTGCAAGCAGCGGGTTAGTCAGCCCGCCGATCGCATCCCGGGGTTGTTGTGCGG
>CBFCZG010000487.1:0-1795 GCA_965602375.1 uncultured Phycisphaerae bacterium | reverse complement strand
GCCCCCGGCTCCTGTGCGAATGCCGGCGGTCCTGCTGATGAGGCGTCGACCTTGCCGGTTTGCCCCTTACCCCGAACAGGCTGTGCCACGCCGTCGCGCGACGGGTCGACGTAGCGCGCAAACCACTTCTCCAGTCGTTGTCGCATATCGTCCACGACGTGGCGATGTCGCGGCTGGTCGATCAGATTGGTCCGTTCGTCCGGGTCTTTGCTCAGTTGGTACAGCTCATCAGGGCCGTCCGGATACCTCCGCACGTACTTCCACTCATGATCGCGGATCATCCTGACCGGCCCATACTCGTCAAAGATCACGACCTCGTCTCGACCATCGTGGCCGCCGCCCGTCAGCACGTGGGCAAAGCTGCGCCCGGGAAGGTTCGAGGCGCCCGGGTTGTCCAGGTGCAGGTAGTCCAGCAGCGTCGGCATGAAGTCGTATTGGCTGTAGAGACCTTCTTCAACCACGCCCTGAGCGATTCGACCCGGACACGAGACGATCAGCGGGACCTTCACCGACGTGTCATACATATTGAGCGGATAGGTCCCGTTACCCTTACCGCAAATCCCGTGATGCCCCATGTTCATGCCGTTATCCGACAGGAAGACAATGAGCGTGTTCTCACGCAGATTCAGTTCCTCGAGCCTTCGCACCGCCCGACCAATGGCTGCATCCATCGCCGTAACGGCTGCGAAGTAGCCCTGCAACGTCTGTTGGCGCTGCTGGGCGCTTGGCGCCCACCCGTTCCACGGATGGGGCGGCTCGTTGGGAATCGATTCGAACGGGCAGTCCGCGTACGAGTCGAACAGCTCGGCCGGATGATTGTCGCGCGTCCACGGCGAGTGCGGCGCCGTGTAATGCAGGCTCAGGCAGAACGGGCGCTGGGCATTGCCGTTGCGGTCGAGGAAGTCGATCGCTCGATCCGTGAAGTAGTCGGTGACGTATTGTGTCTTGTGGACCAACTCGGGACTATCCTCGAACACGTGGTAATCCACGTAGCTGGCGCCGCCCAGCGAATGCGTGTACCAATAGCTGTGGCCCTTCTGAGGTCGTCCGCTGTCACCGAGATGCCACTTGCCCGAGAACCCGCAGGTGTAGCCATTGGCGGCCAGCACGTCGGTGAAGCCCGTCAACCCCTTGAGATACTCGATGGGCCGATCCCTACCCAGGTGGGTGACGCCGTCGTCGACCTGAATGTTGCCCGATCTAAGCCAGTCATGGATGCCATGCTGCGAGGGGATCATGCCCGTCAGGAACGACGCGCGTGCGGGTGAGCAAACGGGCGACGTGCAGAAGAAGTTGGCAAACCGAACCCCCTGGCCTGCGAGGCGATCCAGGTTCGGTGTTCGTATCTCGGGGTTACCCGCGCACCCCATCGCCCACGCCCCCTGGTCGTCGGACATGATAGTGAGAATATTGGGAAGCGCGGATTGGTCAGCCATAACGGTCTCCACGAAAAAGCTGTAGCGAGATACAGACCTGGCGTCATGTTACAGCGATGGCTCCGGCCCGCCAATTGCTCCTGGCCATCGGGGCTCGTCGGCACCGCTTTGCAGCAAGCTCGGTCACCTTGGTTTTCGGCAAGCGTGATGGGTCATGACCAAGGACTTGACAGCGAGCACGGTCTGCCGACGATGGAGTGTCACGCTATCTGTGGACAGGACTTGCAGTCAGGAGAGATGCACAAGTGGCCCGCCCGAACATCTTGCTGATCACCTCCGATCAGCAGCACTGTGACACCATCGGTTTGACGAATTCTCGAATCAGCACGCCGGCGCTCGACCGTCTCGGGCGAGAAGGG
>CBFCZG010000486.1:0-1833 GCA_965602375.1 uncultured Phycisphaerae bacterium | reverse complement strand
CTTCTTCGAGCCGCAGTCGGCGATCACGCCGGGCCAGGCGGTCGTATTCTATGTGGACGACGTGGTGTTGGGCGGCGGGTGGATCGACGGCTGGTTCGACAGCTAGCCACCCGAAGGCAGCACGCAGCTTGGGAGCAACGCAGTGAGCGGCAACGGTTTTCGCCGCATCTGTCTGATTCACGCCGGGGCCATCGGCGACTTCGTGCTGGCCCTGCGGCTGATCGCCATGCTGAAAGCGACCTGGTCGCGGGCGACGCTGGAAGTACTCGGCCGACCGGAGACGGTCAGCGTTGCGGTGGGGCGGGCCGGCGTGGACGGCGTCGCTTCGATGGAGACGTTCGGGCTGCACACGTTCTTCGTCGAGGGCGCTGAGCTTGATGCGAAGGGCAAAGACTACTTCGCACAGTTCGATCTCGTTATCGACATGCTGGGCGGGCCGGGCAGCACGTTTGCTGCGAACGTGCGAACGTGCGGGCCATGCGTGGTAAGCATCGAGTCGCGTCTGCGATCCGACTGGGAAGGTCACGTGAGCGATCAATGGATCGAGGACCTGCTGGCGGCTGACATCGGCGTGGACCCGCAGCACCGTCCGCTGCCCGCCCTGCCGTTCGATCAAGTCGAACGCTTCGAGGCCCGCGCGCGGTTGCAGAAAGAAACGCCAACGGCCGGGCAGTCCATCGTGCTGCTGCACCCGGGCGCCGGCGGCACGACCAAGTGCTGGCCGATCGAGAGTTTTCAGGCGTTGGCGGGCGCCCTGCACCAGGACGGTGTGCAGGCAATCTTCCTTGTGGGCCCGGTCGAGCTGGATGTCTTCGGCGACCCGTTGGTGGAATCGCTGCGGGCCTTTGCGCCGGTCCTGCGTGAAGTAGCGCTGACTGAGGCGGCCGCCCTGATCGCCGGAGCCGACGCCTACGTCGGCAACGATTCGGGAATGACGCACCTGGCCGCTGCGGTCGAGAGCTCAACGATCGCTCTGTTCGGCCCGACCGAGCCGTCCGCCTGGCGCCCGTTGGGCCCCAACGTCCATGTGCTGACCGGCGCGGCCGATCGCAAGCAGCCGTTCGCCGGCCTGGACGTGGCCACCGTGCACCACACCGTATTGTCCTGTCTGGAAAAGCCCCCCATTTCCGCGTAGGGTGGGGTAACGAACCGCCGTGCGTGCAAACGCAAACACGAACATGGTGTCGCGAGGTACGTGGTGAACGCCGTCGATGCAACGATATCGCAACTGCCCGAACGGACCGGTGAAACCGTGCGCCTCCGCGGGTGGGTATACAACTCGCGGCGCAGCGGCAAGGTGATGTTTCTGCTGATTCGCGACGGTACGGGAATGTGTCAGTGCGTGCTCGAGCGAACTGACGCGACCGAGCCGATCTTTGAGCGGGCGCGACACCTGGCGCAGGAATCGTCGGTGGAAGTGGTCGGCCAGGTGCGTGCCGACGAGCGGGCGGTGGGCGGCTGCGAGCTGGCGCTGAGCGACGTGCGGGCCGTCGGCGGGTCGACCGACTACCCGATCACGCCCAAGGCCCACGGGACCGACTTTCTGATGCGGCGGCGACACCTGTGGCTGCGGTCGCGCCGGCAGCACGTGATCCTGCGCATCCGCCACACGCTGATCGACGCAATCCGCCGGTTCTTCAACGACAACGATTTCGTGCTGATCGACACGCCCATCTTTGCGCCCGCCGCCGGCGAGGGGGCGGCTACGCTGTTCGACGTGGACTACTTCGGCGAGAAGGTCTACCTGGCCCAGACCGGTCAGCTCTATCTGGAAGCGGCCTGCATGTCGTTCGGCAAGGTGTACTGCTTCGGGCCGACGTTTCGGGCCGAAAA
>CBFCZG010000485.1:0-1893 GCA_965602375.1 uncultured Phycisphaerae bacterium | reverse complement strand
ACGGGGGCGACCAGCCACGACGTCTACTTCGGCACGAACCCGAATCCGGGTGCGTCGGAGTTCCAGGGCAACCAGCCGGGCACGACGTTCGACCCCGGGTATCTGGGCAAGAACACGTGGCACTACTGGCGGATTGACGAGGTGAACGCCGGCGGGACGACGACGGGCACGGTCTGGAGTTTTAGAACGGGGCGTTAGGGCTTTTGCCGGTAGGCCTCAAAATTGCCCACAGCGCCGGCGCGTCCGTGCGAGCCGGCGATTCTGGACGCGTTGGGCGGCGAGGGGGCGCGCCGAACCGCTGTAACGGGTGGCCGGCAAGGACCCGAACAGACGCACGGCAGCGGCCAAGCAAGCTCAGCAGAGTCGAGTATATGCTTTAAAGCCGGCCACGCCGTGAGCCGCCACACCGCCCCTGCACACCCACCCTCCTGTCACACAAGGCTGTACGAACGTTTGGCGCCGCCGCACGCCCCCTGCTGGCGTTGCCGATGCCGAGAGCTTACCATGTATCCCCAATGGGGCCTGGTTGTGGGGGACATGTACGCTTCTGGGGCTGTTCTTGCCCAGTCGGGGACTAACCGGCCGCGTTCGGCGCGGAGGAGGAAACCATGTCTCGCATCGCTGTCGCTGTTATGTCTGTTGGCTTCGTACTGGTAGTGGCCGTTCCCGCTCTGGCCTGGCTGGACCCGAACGCGCCGGATGTGGACGTACTGCTGAATGACGAAGACACGCAGATGCTTTTCCACGCCGGGCCCAACGATCAGCAGGAGTGGCTGCTGAACAAGGGTCAGTCGACGGTCATCCGGATTCTAGGGGCGCAGGACCCGTCGATCCTGAAGTGGGATGCGTCGAAGCTGGAGCCGTATCGCGGCAAGGAGATTCTCGAAGCGGAACTCCATCTGTGCCGGTATGACGGTGCGTCGACTACCAACGTGGTCAACGCGCTGTGTGCGGCAACCATCAACGCCGACTGGTGGGAGGGCAGCCAATCCGGCGGTACCGCAGCGCCGGGTGACCCGTGCTGGCGATGGCGATCCATGCCGGTCGACCCGGGCAACCCCTTACCCACCGACGAATGGACGTATATCGGCAGCGACTTCAGCACAGCCAGCTTCGGCAACTTCGGCACGCTGACCTGTACGGGGTACAAGGCGTCGGATACGTTCAAGCAGTACACCAGCGGCACGAACTACTGGATCGCCCTGAAGCTCGATCCGGCCATCCTCTACGCGATGATCCTGGACAACTACGGCATCGTGGTGACCGATCCGCGCGGCTATGACACGGGCAACCCCGCCATCTTCTCGGCCAACCAGAACATGACGGTGCAGCCTCGACTGTACATCAAGGCCGGTGTGGCCGACACGACGCCGACCGGGGATGCAGCGAACCTGTCGGTTTCGCCGGGTGAATGGAACGGGGAGGCGGTCTTCAGTTTCGACGCGCCGAGCGATCCCGAGGACGGCAAGGCGTTCGGCTACGACGTTCGCTACGCGACGCACTCAGACTTTGCCACGGCCACCAAGGTCGAGCGATGGCGGATACCGCGACCGGACGAATCCGGCACGACGCAGCAGGTCTTCATCGAGTACCTGACGGCGGGGCAGGCCTATACGTTCTTCGTGCAGGCCTACGACAAGGCGGGCAACACCGGCAACGTCGTGCAGACCGGCTTTACTCTACCGGCCGCTGTGCCGACCCCGGCTCTGGCCGACGGCGGGCTGGCGACCCCCGACCCGTCGGGCAAGACGATCCGCACCGTTGGCGGTGTGCTGAACTATTGGGTCTGCTCGGAGTTGGCCAAGGTCAACCCGCTTACCGGCAATCGCATTGCCGACGGCTATACGGGCAGCGGCGCCGACGACTACAAGAAGGCCAACGTCGTCTGGGACG
>CBFCZG010000484.1:0-1900 GCA_965602375.1 uncultured Phycisphaerae bacterium | reverse complement strand
GACCCACAACCTACAACGCTACCAGAGAAGTAGGGATGCCCCGCGGCCGGGGCGGGGCGCGGAGACCGACGCCGAGGAGACGGCCCTGACGCTGCTGTACGACGGCTGGAACCGCCTGGCCGTGGCGAAGATCGGCCCCAGCCGCTTCTCGTTCGGGTAGAAGCGCTGCACCAACGGCTGAAACTTGATCCCGCGGTGGCCCTTCTGGCGAACGGCCACTTCCAGATCGTCGGCCGCACGGGCCGGATCGTCCAGGTCGACCCAATAAAACGGAATGAACTGCCCAGGCCACTTGCGGGCCCACTTCAGCACGATCTCGTTGCCGTCCGGGCCCGGCAGCAGCACCGTTACCGTGATGTGGTTCTGCTGCATGAACTCGTGGACCCCGGGGTACGGGTGCTGGTGAAAGTCGACGATCATCGTTCAACTCCTGTGCTGGTTCGAGTATTCTTATGGATTATCGTTCGTGCCCCGCCTGCACGAAAGGCGGCTCGTGCGATCATTTCCTCGACCGGATGATGAACCCATTGGCACGCCAGCTTACACCCAGCCGCCCGCGCAGTCGTCCGTCTCGCCGGCGATTCAAATGCACGACTTCGACCACCTCCAGGCCGGCTGCCGACAGCAGATCGACGATCTCGCGGCGCGAGAAGACGTGTATGCACATCCTGCGTATACCACGATAGCTGGCCAACACCTTGTCGCCCCACTCGCCGCGTCCCAAGGCGGCACGAACGGCGCTGCTGAACATGGCCGTCAGCCCCTCGGCCGTGAGGAAATTGTGCCGCCGATTGTGTACGTGCACCACCAGTGAGCCGCCGGATCGAAGCAGCCCGCACACGTCTCGCACGAACCGCAGCCGATTCTCGCGACCGGCGATCAACCCCAGCGTGCTGAACATGCAGATGGCGTGGTCAAACGAGCCCGCCTGGAACAACGAACCGACCCCAAGCAAATCGGCACGGATCAATCGCCTCGGCAGGTCCAGACGGACGAGTTTCCCGCCGGCTGTCCGCAGCATATGACGCGATAGGTCCACACCCACCGCCCACATGCCCATGCGAGCCAGGTGCACCAGATGGCGCCCCGTGCCGCAGCCCAGGTCGAGCACGCGCCCGCGGCTAGTGAGCCATCGCTCCAGTAGGACGCTGTCAAAGACGAACAGCGGGTTGTCGGCGAAGTAACCATCGTAGTTCAGCGCGATGCCCGGCTCGTCCATGTACCGCCGCGTTGTCGGGCGTATGTGGTCCAAGACCGATCTCCGCCTCCCTAGATACCAGCTTGGGCGGGCGAATCAACTGGAGCCTCGGCCGACGGGCCGCCCTTGTTTGGGCGGCGGCGTCCTTCTACGCTACGCCGCGTGATGCAGCACCATTCGGCACCCAATCGCTCTTGTGTAAGCACATGGCTGGCCCCGGCGTTGACGGTGGCTGTTCTTGTGTTGCTCGCCCACCTCTGGAACGCCGACACCGGCCTGTATCTCGATGACCATGCCCACTACCACCATCTGGCGCGGGCGGGGTGGCGCTACGCCGATCTGGTCGACGCGTGCCGCCTGCCCGTGGTCGGCGGCGTGGCCGAACTCTGGTTCGCCCCGCAGACCGAGCTGCGCTTCTACCGGCCGCTGGCATTCCTGCTTATGAAAGTCGAGTATACAGTCTGTGCCTGGCAGCCGTTGGGCATGCACCTGTTCAGTCTGATGTGGCACTGGCTGTGTGCCATGGCGGTGGCCTACCTGGCCTGGCTGACCATCGGCAACCGCCTCTGGGCGACGGTTGCGGCCGGCATCTTCGCGGTGCATCCCGCCCACGTGCTGGCGGTGCAGTGGGTGGCCTGCCAGACCGAGCTGATGGTCACCTTCTTTACCCTCCTTGCGATAGCGTTTCATTGGCGCTACGCG
>CBFCZG010000483.1:0-1927 GCA_965602375.1 uncultured Phycisphaerae bacterium | reverse complement strand
GAGCTTGAGGCGGGTTCCTCCGGCTACGTGGTGTGGTACGGGGCGAACGACGGTGGGGGTAAGTGCGCTAGCGGCGTTTACTTCTACCGCATCAACGCACCGGGCTTCAGCACGTCCCGCAAGATGGTCATGCTGAAGTAGCGGTCTGCAAGAAACGTCGGTATGCGAGCCTGTGACCGCAGGCCCGCAGATACCAACCGAAGCGAGGGGAGGGGCCAGGGGCGGCCCCTCCCCGTTGTTTGCAGGTCGCTCACCGGAAAGCAGGGTGCCCGCGCACATGACAGAATGAACTAAACCATTCCTCGAGTTCTGTGTCCAATCTTGTGAGTCGGGAAATAGCGGAGCGATAATCGCGTCCGACACCCACCACTGCCCGCGCAAGACCACCAGTCTCGTGAACGGGTTCTTACGCCCTCTGACCGAAGCGGAAAAAAGAGCGAATCTGAAACGCTGATGCTGCAACGCGTCTAGCAAGGCGCTACTCACTCATGCGAGCGCCCCCAGATCTTGGCCGGAACGGATCCGACTCAGCGGTCCGCCCGAACGGGGAGTGAGGAGCCCTGAAGAGCTGGTGCGAATCGATGAGCAGGATCGGTTTGACAGTCTTCAAGGGGGAATTCGCAATGCAGAGTAAACCCTTCGTTGCTGTAGTTGCGGCGGTCGTGCTGTTGGTCAGCGCGGCGTCGGCCGTGGCGATGCAGCAGGATGCCAAACCACTCAGCCGCATCCCGAACCCCGGGAGCTCCGCCAAGAGCGTCGATACGAACGGCGCCCGTCTGGAGACCCTTTGGATCTTCGACGCGGACTTCTCTACCACCACCGGGGACAACGCCGGTTGGACCACCTACGACCGTAGCGGGACGATCGCGGCTGACAATTTTTGGCACCACGATACGATCCGGATCAACGGCTATGCGCACTTGGGCGACAGCACGTGGTGGTGTGGCACCTACAACCATTGCTGGCGGCAGCCGCGAGGCTATGCCAACGACTGGCTCCAGGTGCTTTCACGCCATTTCACGGAGGCGGTCGGACAGACCGGCGTCCTTACGCTGGAGTTCGATCAGCGCTTTGCAATAGAGAAGGATTACGACTACGGATACGTCGATGTCCGCTCGAGCGCTACCTCCGACACGTGGAGCACGGTTGCCTCGTACACGAACCCGGGCTTCGCGGGAACGCCGGGCATGTCACAGGACTGGGGCAGCAGCTACGGCCACAGGACGCTTGATCTCTCCGCTCACATGGGCCTCGAGTTCGACCTGAGGTTCAGGTTTGAGTCGGACGAGGCCTATTCGTCGCAGGACGAGTACAACAATGCCGCCAACTCCGTCAAGGACGGTGCGTGGCAGCTGGACAACATCACTCTCTACGACGACGGCAGCCCCATCTACTACGACGACGCCGAGTCCTATGGTGACAACGGTTGGGACCACTCGGACGTGGTTGCCTCGGGCCAGGCCGGCGTGGTCTTCTGGCGCGGCCGGTTCGGCATCGACTTCATCACCGGGCGCTCGTTCACGTGCGACAACAGGCCCGTTGGAACTTGGATGTTCGCGGCCGTCGACCCTATCTCAAGCACGATGGTGGACGATCAGTACTCGTGGATCATGAGTCCGCCGATCGACATCAGCGGCGCTCAGAAGCTGGTAGGGCAGTGGGACCAGTGGTTCGACTTCCCCGAGCCGTCAAACGACTGGGGCGATCTGTTGCTCGCGTCCGACGACCTCTACGATTGCGTAACCGACCCTGCAGGATTCGTCGATGAAGAGCCCGGCGGCTGGTTCGGTGGCCCGTTCTGGGGCACATGGACGGACAACTGGGATGCTTTCGCGGGGAACGACTGGCTCGCCATCGTCTGGGAGCAGGCTAACGACAGCTCGCCGGACGTGCCGCACAAGGGCGGTATATTCTACAACTGGCAGAA
>CBFCZG010000482.1:0-1930 GCA_965602375.1 uncultured Phycisphaerae bacterium | reverse complement strand
CAGGTGCACGTACGGCACTCGACTGCGGCGCAGACGATCGTCCACGCTTGCCCAGTCGCTCATCACCCCCACAACATACGCTCCGTCCGGACGCGTGTAGATCTGCCCGTATACCCCGTCCGAGAATGTGATCGGATCCGGCTCAAAGCACAGCACCCGCCGGCCGAAGTGCCGATACAGCGGCAGATACTTCGCATACAACTTCACGTATCGCCGGAACTCGCGCCGCCGCTCCGCCTTGTCCGTCGCCTGAAGAACCGGGTCTCTCGGCCAGCCACCCAGCACCACCGATCGCTTCAGGTATTCCTCTTGAGGCTTATGCGTGCTCGTCCACATGTAAAACAGCGGCTTCCCGATGCAGCAGTAATAGAACTTCACCTCCGCCGCATCGCCCGAACCCTCCAGCAGCACGCCGTCGACGTCCCGCATGATCGCCATCGTCCGCGGCTTGTTCGCAAAGCAGTCCATCCCCCGCTGACGCAACAGACGGCCCACCACCGCCTGAATGCGCGTAAACATGTGATTCACCGCGTACGCCGGCTTGTGGTTGACCATCGTGACGCCGTCGTCGTGCCCGAAGTCGAACTCAAAGTGCCGGAAACAGTCCAGAAAGAACCCGTCCAGCACGTCGCCGTACCTCGCCAGAACCTTCTTGGTGGTCTCGATCATGTACTTGCCGAACGACAGGTCGGGGTCGGCCAGCAGGCAATGACAAAGCCGCCAGCCCGACGGTGCAATCTCACCGTCCTCCATGATCGCCAACGAATCGGCGAAACGCTCCTCAACCCACGGACGATAGCCGTCGCTGTAGTTGAAGTAGTAGTGACTGCTCACGCCGTTGTCCTTCAGCTTCTTCAGCTTGGCATGAATCAACTCTTGCGAAAGCTTGCGATACCGCTTGGGCCGCCGATGCTCTGGAACGTACTCACGCTCCAGATGGTCGATCGTATGCCACGAATGCTCGTCGGGAAAATAGCAGCCGTACCACGGAAAATGACCGTGCACCTCCAGATACTTGCCCCCGATCGACTTGTACTCATCCACGCGATCGGCCGTGAAGACATTCCCGCACTCGAACGTCCCCTCACGCTCGTAAATCTTCTCGCACCCCGGCGAGAACCAACGCTTGAAACGCCGGTAGTACATCCCCAAGCCGCACCGCCAATGCCCCTCGTGCAGAAAGATCAGTCCGCCGGTCGAGCACGGCTTCGTGCCGCGCATCCCGATATAAAGGTGAGCTACCTCAAAATGCGGATAGCGCCGGATGTCAGGCTTGGCCTGATACCCCCAGTCAAACTCCCGCTCGGCATTGGAAAACCTAAACACCGCGCCCGGCACGTTGCGATCCAGATACTCGCCGAACGAGAGGCCCACGTCCTGCTGAGGGTCGTACATGCTGAAAAACGGCACGATCAGATCGTGTCGCCCTACGTACGGGCCCTGATTGTAGTAGTAATCGAAGCTGGTCATGCCGTCGAACGACCACGGCGTGTTGGGACCCCGGTACGAGCCGTCGGCGTGGCAATCCGCCGTCGTGAAGCACTCCCATCCCGCGATGATCGGCAGCGCCAGGATCACCCGAACCTGACGGTTCACCTTCTGCTTCTGGCGACAGGTAACCTCCCATGCCAGCTCGCCCCCTTTCAGCTCCAGCGATAGCTCCACCTCGAACGGAGCGCCCGGATAACGCTTGGTCAATACCAGCCGGTTGCCCCTCCTGCTGCTCCGCACCACACGCGGACGGCTGACCCAGTCGTCATACCACTTCTCATCTCGCTCGTCGTACAGGCGCAGGCCGCCGATGTAGCCCACCTGATTCTGCCTGAGTTGGCCCATCAGATCGACGAGTCGGCGTCCACGCTTGACCGCCAGACGGCGGATGACCCCCGTATCGCGCTCTACCGTAACCTCGCCCCGTCCACTCGACAAC
>CBFCZG010000481.1:0-2032 GCA_965602375.1 uncultured Phycisphaerae bacterium | reverse complement strand
ACACGCCCGCAATCCCCGCGCCGACCACGACCACCTTGCCTGCCTGCGAGGCCGACGACGGGGTGGCGGCGGCCTGTTCGGTGTACGGCTCGAACTGCTCGCGAAACGCACCGCAGACCGGACATCGGTCGGGCGGTTCGGACTCACGGTGAATGTATCCACAGACTGCACACCGCCACGCGCGCACGGGCTGATCGCTCATTGTCTGCTCCCGCTGGTAGGTTGTTCGCCGCCTGCGATCCGAGCGCGAGACAGCCTACTTGATCTCGGCAAACCGCTGCTTGGGCGCACCGCAGATGGGGCACTTGTCGGGCGCGTCACCCAAGACGGTGTGGCCACATCCGGCGCACACAAAGATCGGCGTCGCGTCCATATCCTTTCCCGCCTTGACGGCCGCCAGCGCGTTACCGTACAGGCCGTGGTGAATCTCCTCTACCGCCATCGCGTAGCGGAACGAGAAGGCCGCCCGCTGATCGCCCGCCTTCTCGGCCTCGGCCAGGAACCCCGGATACATCTGCTGAAACTCGTATCCCTCGCCCTCGATGGCGGCCTGTAGATTCTCAGCGGTGTCCTTGATCCCGTCCATCGCCCGAAGATGATTGTGGGCGTGCACCGTCTCAGCCTCAGCGGCTGCGCGGAACAGCTTGGCCACGTGCGGGTAGCCGTCAGCAGCCGCCTTCTCGGCAAAGGCCAGATACTTCCGATTTGCCTGGCTCTCACCGGCAAACGCGTCTTGCAGGTTCTCTCTTGTCGCCATGTCTGGAAACTCCTTTCACAACGCTCGCGCCCAAGGCCGCTGCCCGGCGCGGTCCTAACCCAAAACCAACATACAACGCGATCCGTGCCCGAATCCGCTGGTTCATTGGACCGCTCAGGGACGACGATGTCAACCGGACGCGTCGGCCGATCGACACGCCCCTGCGGATCGACAAGTGCCAGGCTCTGTCCGAAAGAAGGTTTCCTCGATGCTACGCCGTTCGCGGCACTGGCGGACAAGCCGCTAGTGGCACCCAATGAGACCAGAACGGAATTGCCAGACACAGCCTGGCTTAGGTCAGGACAGGTTGCGGATGGCCGACAGGTTGCCCGTCCGCGCCGCCTCGAGCACCGGCCCCATATAGTCGTCTACCTGGTCGGCCGACAGCGGCACGGGCATGTTTCTCAGCTTCATGGCGAGCTGCGGGTCTTTCGCAGCCGTCAGTGCGCGCTCGACGTGGCCCGGCTCGAAGCCCGGCACCTCAGCCAGCGTCGTAGGAAATCCGACCCGCCTCGACAGCGCGAGCATGCCCCCGGCCACGGCCAGGCCCAAGTCGCGCCCGCGCAGGCGGTCGAGCGGCGCGTCGATCAGACCATGCCGCTGATAGACGTGACCCAGCACGCGGAGCTGTCGTTCGATGGCCGGCGCGAAGAGCACCGTGTAATACGGATTCATCAGCGCGCACGCGCGCCCGTGCGACAGAATGTCGACCAGCGAAAAGCTGGTCAGGTGTGCCCCGTTCGTACCGCCGATCATGATCGCCAACCCGCCCAGGTCGGTGCCCAGGCCGAGTTCCTCGCGGGCGGCCGCGTCGTCGGGCGAGTCGAGCGCCGCAGCCAGACTGTCGACGATGAGTTCCACGCCAAGTTTGGCGATCGGTTCGGCTCGTCCGAGCTGCTCGCCCTGCGACCCGTAATAGACCTCGATCATGTGGGCCACGCCGTCCAGCGCGCCGTCGGCGGTGAGATCGGCCGGGGCGGTCCGCGTGAGCTCGTAATCGAACACCGCACGCGACGGCACGACGGTGTCGTCGACGATGAGCTTCTTCTGGGCGCTGTCCAGATCGGTGATGTTTGAGTACTTGGTCAGATGGGCCGCACTGCCCGACGCGGTCTGAACGGCCATCAACGCCGGCAGCGACCGGCCCTTTGCGGCCAGCGCTTCGGTCACCTTGCCCACGCCGAAATACGCATCGACGTTGCGCGGGTCGTCCTCCAACGTCGCCAGGACCGCAGCGGCTTTTTCATTGGCTTTCGTCATGTCATGCACCTTATA
>CBFCZG010000480.1:0-2036 GCA_965602375.1 uncultured Phycisphaerae bacterium | reverse complement strand
TAGGGCGGCAGGCTTGTTGTTTTTCGGGCTGGAGGCAGCTTTCAGAAAACTAGAGTGGCTGGTCCATGGACGGACAGGGTGGCCCAGTTTGCCGGCCGCGAGTGAATTTCGTGGATTCACGTTTACGGAGGTAAACGTGGCGGGTTTTGTGAACATTACCTGGGTCTGTTTTTAGAAGGAGGAATGCTATGAGGCATTTCCTAGTGGTTGGTCTGGTGCTGGCGATCGTAGCGCCTTTGTCGGCTCAGACCATTGTGAGGCACCTGCCGTTTGGGCCGGATCCCCAATTCGCTGGTGATCCCAACCAGCCCGACATTACGTGGTGTCTGGGCTGGAGCGGCTTCAACGGCCGTTCCAAGCCGACACTGATGGGCTGGGGTGAGTCCAGTTCCGGCGTGGCGGCGGCGGTGTTCGACAAGGCCGAACTGCAGGCCGCGATCGATGATGCGGTCTTGAACTTCGGGTCGTGGAGAGCCGAGATCCTTGTCTCGCAGGTTGACAGCATCACGACGCCCTTACCGCTTCAGTTCAGCCCGCTTGTCGGATCGGCAGGCGTGGGCTCGAGCACGGGCTTCTTCGGGTACCAACCCGATGGCGGAAACGACCACCCGCTGTTGGGCGATGCTCGCTTTACCCAGACGCATCGGGGTGGCTACCTCAGCATCCCGGCTGGCGGGCAGTGGACGACCAACGGCACGACGCAGTCTCGTTTCGAGGATGCGGTAGTGGCCGGTCTGGGCTCGAACTTGTCGGCGCTGGATCTCGCTCCGACCTGGACGCAGTTCCTGTTTACCGACGTCCTTCCGTCGTGGACGGCGGAGATCGAGGCCACGAGTATCGTCGATCATTACGTCAACAGCGACGCGCTGTTGCTGTTCGCCGGTGCGACGGGCGACATTGGCATTCAGGTGTTCGGCGCCAACCAGTGGGGCGGCGCCGGGGACATCCGCGTGCGGATCACGCCCGAGCCGGTCTCGCTGGCCCTGTTGGCGATGGGCGGCTTGGTCGCCCTTCGTCGCCGGCGCTAGTCGTACGGCGCGCAAGCGGATTGGCCCTAGACCACGTCGACCCAGGCTAGGCGTGGATAGGTGCCGAGACGCGAAGAATCCCAAGGTCCTGTCTGGTCCGTTCTCACCCGGGCCGGGCAGGACCTCTTTCATCGGTCGAGTGCATGTGCAGGGGACTTCGCTTTCCGGCCGGACGGGTGACGCGGCGACGTATCAGGCCGGGCCGCGATTTGCTATCATGGTGTTGGGGGTGAGACAAAGCCCGGTTTGGCTGGGCAAACAGGGACCGATCAGGATGCGACTGTTGCGGAGGGTAGGAAGGTGAAGCGAGCGTTATGTGTGGCTGCGCTGGCGTCTTTGAGTATGCTCGCGATTACGTCACGAGCGTCCGAGATCGTCTTTGTAGCCCAGACGGAGGTAGACCGTCCGGTCGGCTACGACAACATTGCCGATGCAACGGGTCTGGCGTTCGTGCCGGGCAGCCGGTTCGGCGCGGGCCAGGCGGATCGTTTGGTGTTCGCCAATGACACACAGTTCACCAATCAGCGTTACATTTCGTATTGGCAAATCGATCAGGTCGATCCGAACGGTCTGCTGCTTTCAGAGGTGCAGACGGTCACCGCCGACGGGGCCGTCGGCTTCGGCAGCAGCAACGGTGTGAGCTTCGTGGACGATCCGGCCCATCCCCACCTGCTGCTGGCGACGCGCATCTGGGACTACAAGTCGCAGGTGGCCACCATCGATCTCGGCCTCACGACGTATACGGAGGTGGCCGTGGCTCGTCCGGGCGGGGGTGACTACTCGCGCTCCGTGGCCTGGGATCCTCTGCGCGACGAGGGCGACAACCGTGCGTTCATCTACGACGGCGAGCAGGGCGGATCGAAGTTGACGCTGCACAAGAAGTACGTGGGCGGCTATCCGCCCACCGGCACGACCGATGCGGCCGGCTACAGCGACCCGCCCGAGATCGCGGCCGTGGTGACCGCACGGACCTGGTCGGCATCCACGCAGAGCTTTTTCGTCGCGGTC
>CBFCZG010000479.1:0-2111 GCA_965602375.1 uncultured Phycisphaerae bacterium | reverse complement strand
TGGTTCTCCGACTTTCTGGGCGCGTCGTTGTCGCCGGGGTTCGTGGGCAGCTATGCGAGGTCGGTCGCGGCGCGATTTGCCGATCGTGCGCAGGTGGCCATCGGCAACATCTCCTCGCCCGGCCTTCTGTTGCCGCAGGGCTATTCGGATCCGTTCGACGTGACGCTCGACGTTTCGGCCGCCCGCTCGGCGGGCGTTACCGACGTCAGTCTCTACTCGCTCGACGGCATGGTGCTGGCGGGCGGGGCAGAGCGCTGGCTGGCGGCTGCGTCGGGTCCGACGCCGGCGCTAAACCAGCCCAGCCTGCTGACACTGCTCATGCGGCAAGTGTTCGGCCTCTTGGACGAAGCTCTGTCTGTCGCCGAATGACTCTCGGCCGGATGGCGGCTTGTGCTTACCTCACGAGAATCGGCGCGATGGTGTTGATTCCGAACACGCTTCTGACCAGGTTTTCATCCACGTGGATCGTGGAGTCGCCGTCGATGTCCAGATGTCGCGCCAGCATCACGCCGTAGTAGTCGCCGGTGCCCTCGAGAATCACCTGCGAATCGGGCGCCATCAAGCCGCCGTAGAAGCCCGCATTTCCTGACAGATTGACCAGATGGCCGTCCGAGTAGATGATCAGGTTCGGGGGGTGCTCAGTGGTGTTAATAATACCGCCACCGGTGAACAGCCCGGGACCCACCAGGTAAATCTCCGTCGGGGCGGTGACGAAAACCTTGGCCTGGCCGTCGATCGTGAGCGACGTGCAGAAGTACTTACCGCCCGGCAGCGTGAGGCTGTCGTTACCGGTTACGTAGAGGTTCCACGGGTTCCCGGCGAACGGGTCGTTGCCTTTGGCCGTCAGTCCGATGGTGGCGTTATCGTTGTCGTAGGCGACGGCGTCGAAGTCGGGTTGTTCCACCGGCGCGATCGCGTCGTGCGGGCCGATAATGCCCGATACGGTGTACGACGTGCCCGATGGTATGAAGTTGTATCCCCGGCCGTACATCGCGTCACCACGGATCTCGATGCCGCCATTAGTGAGGATGTCTTTGCAGCTACACACGTCGCCGTTCTGATAGATGTTTCCTACACCGTAGAAGCCCTCCGTCGAGTCGTAGCTGTCTGTTATGATGTCGCCGTCGGCGGTAACCAACTCCAGCCCCCATACGCCCGCACAGTAGCCGGCCCCCAGCAGCGCGACCGCGTCTTTGGCCACGTTGGCTCTGTAGATTCCCATGACGCGGGCGAAGAACAAGTCGATGTCGGGGCGACGGCCGCTGACCTCGACGGCATTGGGCACGTAGACGCCGCTCATGCCCGGGGTGAACACGCGGGTAAGGTTATCCCAGTTTCCCAGGACGATGCCGAGTTCGTCGGGCTTGACCGGCTCGCCGGTCACCAGGTTCAGACCCCCGTACACGGTGGCGCGGTGATAGACCACCCCCTGGCTTTTCGGCAGGCCGGATGCACCCGCCAGGGCCGAGGAATCGACCGCATTGCGCAACTCGGTGGCGGCGGCGTGAATGTAGCCCATATCCACCGTCAGCGCCACAAAGCTCAGCAACACGGTGATGAAGACCACCAGCGCCGGTACGATCGCGGCGCGACGTCGCGGTCCTATAATTTCTCTCTCTCGTGCAACCATGTGCGCACCTGCCTTGGAAACTGAATCGGTGTCCACAGTTTAGATATCCAATACAGATTCTTGGGACGCAAGCCGCTGGGGATATTTCGTCCGTGCGTGAGGCCGACATGAGGTTGCAGGCGGCTTCGTTCTGCGGGTACGGCGAAGCGGTGGCCCGTACGGGCCGCGCAGGGCAGGGAGCGGGTGCCTCACGGCTTGGCCGGCGCGCGGCTTCCTAGGTGGCCCTTGACCTCACTGTAGTCGGCCGTCGTCACACGGGCGCTGTTGCTGGCGTCGCCGCGAAGCGTGCACACGTCGAGCCCACGCCAGCCACGTCTGATCGGCCCATACGCCGGGGCACATCGGAAGGGGGAGACCGTAGACACCGACACATGCCACTAGACTCGCCGCCCGGCGGGCCGCCTGCGCCGTGGCCGGCCCGGCGCCCGGGGAAGCAGCATAGCCTAGAGCGGCTCGACGGCCCCCCCCCCCCCCCCGCCCC
>CBFCZG010000478.1:0-2144 GCA_965602375.1 uncultured Phycisphaerae bacterium | reverse complement strand
CGTCCTACCTCGACTTTCGTCTCGGTGACTAGCCGCGACAGCGCGCGAACTGGCCCGAACGATTACTCTCCGACGATCCGATCCACCACGAGTTGGCGGAACTCGGGCGACAGGGGCACGTCAAGGTTCCAGATATCAGTCAGGCCCAACTCAGGGCTTCGCCGGCGCGCGGTAGCCCAGATTGACCTTGACCACGCTGTAGTCCGCCGTCGTCACGCGGCCGTTCCCGTCAACGTCACCACGCTGTTCGTCTACCGCCAGGTCGCACATAGCTGGCCGCTGGCCCAGCGCGCGCTTGACGGCTGAATAGTCGGCCGTTGTGACTCGACCGCTCGCATCGCCGTCTCCCTGAAGTGTGCAGACCTCGAAGCTGAACGGGGCGTCGCCAAAGCCAGGAGCTGAGGCTACGTGGTACCAGTGCTGGTTGGTCAGCAGCGTACCGTTCTCCTGGGCCCATAGGGTCACGCCGTCGGCGCATACCTCGTAGCTGAAACTGTCGCTTACGTCCGACTGGTCATGCATGTCGGTGATCACCAGCGGATTGCCACCCGGCAGCGTGATCGGTTCGTCGAACACAAGGAAGATCGCGTTGTTCTGCGTTCGCGGTAATATGCCGTCGGCCTGCGGCATGCTCACGATCGCCTCGTCGGCGCCCATGTCAACTGTCAAACCGGTATGCACGAACGGGCTGTCGTGTTCGCGAAGATCGCCATCGATGTCCGTGGTACTCACGAGACCGGACTCGGCTCGGTCGATGCAAGGCGAGCGGGGCAGGATGTGGTAATCGTTATCCTGCCATGTGTCGGGATCCTCGTCTGGACCGTCCGCGTCAACGAACTGCGGATCATCGTCCATGTTCCCTGAGCCCCACACCAGCGTCGCGTCCTGCCCAACCTGCGTCTCGCTCTGCCCGCCCTGCACGTCACAATACGAGACGTCCACCACGCCGTCCGCGCCATGGACCGCGATCTCGTGGCCCGTTGGATCACCGGTTTGGTTCGCCCATAGGATGCAATTCTTTAGGTAAACGGTTGCCCCGAACGCATGCACAGCGCCCCCACCAAAATACCCGCACGAATTATGAACAAATGTACAGTTGGTCATCGTCGCCGCTACGCCCGTGTTATACCAATAAGCGCCACCACCGCCCTGATCCGCCGTATTCGCGCTTATGACGCAGTCTTTCACGTTTGCCGCGCAGTTGTGCAACCCTCCCCCAACGGTGTAGGCAGAGTTGCCCACAATCTGGCAAGCGCGAATGGTCCCGTCGCACCCATAGAACCCGCCGCCCCAGTTGGCGCCATTTGCCGAAACGGCACATCCCTCGATCGTGCCGTCGCACTCATACAGACCGCCGCCCGATCCCGAACTGCTTTCATTCTCCGAAATCACGCATTCACTGATGTCGCCATTACAGTACGAGACACCCCCGCCGTATTCGCTCCAATTGGCGGTGATCACGCACTTCGAGATCGTAGCCCCCGTACCGTTGCCGGCCACCCCACCGCCGGCGGTGACATCCCATCCATTCGTGAGTGTAAACCCGGTCAGCACGGCCCCGGAAGTCTCCGACCCGCCGAAGGTGACCACAGGTCCGCTCGCACCACCGTCAATGATGGTAGCTGCCACAACGGCCGGGTCGTAGGGCTTGGTGCTCTTGAGGATGATGTTCTTGTTGCCGAAATCGAGGTTCTCGTTGTAAGTGCCCTCGGCGGCGACGATCTCGTGGCCTCGTCGATGGCCGCCTGAATCGTCTGATACTTCGCGCCGGTGTTCTGGTTCGTTACCGGGCCGTCCGAGACGGTTACCTGAAAACTCCAGTTGGCCCCGAGCGCGCACGACGCCCGCTCGACCGTGTACACGGGCGGCGTGTTGCTGGTTAGCACGGCCGCGATCGGGTTAGCCAGGTTCACGGTATACGTGCCGGGCTCCGCGGGGGCCGTGACGGTACCTGATGCCAGCACCACGCTGCTGCCCGCGCCCACGTTGGTCACCACACTGCCGGACGGATACGGCGGGTTGGGCGCCACCCCGTCGTTGCCGATGGTGTTCTGAGCCCCGCCGATCTGGATCAGGTCGTCGTCGGCCTGCGTGCCCATGTATCCAGCCGGGTTGGCGAAGCCCGCGTCCCGCGCGAACACCCC
>CBFCZG010000477.1:0-2186 GCA_965602375.1 uncultured Phycisphaerae bacterium | reverse complement strand
TCTTCGCTGTCCCAATAGCCGCGAGCGGTCTCCAGGAAGGTGATGCCCAGATCGAGCGCGGTGCGAACGACGCGTTCGGCCTGCTTGGTCGACATCCTGGCAAGCTGCACGCCGCCCAGGCCCAGGCGGGTGACCTCGAGTCCGGTCTGTCCGAGCGTGATGGTCTGCATGGCAACTCCGTCAGTGTATCGCGTTTGCCTGTGTAGGCAAAGTCCTGACGTCACGTCCTGGCTGAGAGCAACGATTGCCGAATTCGCTCGGCACCCTCGCGGAAGATTTTCGCCAGCTGCGGGTCGGCGAACACGTCGGCGCCTCCGAAGAGTTGCACACCCCAGCTCGGTGTCGCGCACGCGGCGACAGCACGCAGGCTGTCCGGGAAGTCCAGCACATCGAGGATAAGCTGCACCTTGCGGTCAGACGGGACGAAGCTCGGGGCAGCTTGCAAGAACTCGCAGCCCCAGTCGGCTGATCGGCCGCTCTTCTTGGCGTAGATCAACGGAGTGAATACGTCGATCGAGGGGGCAAGCATCGAGTAGTCCTGGGCGAAAATGCGTGTTAGAGCGTTGTCGAACTGGTCGGGTGTCCAGGGACACATATAGGCACCGATGATACAGCCGGGCAGATGCTTGCGGATGATGTCGGCGTATCTGGCAGCAAGTGTAGCGATGCGTCGGCACTTGTATTGCGTCCAGCGGTTCTGGTGGCGGCTCAGGATCTCGGCAGGGGTGGTGGCGTCGACGTTGGCGTGTCGACAGAAATCGGCGATGCAATCGGGGCAGAAGCAGCTTTGCTGGAGGTCGGGCTCGGGCACCTCGAACCAGCCGGGATAGGTCAGGTAGTCAAGCCAGATGCCGACGGGGCGGAACTTATGCACGCCGGCCAACAAGTCTTGTTCGATCTCGTCGAGAAACCCGCGCTTGGACAGACATACGCCCTGCACGAGCCGACCGAAGCGAATCGGCTTGCCGTCCCTGCCGATGGGGATGAGATCGGGGTGCTTGGCGAAGTCGGCACGAAACGTTTTGAACTCGACGCACGCGGCCAGGGCGTGCTTCTCGCAGGTGTCGAACGCGTCGGCGTTGAAGCCGTGGAACCACACGGCGTTGGCGCCGGACTCGACGAGCCGGGCCGCGTGTTTGAGGGCGCCGCTGCCGTACGGTCCGAGCAAAGGTTGGGCGTTCATGGTGTGGGCCTTCGATCTTCCTTCGTCTGTAAGTTGCGTCGCGGCCGCGCCGGCGCGGCTATGAGCCCGTGCGATCGATGCTATCGTGCCAGCCATGCCGAAGCGCAGCAACTGCCGGCGAGTAAGGCCATCAGGCAGCGTCGGAGGGGCATCGTTGAGCGATGTGTCCGAGCGATCGTCGAGCATGTATCGAAGCCTCACCGGCGTGACGCTCAGGCCACGGCCTGGCCGAACCGCTGTACCGTCCGGCGGACGGCATCGGCGTCGGCGTAGCGCGCGGGACACGCGCCGCGGCAGACCGTGCAGCCCGCGCAGGCGGCTGCGATCTTGTCGGGGCTGACACTCAGTTCCACAAACTCGTCGGCCGCGAACTCGCGCCATCCGGGACGATCGGGATACGAAGCGATCCGCATGAGGTCGCTCACCGGCACACCGACCGGACAGGAATTGGCGCAACGACCGCACATCAGGCACGCGCCGGTACAGGCGGCCGCCAAGGCTTCCTGCGCGGGGGTCATGGCCAGCGTCGAAAGGTCGAGCTGCCCGAACGTTTCGAGCTGCGCGAAGTTGGTGAAGCTGGTGAGCACGGTGTCGGCGCCGCCTGCGATGACGGCCTTGCAGTGGGCCTCGAAGGCGTCCTTGCCCTTCTCGACGGCGTCGCGCGCGCCGCTCTTCATCGAAATGACGCCCACCTTATGCTCGCGCAGCGCCTGAAGGTTGGCGGCAAAGCGCTTGCGCTCATCTTCGGCACCCTTGTTGGCGCCCGGGGCGTTGATCATCGAAAGCGAGAGCAACGTGGCATCGAACGCGTCGGGGGCCTGCTCGAGGATCAGCTCGAGTACCTCGTTGATATGGTCGTGCGTGGTGAACGCGCCAAAGCGCGCCTTGCCCTTTTTGACCATCTGCTCGTTGAAGGCAACGATCGTCTCCAGCCGCTCGGGCTCGGGCTTGTGGATGGTGGGCATGAGCACGTCGATATGATCCGTGCCGAGCCGCTTAAGGG
>CBFCZG010000476.1:0-2205 GCA_965602375.1 uncultured Phycisphaerae bacterium | reverse complement strand
GAACTCGCTGATCGGCAGGTGAACGAAGCAGGTCTGCATCATCGCGGTGTTGGGGTAGTCGGCCAGGTCGTAGTGGTAGCTGACGCCGTGTGGCCCGCCCTCGAAGGGGAAATGCGTGCCGCGGTAGGCGTTCCGCTGGGTGAATAGCTCGTGCTCCAGCAGACTGAAATAGCCCAGATACGACGAGCCCACGCCCTCAGCGGCGAGCGCGTCGGCGAACTGCTGCGGGCTTACACCCGCCGCTTCCTGCTCGACCGTCAGCCCGGTGAACCAGTAGGTGCCGTACCCATTGGGGGTGATCTCGTGCGGATGGATGCCGGGTAGTCCGGCGATGCCCTCGCCGAATCGGTCGCCGAGCTCATGTCGGCGGGCCGTGATCCGCTCGACCTTCTCAAGCTGGGCGAGGGCGACGGCCGACTGAAGCTCGGTGATGCGGTAGTTGGGGGCCAGCGTCCACACGCGTCGCAGCTGGCGATTCTGACCGGCCGCCAGGCGGTCGTAGCACTTGTCGGCGAAGTCGTGGGCCAACTCGTACAGCTTCCTGTCGTTGGTAACCACCACGCCGCCGTCGCCGCAGTTTATGTGTTTGTAGTGGTTCAGCGAGAAGCAGCCCAGGTGGCCGAACGAACCGACCATGCGGCCCTTGAACTTGCAGCCATAGGCCTGGGCACAGTCCTCGATGAGCATGAGGTTGTACTTCTCGGCCAGGGCGGTGTAGGCGTCCATGTCGCAGGGGTTGCCCGTCAAGTGAATGACGATGATGGCCTTGGTACGCGAGGTAATTCTCTTTTCCACGTCGGCGGGGTCCATCAGGTAGCTGTAGGGGTGCACGTCGGCGAAGACGGGCACGGCGTTCTGATAGAGCACACCCAGGACGGTACCCGCGTCGGTATTGGAGGCGGTGATCACCTCGTCGCCCACGGTCACGCCGGCCGCCATGGCGGCAACGTGAATGGCGGCTGAGCCCGACGAGCACGAGACGGCGTATTTGGCGCCGGTGTACTCGCGGAAGCGGTCGAGCATTCGCTGGGTCATCTTGCCGCCCCAGTAGAACAGCGAGTCGGTCTCGAGGGTCTCTCGCAGGTTGGCAAGCTCCTGCTCGCCGAAACGCTTGCCCGTGCCGAACGGCGTGGTCTTGACGGGCGTGCCGCCGTCGATGGCCAGCTTCTCCATGACCGATTCTCCCTTCCTTCCCCGAGTGATATCGGGTCAGTCGCCGCTTGGGGCGAACCGCAGGCGACAATCGTGTCCGCGTTGCCAAGACGCCCGCGTGATGCCAGAATGAACCTGTTGCCGCTGCCCGACGCATGGGCATATGGCCCGTCCGCCCGGGCGCGAGCAAACAGGGAGCAGTATATCGTGGCCAGCAAACCAGTCGAGGCGGTGTTGTTCGGAGCGGGAGGGCGCGGACGCCATACCTTCGGACAGTACGCCCTGCGAAGTGCCGACCTGCTGAAGTTCGTCGCCGTCGCCGAGCCCGACGCCGAGCGTCGCGAGACGTTCGCCCGCGAGCACGGCATCGCGCCCGAGCACACCTATCCGAGTTGGGAGGATCTGGTGGCCCGGCCGCAGATGGCGCCGGCCCTGATCAACGCCACCATGGACCCCATGCACGCCGACTCGACGATGGCGGCGCTGGAGGCGGGCTATCACGTCCTGCTGGAAAAACCGTTGGCCGTCGATGCCGTCTCGTGCGTTCGGCTGGTGCGTAAGGCAGCGCAGAAGAAGCGCATCCTCCAGCTCGGGCACACGCTGCGCTACGCACCGTTTTTCGAGGCGCTCAACCAGATGCTCACCACGGGGCGAATCGGGCAGATGCTGCACGTCAACCACACCGAGAAGGTGGCCTACTGGCACATGGCGCACAGCTTCGTGCGGGGCAATTGGGGCAATATGGCACGCTCGGGACCGATGATTTTGGCCAAGTGCTGCCACGATATGGACCTGCTGGCGTGGATGGTCGATCGGCCGGCGGTGCGGGTGGCGTCGTTCGGGGCGCTGACGCATTTCCGCGCCGACTGGGCCAACTCGGACATTCCCAAGCGATGCACCGACGGCTGCCCGATCGAGTCGGACTGCCCCTACTCGGCCATCAGGATGTACCTGGGCGAGAATACGGATTGGCCGGTGTCGACGATTTCGCTGGATACGTCGATAGCCGCGCGGCGCAAGGCGGTCGAGACCGGACCCTACGGGCGGTGCGTG
>CBFCZG010000475.1:0-2364 GCA_965602375.1 uncultured Phycisphaerae bacterium | reverse complement strand
TGTGGCCGGCGGTTGTGGCGGCAGCGGTATTGGCGGTGGCGCTATCGATTACGGAGCTTTCCGCCACGATGGTGCTGTTGCCGCCGGGCGTGCCCAGTTTTGCACAGAGCCTGCTCAACCAGATGCACTATGCCCGCGATCAACAGGTGATCGCGTCCTGCATTCTACTGGTCCTCGTCGGCACCACGGTGGCAGTCGTGATGTTCGCGCTTATGCGTCTGGCGACGGGACGTGGTGTACAGAAGCTCGCCGTAGCAGCCGTCCTGGTAACTGCCGGCAGTGGCCTGACTGCCGGCTGCGATGAGATCGGGGCTGCGGGTGCTGCCGAGACTCTGGGATACTTCGGAGCCACCGGCCGCGGCCACGGACAGTTCATCTATCCCCGCGCGATCGCCCTCGCCGCCGACGGCACACTGCTTGTCGTGGACAAGACCGGCCGCGTCCAGCGCCTCGACGAGAAAGGCGAATACCACGGAGGCTGGACCATGCCGCAAGTGGTGGCGGGCAAGCCGGTGGGACTCAGCTGTGGCCATGACGGCAACGTCTACGTGGCAGATACTCATTATCATCGCGTGATGGTCTATTCGCCCACCGGCGTGCGGCAACGCCAGTTCGGCAAGTATGGGACCGGGCCTGGAGAGTTCATATATCCAACGGATGCGGCGCTCGCACCGGATGGCCGCATCTTCGTCAGTGAGTACGGGGGGAACGACCGAATCAGTATCTTCTCGCACGAAGGTGAGTTTATCCGATCGTTCGGCTCGTTCGGCGAAGGCGAGAATCAGTTCGCCCGGCCTGCGGCGTTGTGCGTGGATGGTGGGCGCCGGGCGCTTTACGTGGCGGATGCATGCAACCATCGAATTGTGCGGTATGACCTGGCGGGCAATCTGCTGGGCGTGATCGGGGGCGTGGGCCGGGCAAAAGGCAAGCTGCGTTATCCCTATGATGTAAACCTGTTGCCGGATGGTTCGTTGATCGTATGTGAGTACGGCAACAACCGCTTGCAGCGGTTCAGCGTCGACGGTCGATCGTTGGGCACCTGGGGACAGCCGGGCGGCGAACCGGGCCAGCTGCGCTATCCATGGGGTGTGGTGGTCGACGCGCGGTGGCGTGTGTTTGTCGTGGACTCCGGCAATGACCGGATACAGGTGTGGCGGTTACAGTGAGCGGGTGGCCGATCCAGTTCGAGCATCCGGCTTGGTTGTGGGGCTTGCTGCTCTGCATCCCGATCGTCTGGTTGGGTCGTCAGAGCATGGGCGGCTTGGGGCCATGGCGGCAGTGGGTAGCGATAGCGTTGAGGCTGGCGTCGGTCGCCTTGCTGGTAGCCCTGTTGGCCCGACCGCTCTACGTGCGCAAGTTCGATCAAGTTACGGTAGTCGCCGTGTTGGATCGCAGTCAATCCGTGCCCAATTCGGTGCAGGAAGCGGCGATGACTTACCTGGCCGAGGCCGTCAAGTCCAAACCGAGTCAAGACCAACTGGGTGTGGTCAACAGCGGCGAGGCCGCTCTGATCGCATCGTTGCCCGACACCGCTGTCGGCTTTCCGCGCGGCGAGCCCGCGATGGTGGGCGATCGGACCGACCTGGCGGCGGCCGTTCGGATCGCAATGGCGATCTTCCCCGGTGATACGGCCAAGCGGATTGTACTGATCAGCGATGGCAACGAGAACGTGGGCAATCTGCGTGAGGCGGCAACTGTCGCCAGGGCCAACGACATACCGATCGACGTGCTGCCGATCCGGTACGAACATGACCGCGAGGTGGTCCTGGAACGCCTGATCGCACCCCACCGCGCACGGGCCGGACAGACGGTGGCCTTGCGCTGTGTGCTGCGGAGCACGAAGGCGACCCAGGGCAAGCTGATTGTAGAGGACAACGGGGCGGTGATCGATCTGGACCCCGATTCGTCCGAGTTGGCGCTGCCGATCGCGCTCGATTCGGGCCTCAACGTCGTTTCGGTTCTGGTGCCTCTTCACACCGGCGGGACCCATCGCTTTCGGGCCAACTTCACGGTCGCGGGCGACGGCGACGATACCCTGGCAGCCAACAACAGTGGCGCGGCTGTCACGTTCGTAGCCAGCCACGGACGCGTGCTGATTTCGGACGCGGACGGACGATCGGCCAGGGAAATCACGCAGGTTCTGACCGAGGCACGCATCGATACCGAATATCGATCCGTCGATCGATTTCCTTCCGATCTGCTGGAACTGATGCAGTTTGACGCCGTGGTGCTGGTCGACACGTCCAACAGCAGCTTCTCACTGGCGCAGCAGGACATGCTTACGCGCTACGTGCAGGACATAGGCGGAGGGCTGGTGATGGTGGGGGGACCGGACAGCTTCGGGGCCGGCGGCTGGATCGGCTC
>CBFCZG010000474.1:0-2370 GCA_965602375.1 uncultured Phycisphaerae bacterium | reverse complement strand
TGCCGCCCGCCACAGGTTGGACATCCCTGCTCGCCGTAGGCCACATCATACGGCTCGCCGCAACCGGTGCACCGCCCGCGCGCCGGCTCGACCTGTAGATCCAACTCAACCCCCTTCATCGGCCCGTCCTCTGTGATCAGCTTCAGCGCCTCGCGCAGGGCATATTCGTTGATCTGCTGAAGCTCGCCCCACGCCAGGCGGAGGCGCGTGATCCGCTTGCCGGGATGGTCTCGGGCCAGTTCCTCCAGTTGCTCCAGAATCGCCGCCGCCAGGCTCATCTCGTGCACGCGTGTACCTCAGGCTTGTCAGAAACGTACGCTGCCCTATTGTAGAGCGCGGCGTCGCGATGCCAAGGAAACGCGCGACGGCTGTCGGAGCCGGCTTGTGGAGCAGGCAACGTACCGTCGAGCCTGGCACTAGAGTTGCCACGCTCACGCAAAGCGCGAAAGGATCGGCTTGCCCGGTGTATCATCTTGACCGTCGCTTCGTACAACTTTGAGCGGGTCGAACCCAGTCGCCGCGATGCCCTGCTTGATCCGCCGCCGGCCTCGCCAGCCCGGTGGCACGAATGGTGCATAGCCGCCCTACTGCTTGCGTTCGGCGCCTATCAGTCGATCCTCTTCTTCGGCCACACGCCGGTGCCCCATCCCGACATGCCGCATTTTGTAAGGGTCGGGCACGAGCTACTCGCCTTCGAGCTGCCCGACTCTCTCAAGCGTCTGCCGGTTGTGGGCCTGCTCCAGGCGGGCTTGAGTCACGTCGTGGGCGGACCGCACCCCGAACTGACGGCCGGATGGCTGGCAAACGCCTTGCTACACCCGTTCAGTCTGCTGCTGGTGTGGCTGGTGGCCCGGAGGTTGGTCGGCAGCGCTGCCGTCTGGATCGCCTTGATTACGGCCGTTAATCCCTGGGTCGTCCAAGCTCTCACCGAAGCGATCGCCGAATCGATTCTGCTGTTCCTTGGGCTTAGCGCCCTCTATGCAATGCTTTGTGGTTCGCGATGGCGATACGTGCTGGCGTCGCTGGCGTCGATGGCCCGCTATGACATGGCTGCGCTGCTCGTACTGGTTGTGATCACCGATTGGATCACCTGCAAGTCGCGCCGCGGGCGGCTGCGTGCGCTGTTGTATGGAGCCGTTGCGTCGCTGCCGCTGGCTCTCTGGCTGCTGGCGACGCTGCTCACCCTTGAACAGCAGCCCGACACCCACTACCTGAAGGTCATCGGCGCCGGTGGTGCCGTCTCGGCCGCCATTCGAGGATATGTCACCGCGATCTGGGGCGTGACGTTCTATCCCCTGCTCGTGCCGCCACCGTTTCTACCGCCGGTTGCCGTCAAGATGTTCTACGTAGTGGGCAAGTGTGTAGCTGCCGGCGGGTTCGGGCTTGGCGTGGGCTATGCCGTTCGTCGCCGCCGATGGGACGTTGCCTGTCTGCTGGTTTTCCTGCTCAGTTACCTGCTTGTCCACGTGGTCTCGACGTTTGTCTACCATCGCTACTGCGCCGTGGTCAGTTGGGTTCCACTGTTGGTGTGCTGCTATGGGTTGCGCGAGCTGGCGGCGACGCTGACCGAAAGCCGCCCGCTGCCCCGCACGGTAGCCGTCGCGCTGCAAGTGTGCGTGCCTACACTGATGACAGCGTGGGCGATCTGGCTGGCAAGCTATCTACCGGAGTACGCGGAGATGAGCTACCGGTCTGCGTCACTTCCGCTGGTGGCGGCAGCTCTGATCGGCGTGACGCTGGGCGTGCGGCTCATCTCGGCCAGGGGCCAACGCGCCGCGCGGCATCTGGCGGCCGGGGCTCTGGTCGTATTGATGGTGGTGTCAAACCAGTTCGTGCTGGTCCAACACGTGGGCAACGGCGAGCGGGACATCGAGTTTAAGCACCTGCTCGACTGGTACCACGCCCACGCCCGACCCGGCGAGAAGATGCTATGTACGCTGGCGGAGGTACTGGCGGTGCTCTCACCTGGCCAGCGAGACTGCTTCGTGCGCATGACGCGCGTGCGGGGCGAGACCGCAGACGAGATAGCGGACAGCTGTCGCAAGAAGCGAATCCGTTACGTGGCGTGGGATTCGCGCCTGGGTCTGCACGCGGATGATCTGTATTACAAGCGATGGCGCATGGATAGGCTGGCCGCATTGGCCTACCCACGCAGCGCCGGCCCATACGAGTTCGTGACACGCGTGGGGCAAGGCCGACGATTCATCAACGTCTTCCGTGTCCGCCCGGTAGACAACGTCCGCACGGCCGAGCCTGCGACGCGTCAATAACCGCCGCATCGCTTCGCCACGGCCGGCTATTGGCTCATTCCTTAGTCCAATCGAAGACTACGCCCAGTGCCTGCTCGGGCTCGTCGCGCAACATGTAGTA
>CBFCZG010000473.1:0-2564 GCA_965602375.1 uncultured Phycisphaerae bacterium | reverse complement strand
GTGCCATGCTCCATGGTGGTTTCGTAGAGCACGAGGAGATCGCTTTGTTCTTCTCGCCCGGTGAGGTGCTCGACTACCGGCGAGACGGCGATGGGTGGATATACGATATGAGCGGGCCCGAGCCGGTGTAGCGGACGGCCATCGCCCGACGCGCGCCCCGCTGCCAGGCGCCGGGAGCCGGCTCGAACGGGGGTTGCATGGCCGGGCTGTGCCCGCTATCATTTCTGGTTCCGTGCAGGAGCGACCAAGATGTATGCGATCATCGAAGACAGCGGCAGACAGTATAAGGTCCAGCAGGGCGACGCCATTGAGGTCGATCTGCGCCCCGTCGAGCAGGGGCAGCAGACGATCGAGTTCGACCGCGTGCTGATGGTCGGCGGGACCGACGAGCCCAAGGTGGGCACACCGGTGCTGGAGGGGGCCAAGGTTGTGGGTCAGCTTGCCGGCGAGGTGAAGGGCCCCAAGCTCGACGTGATCAAGTTCCGCCGCCGCAAGGGCTATCGGGTAAAGATCGGCCACCGCCAGCGGTATCTGCGCGTCACGATCAGCGATATCCAGGTCTAGCCGGCCGCCGCCGGGCGGTAGGTGTATCCCCCAGTTATGTCTTGTCCGAATGGTCCCGCAAGGGGTGCGGACGGGGTCTAGAGTTTTGCCGCGGCGTCGGCGTGGGCGTAGACGGCAAGGATTTGGCCGTAATAGACGCGGTGGTAGTCGCCCGAGCTGTAGGCGGCGCGGGCGATCGGCTGGGCCAGCTCGCCCGGCAGTACGTCGTTCTTGTGGACCACGCGACACTCGTAGTTGATCACACAGTCGTCAATCACGTGGGATCGCACGCATCGGCCGGCTGTGGTGGTCAGCCGCAGGTCGGCCATCTTGTCGTGGTCGCGGCCCGACTCGCTGCCGCAGTAGGCGCAGGCCTTCTCCAGGTGCTCCGGGGGGACGTTGACCGTAAAGTCACCAGCCCGCTCGATCAGCCCATAGGTGTGGCGCGACGGTCGGACCAGCACCATCCAGAGCGGCAGGCCCCAGATCGAGCCGACTGCTCCCCAGCCGATGGTCATGGCGTTGGTCTTTCCCTCCTGGTCGGTGCAGGCCAGCAGCAGCCCGCGGCTGGTCAGCACCTTGTTGACGGCGGGGAAGTAGTCCGTGTAGGCGACATCGCTCTTGTTCATCTGTTTACCCCGTATACTTGCGGGCAACCCATTTGCCCGCGCCGCTCACCTGCATTTTCGCATGGGAGCTGGATCGGCAAAGCACTATAATGCGGGCCGATCGGATGGGTCAATCAAGGGACGATCAGGTCAGCAAGGGAGGAGTCGTGATGTCAGCCTATCAGCCGTTGCCCAAAGACAAGTTTGCGTTCGGCCTCTGGTGTGTGATGAACATCGGTCGCGATCCGTTCGGCGACGCGACCCGCCGGGCCGTCAGCAGTGTGCGGGCGATTCGCGGGCTGGCCGAGCGTGGGGTATGGGGCTTTGAGTTCCACGACAACGACCTGGTGCCGATCGGCGCCACAGCCGTCCAGGTCCGCAAGGTGATGCGCGACGTGCGCCGGGTCATGAAGCAGACGGGCATCTGCTGTGCGACCGGCACGACCAATCTGTTCTACCATCCAGTGTTCAAGGACGGGGCGTTCACCAGCAACGATCCGCACGTTCGGGCGTATGCCGTACAAAAGACGATGCGGGCGATGGATATGGCCGCCGAGCTCGACGCCCAGACGTTCGTGTTCTGGGGCGGGCGCGAAGGGGCGGAGGTCGATCTGAGCAAAGACCCGGTCGAAGCCCTGAAGCGGTTTCGCGAGGCCTTCAACTTCCTTGGCCATTATGCGCGCCGCAATCGCTATCGCATGACCCTCAGCATCGAGCCCAAGCCGAACGAGCCGCGCGGCGACACCTTCTTCCCCACTGTGGGCAATGCGCTGGCGTTCATCGAAACGCTCGATCCGCCCGTCGCCAAGCGGACCGGCGTGAACCCCGAAGTCGCGCACATCAAGATGGCGGGGCTGAACCCGCTGCACGAGTACGCCCAGGCGTTGGAGGCGGGCAAGCTGGTCGAGCTGCACCTGAACGATCAGAAACCGCTGCGCTACGATCAAGACTTGGCCTTCGGGTCGGTGAGCCTGAAGGAGGCGTTCTTCCTGGTCAAGCTGCTGACCGATTACCGCTTCAAGGGCCCCAAGGCGTTCGACGCGCACGCCTACCGCAGCGAGGACATGGAGGGGGTGTGGGCGTTCGTCGAGCGGAACATGCGGCTGTACAAGATGCTGGAAGAGCGTGTGGCCGTGGTCAACGGCGATCCCCAGCTCAAGCAGATGCTCGCGGAAGTCTGCGAGGGCGACGGGGCGCTCGACGGCGTGTACGCCAAGCATTCGCCCGCGGCCGTCAAGCGCATGCGCTCGCTTCGGTTGGACCCGAACAAGCTGGCCAACGCGCGCCGCCTGCCGTACGAGGCGCTGGACCAGCGTCTGAATGAGCTTCTGCTCGGGATTGCGTAATCACTAAACGCATGGGTGCCACTGGCTGCCTCGGGCGTGAGCTTTGCCGAATCGCCTTGTCCGCCAG
>CBFCZG010000472.1:0-2634 GCA_965602375.1 uncultured Phycisphaerae bacterium | reverse complement strand
TTCTGACGGGTGCCCCGTTGCTTCCAGCAGCGGGGGACTGATTGTGCTACCCTCCGCGCGAAGACATGCCCGCGCCGCTCGTCTCGGGTTAGCCGAGACGGCGGGCTTGGGCATGCCACCCCGGATGCGACGTCCCACTCGCCGTGACGGGTATATTCGGACGTATGGCGGCTGGGCGGAGGAAGTTGACCTGTTATGCTGAATGTGCTAGTCTGGGATGGAGTCAATCGTCTTTGTGGGGCCGGGGTGTGATGACAGCGGAGGGATGGACATGTCCCATCAATTGCGGGGTGTGGATGTTGCGGTAACGGTGGTGGTTCTCGTGGCGGCGGCCGGCGTCGGCGCGGCGCTGGTAAGTACGGTCACTACCGACAGCCAGCAGACGCGGGGTGCAGCCAATCTGGGCAAATTCGGCGAGGCGCTGGCGGCGTACGAGGCGCAGCACGGTGCGTTCCCCCTGAGCGATCCGTGGCCGGTGGTCCCGCAATGTTCGGAGCCCCCAAGCGGGGGTTATTGCCGCTCGGGGCACGCCGAAGAGATCTGGGACCCGCCGCACGGTCGCCTTCTACACCAGATGGGGTACATACCCAGAATCCCTACTGATCTGCCGTCCTATCTGACCGCGTGGTACCAGTGGTCGTGGGGCTTCTACTTGGCGTGCACAACCAACGGGCGAGACGGCGTGCCGCCGCCGGCGATCTGCCCGTCGGCGATCCTGGCACACGTTATGGATGGCGACAGCCCGGAGATAGAACCCGATCAACCGCTCGTAGCCCGCTACAAGTACGCAGCCTGCTATTCGCCCAATCGCCTTCTTCGACCGGCAACGTATGAGTATGGCGCCCACCGCCGGCTGCCGAGACTTCCGGGGGAGCCGTTTGACCTCGACAGCACGAATGACAACCAATTCAGCACGGCAAGCGTGCAACTTACACTGCCTGCAGGCGAAGGGCCCTACTACATTCAAGGCGTCAACAGCGACGAGGTGACCAACCCCGCCGACACGCTCTACCTGTGCGACTCGCGCGACTACCGCATCGGCGACGGCGACGAACTGGTCGACCCGCGCTACGGCGATGCGGACATATCGGCCGGCACGTGGTTTGCACTGCACTGGGGCAGGCCTGCGGCGCCGCTCGGGGCAAGGCACGGCGGCAAGTCGAACGTGCTGTACGTGGATGGCCACGTCAGCGACGACAACCAGACACCGCGGAACCGCCGGGGTGAGCTGATTACGGCTTCGACGTTCGCCGACTTCATCGACGAGTACGGCATCGGCACGCAGCACCACCTGATGCCCGGCTGGCGCTGGGTCGACCAGACGCTGTCGCCACCGGGCAGCTACGCCCCGGGCGACGACGAGCCGCCGACGGTAACGGCCGTCTGGCCGGGCGAGCAGGGCGTCAGCAGCCCCAACGCCACGCACATTACGATCACCTTCAGCGAACAGGTCCTGATCAACGAGACGAACGTCACCGTCAACGGCGGTGGGGTGACGCCCGACGCCTATGAGTATGACGCCGGGGGCCCGAGCTTTTCGCTGCGGTTCGATGAGCCGCTGGCGGCGGGCACCTACCAGGTAACGGTCGGCGACGCGGTGACTGACCGCATGGGCAACCAGCTCGACGGTGACAACAACGGCGTCGCCGGCGGGGACTACCTGTTCGAGTTCAACGTGCGCGAGGCGTTCTACCCGAGTGCCAGAACGGGCTACCTCGAGGCGGCGATCGACTCGGCCGCAGACGGTGACGTGATTGTCCTGGGGGAAGGGCAATACAGTGACTTGGTCGACTTCAGGGGCAAGGCCATCACCATCCGCAGTGCCGATCCAACTGATCCGTATACCGTGCGGGATACCGAGATCACTGCCAACGGCCACAACCGCTCGGCTGTGGTGTTCTCCCACAGCGAGGGGGCCGACTCGGTGCTGGACGGCGTGACGATCAGGGAGGCCGGCGACAGCGGCATCTACATCGACGGGGCGGGCCCGACCATTCGCCGGTGCGTGATCGAGCAGTGCGTGATGGATAGCTACGCAGACGGGCAAGGTGGCGGTGTGTACTGCATGTCCGGCTGGCCCACAATCGAGAACTGCATAGTACGTTACAACCGGGCCGAGTACGGCGCTGGGATGTACCTGGTCGACTCAGCCGCCATCGTCCGCAACAACCTGCTGCTGGATAACGATGCATATGAGGAAGGTGGGGCGATCTACCTGGCGCTGTCGGACGATCTGATCCTCAACAACACGATCGCCTATAACGAAGCCCATGGCGACACGTTTGGAGCCGGCGGCGTCTTCTGTTTGGTGGGTGGGCATCCCATGTTGGCCAGCAACATCTTCCGGGACAATATGGACCTTCAGATTGTTGCGTTGGACGCTGCGCCGGCAGTGACTTGCACCCTGTTTGATCCGATGGATCCGATGCCCTATGGATACGATGGTTTGGGCAACATCGCAGGCGATCCGTTGTTCGCATCGGGCTATCGACCCAGCGCATACTCGCCGTGCAGTTCGTGGTACTGCGTCAGGCAGTTCAGCGCGTCGACTGCCAGGACGTGGAGCTGCATCTGTTTGAAGAGCTGCCATTCCTCAAAGGCCGGGCTGTCGCTCAGAGAAAACCCCGGCAAAAG
>CBFCZG010000471.1:0-2647 GCA_965602375.1 uncultured Phycisphaerae bacterium | reverse complement strand
CCAGCCATGGCCAGGCCGGGCAGCGGCGCCGTGCCCGCCACATCGTCCTGCGTTCATCATTGCCGAGGCTTCGCCCAGCCTGATAATGGTGCAGAAAGGTGAGCCCCATGCCTCGGCTGGGTGTGGAATTTCCCGGCGACCTGGACATTGGCCTGATCGTCGCCGCGCTGGCTGTCATCACGCTGCTTGTCGCCTTCGATGCCGTGCGCTCGTGGCGGCGCGGTCGCCCGCGCACACGCGACGACGTCGTGGCCGCCGGCGCCGCCGCTGCCTGCACGCTCCTGCTGTTGTTGACAGCCGCCGTGCCGCAGCTTCGCGAACCCGGCACCCTGCTGGCCGGCAGTGCCGTCGTCTGCTGTGTAGCCGTCGCAGTGCTCCATCGCCAAGTCTACCCCTACCTGGGCGCAAGACGGTCGGCGTGTCTGCTGACGCTGCGATGTCTGGCCGTTGCAGCCATCCTTCTGGCAGTGTTTCGCCCGACCGTGCAGAGCGCCTCCTATACCTCGGCGCGGCCCATGGTGGCGGTCCTGGTCGATGCTTCCCAGTCGATGAGCGTGCAGGACTCGCGTAACGGGCCCTCGCGCTATGACCGGGCCGTTGAGACTTGCCGGCGTGAGCTGGCCGATCTGGCCGACAGACTCACGGCCGATTGCCTCATCTTCGATACGGACGTGCGGCCCGTGGATTCGCCGGACACCCTGCCGGACTTCGACCCGACGGGCCAAAACACCGACCTCGCGGCAGCGCTGCGGGCGGCGGTCCTGGCCACCTCGCCTTGGCGGGAGGATCAGACGCCGGCCCTCATCGTGCTGGCGGTGCAGAACTTCGGCTTGGGCCGATCAGCGGTCTTCACCGCCGACACCACGAGCCAGTGGTGCCTGGCCCGCAAGCTGCTCGACCAACCGGTCTACCACTGCTTGTGGGGGCAGATGGTCCGCTGGCTGGCCAAGGTTGATCCGTCTGAGCACCGCGGGCCGGCGGTGCAGATTCGCATGGGACGCTCGTCGTACCCGTTCGGCGAGGGCATCGAGGTCGCCGCCGTCGTTCGCGACGAAGTTGGCCAGTTGGTCGACCGTGCACAGGTCACAGCGACGATCGTCGGCCGCGATGGCGACAGCCGGCATATCCCCATGCCACGTTCGACCCAAAGGTCGGGACGCTACGCCTGCACCTGTCCGCCGCCGCAGCCGGGACGGTATCGCCTGTCGGTCCAGGCCACCAAGGACGGGGAGCCGCTGGGCTCGGACGAACTCGACCTGTTCGTCGAGCCGCCGGGCGACGAGATGGAGGCGCTCTCGCTGAACCAGCCCCTGCTGGAACAAATCGCCCGGGCCTCGCGCGGCCAATACGCCGCCCTGCCCGAGCTTGGGCGAGTACTTCGCGGATTGCTCGATGGGCACGCCGAGCAGATCGCCGCCTCGCACCCACGGTGGAGTTTCAATCTGTTCGACCACCCCTTTGCTCTGCTGGTCGGATTTGCAGTGCTGGTGACGTGTGAATGGCTGCTCCGCCGCCGTTGGCAACTGCAATGAAGCTCTGCGACGCGGCGTCGGGCGACTTGTAATCGGCGCGATCGGCAATAATCTTGCCTATGACGCCTGCAAGGAGACGTAAACGCGATGACCAACCGGCAACGATTTTTCGCCGTGATGGCCGGCGAGCCGACCGATCGGCCGCCCTTCTTCCCCGACATCACCAACTGGTATGCCGCACGCCGTACGCCGCCCGGCCAGCCGCGACACCACGGCTCGGGCGCGTTCATCCCCGACGACGATCCGATTCATCAGGTCACCGGCGACATGCCCGCGCAGTTTGCCCACATGACCTTCCTGGATCTGTACAAGCACTTTGGTTGGGGTCTGCCGCTGCACGTCTACAACTGGTTCGAAACCCAGTACGACGGCGTCGAGAGGACCGTCGCCGACGACGGCCGGCACCGCATCACGCGCATCCGCTGCCCGAAAGGCCAACTGGAAAAGGTCGACACGCTCGCCGACGACGGCTCGTGGGGCCCGACGACGCACTTCATCAAGGATTTGGGCGACCTGGAGATCATGCAGTACGCCGTCGAGCACTCGCGTTTCGTGGCACGATACGAGCGCGCCCGTGCCGTTCTCGACGCCATTGGCGAGCAGGGCGTGATCGACATCACCCTGATGCGCTCGCCGTTCGGCAAGCTGGTGCACGAATATATGGGCTTCGAGCAGGTGATCTATGCCCTTCAGGACAGTCCCCAAACCATCCTGGACTTCATGGACTTCCAGGAGCAGTACGACCTTCAGCTCGCCCGGCTGGCCGCCGAGAGCCCGGCGCGAATCGTCATCCTGTCCGACCACGCCGACGAAAACCTGATCGCACCGCCCTACTACCGCCGGCATTGCATCCCCCACTACCAGAAGCTCAACGCAATCCTCCACAAGGCCGACAAGATCGTGTCGACCCACCTGGACGGAAATTTCAAGGGCTACTTCCCCCTGCTGGGTGAGACCGGCTTCGACCTTCTCGACGGCTGCACGCCCGCCCCCATGATGAACTACGAGCCCGAGGAGCTCGCCCAAGCCTTGCCCGCGAATATGCGGGCCTATTGCGGAGTGCCCGCCACATTGTTCACCCAGAACGTGGATGATCGGGTGGTCCTGGAATTCGG
>CBFCZG010000470.1:0-2657 GCA_965602375.1 uncultured Phycisphaerae bacterium | reverse complement strand
GGCGGCCATCGGCATGTCGGCAGCCCTTCTGCACAAGCGCGAGCCCGAGACGGTGATGTCGGTCTTCACGGCCGACCACATAATCGAACCGGTCGAGAGGTTCGAGGCGGCCGTGCGGCGCGGGTTCGAGGCGGCCGAGCAGCATGCCGACGCGCTGGTCACCTTCGGCATCAAGCCGACCTGGGCCCACACCGGGCTGGGCTACATCCACCGGGGGCGGTCGCTCGGCGGTGATCTGTACGAAGTTGTCCAGTTCAAGGAGAAGCCCGACGCCGACACCGCCCAACAGTACCTCGACAGCGGGCAGTACTACTGGAACAGCGGCATGTTCGTCTGGCGGACCGAGACGATCCTCGATCAGCTTCGCCGGCATCTGCCCGACTCGCACGAGAAACTCATGCGCATGGCCGACGCATGGGACAAACCCGACGGGGCGTCGCTGGCCGCACAGGTGTACCCGACGCTGGAGAAGATCAGTATCGACTTCGCGGTCATGGAAAAGGCGCCGCGCGTCATGGCCGTGCAGATGGACTGCAACTGGCTCGACGTGGGGTCGTGGCCCTCGCTTGCCGACGTGCTCGAGCCCGACCCCCACGGCAATGTTCAAGCCGCAGCGCAGACGATGTTGATGGACTCGCGGGCGAACATCGTTGTGGCCGACGGCGATCACCTCGTGGCCACCATCGGGGTGTCCGACCTGATCGTGGTGCATTCGAGCGATGCGACGCTGGTCTGCCGCAGGCAGGACGCCGAGCAGATCAAGACCCTCGTCGAACAGATCAAACAGACACACAGGGGCAAGTATCAATAGCCGCTTATGGCTGTGCACATGGGCATCGACTACGGGCAGAAGCGTATCGGCGTGGCGATCAGCGACTCGGCCGGCAACATCGCTTCGCCCCTGACCGTGCTGCCGGCGACCGGTCGTATGGCCGACGATGCAGCCTCGGTCGTTGCGCTGGCCGATGAGCACGAGGTCGAGCGGTTCGTCGTGGGCCTGCCCATAAACATGGACGGCACCGAGGGTCCTCAGGCGAAGTTGACGCGGGCCTTCGCCGGCGAGCTTGAGAAACTCAGCGCCCGGCCCGTCGACCTGCACGATGAGCGACTGAGCAGTTGGGCGGCCGATCGGGCGTTCGACGAAGCGCAACTGACCCGCAAACAACGCAACGCGCGCCGCGACGCGGTGGCTGCGCAGATCATTCTCCAGGGATATCTCGACGCGATGGCGTAGTCGCGCGCCGGCGTGCCGGAGGTCGTGGCTACGCCTTGTCCTGACGCGATGACGTCGCCGACACGATGGCCTCGACCAGGCCACCCGCGGTGTGCGGCGCGGCCTCGATATCCGGCTCGAGCCCTCGGGCCCGCAGCGCCTCGCTGGTAACCGGCCCGATGCTGGCCAGCCTGACACCCTCGGCCAGTTGGTTACATGCCGCGGTTGCAAGCAGGTCGAGGAAGTTATTCACCGTGGACGTGCTGGTGAACGTGATCCAGTTGACTCGGCCGGTACGAAGGTCGGCCGCAACGTGTTCGGGTAGCGAGGCAGGCCTTGTCGTTTGGTAGACAGGCAGGTCGTCGCACGACGCACCCGCCTGCGACAGAGCCTGCGGCAATTGCTCGCCGGCGATATCCGCCCGCAAGAGCAGCACCCGCTTGCCGGCAAGACTGACGTCGCTCGCCATGGCGGCAGCCAGTCCGGCGCTGGTGTAGGTTTCGGGCACGAGGTCGGCGCGGAGGAATCGCCGCGCCAGCGCGTCGGCTGTCGGTCGGCCGATGGTCGCCAGGTGAACCGCGGCCAGCGCCCGACCGTCGAGCCCCACCGCATCCATTCTGGCAAAGAGGGCTTCGACGCCGTTGACACTGGTCAGCACCAACCAGGCGTAGCGGTCGATCTCTCGCAGCGCCTCATCGACGGCCGCGTAATCGTCGAGAGGCTTGATCTCGATCGCCGGTGCGGTCAGCACCTCTGCCCCCAGGGCGGCAAGGCGGTCGGCCAAGTCACCAGCCTGCTCAACCGGGCGAGTGATGATGATCCGTTGGCCGAACAGCGGGAGCGTCTCGAACCAGTTGAGCGTGTTACGCAGGCTCACCACTTGGCCGATCACGGTGACGGCCGGCGCGGTGATGCCGGCCTGCTCGACGCGCTCGACGATGTCGGCCAGCGTGCCGGCTATGCATAGCTGGTCGGGGCGCGTGCCCCAGCGGATGACGGCTGCGGGTGTATCCGGACGCATGCCCCCTTCGATGAGCTTGCGCACGTTCTCAGCCAGCGTCCGAACGCCCATGTAGAGCACCACCGTGCCCATGCGCGCCAACGCGTCAAAGTCGATTTGCGACTCGGGCTTGCTCGGGTCTTCGTGGCCGGTGGCCAGTGCCAAGGTACTGCCGAACGTCCGGTGTGTTAGCGGGATGCCCGCATAGGCCGCGCCCGCCACGGCCGCCGTTACGCCGGGCACGACCTCGAACCGAATGCCCGCCTCGGCCAGCACGCATCCTTCCTCGCCGCCGCGCCCGAAGACGTACGGGTCGCCGCCCTTGAGTCGCACCACGCGCTTACCGGCACGGGCGTGGGCGACCAGATCCCGGTTGATCTGCTGCTGAGAGGTGCCGGGCTGACCGCCTCGCTTGCCGGTCAGGATCAGCTCGGCATCGGCTCG
>CBFCZG010000469.1:0-2675 GCA_965602375.1 uncultured Phycisphaerae bacterium | reverse complement strand
AGAAAAAGCACAACACATCCTTTTGCTACCATCTGGATCATGAGGTGCAGCGTGTGCAAAGAAAAATATGGCTGTAATAGCTGCGATGCACACATTAGAAAATGCCCCAATTGTGACAAGTCTGCAGCAAAAGCCGAACCAATATAATTTATACAGGCTTGGATATAAGGGTAAATCTTGAACTCGGCGTGAGTATCTTGTTTGGGTTGGAAATGTGGTAAAAGGGGTCAGCTCTACGTTTGACCTTTGTTGGAAATCGATAAGAGTCAAATGTAGATCTGACCTTTAAACTGGAAGGTTTGCTCTCCAGGGTTGGAGGAGAACGCCGTCATGGGCATGGATGAGAATGCCGATCTGTTGAGACATATCGTTGAAGACGAACTGGTGGAGCTGACCCCCAAGTCGATCCGACTGAGAAAACGCTGGCTGCGCGAGACCGACCGGCGCCGCCACGCCCGCCGACTCGCAGCCGCCGGAGCATAGCCAACACTGACGCCGTGCGTCTATCGCCGACCCGAACCGGCGCGCGCCGAGATCAATTGTTTAGCGGCGACCCGAAGGGGAGCGCGTAACGGGTGGGTCGTGACCCATCACGGGGGCATCCCGATGTGCGCCGACCTGCGCGGAAGCAAACCGAATCCAAACGTTTAGCGACGACCCGAAGGGGAGCGTGTGACACGACCGCGACACGCAAACGCTTACCGGCGACCCGCAAACGAACGCGCCGAGATCAATTGTTTAGCGGCGACCCGAAGGGGAGCGCGTAACGGGTGGGTCGTGACCCATCACGGGGGCATCCCGATGTGCGCCGACCTGCGCGGAAGCAAACCAAATCCAAACGTCTAACGGCGACCCGAGGGGAGCGCGCTCCTTGCCCGCTGCCTCTGAGGCAGCTAGATTGCCCCCCGTAGGCACGCGCCTGCATGGGTCGAAAGGAAGTTCACGCAAATGCTACTGGCGCACGAAGAAGGACGCCGACTGCGGATCGCCGTCGTCGGCTGTGGCAATCACGCCTACCGCAGTATCTTCCCGTGCTTCGATTACCTTCCGGTCGAGCTGGTGGCCACGTGCGACATCGACTTGCCGCGAGCGAAAAAGTACGCCGCCCACTTCGGCGCCCAAGCCGCCCGTGCATCGCTGCAAGAGGTAATCGCCCGCGGCGACGTCGACGCGGCCATTCTCTCGGTCGGCCCCGCCCAGCATCCCGAACTGGCCTGCGAAGCACTGGCCGGCAGACTCCACGTGTGGATGGAGAAACCCCCCGCCATGGACGTCGCCGGCGTCGACCGCATGATCGCCGCTCGCAATGCAGCCGGCAAACACGTGGTCGTGGGCTTCAAGAAGGTCTTCATGCCCATCGTCGACCGCGCGGCCGCCTTCCTGGCCGACGAGAAGTTCGGCCGCATCCAAACCATACAGGCCCGCTTCCCCATGGACGTCCCGCCCGACGGCCCGCAGGTCCTCCGCGACCGCAGGTTTACCAACTGGCTGGGCAACGGCGTGCACCCGATCAGCCTGATGGTGCATCTGGCAGGACGGCCCGAATCGCTCATCGTCCATCGATCCGGCCTGGGCGGCGGCTTCGTCATCCTGCACCACTCCAACGGAGCAGTCAGCAGCCTGCACATGGCCGAGGGACACGCTGCCTCCGGACCGATGGAACGATACGAGATCGTCTGCGAACACGGCCACATGGTGCTCGACAACAACGTACAACTCACCGTGCACCGGCCGGGCTATCCGTTCGACTACCGCAATGGCTGCGATTTTGCCGCCGGCGACGCAGACGTCGCAGCCCTAGTTTATCAGCCGCAACACACGCTCTCGACGCTGGAAAACAAGGCCATATTCCTACAGGGCTTCTTTGGCGAGCTTGGCCACTTCGTCGGCGCCTGCCTGAACGACACCCCGCCGACGCGCGGCACGCTTGAACTGGCCCGCACCGTGATGGAATGCTACGAAGCCGCCCTGCTCAGCCAGGGGCAACCTGTGCGGCTCGACGACCTCGACTGCAACCGCAAGTAAAGGAGACGCCTCGTGCAGTTCTCTGCCTTTACCGACATTCTCGACCGCCCGTTCGAATCGGCCCTCGACGCCCTGGCCGGGCTGGGCCTGAGGTGCGTCGACTTACGCTCCAAGATCGGCCAGGACAACGTCGATACCCTGCGCGATCAGGCTGCACGGCGCGCGGTCGAGGCCATCGCATCACGCAACCTGCGCGTAGGCTGCGTGGCAAGCTGGGGAGTCAACCCCATGAACGGCGACTACGACCCGGCCGATGCGGATTATCGCCAGGCCATGCGCGAGCGAACGGCTCACCTCGCTCAACTGGCCGAGATACTCGACGCCCCCAGCGTCCGCGTCTATAGCTTCATACGGCCCGACGGCCAGATCACCGAGCAGCACCGCGCCGACAACGCCGCGTTTCTGTGTGAACTGGCCGCCATCTGCGCCGAGCGCAAGCGCCTGCTCGTGATCGAGAACGAACCGCCCACCCTCACCGCCACCTGCGCCGAACTGGGCGACCTGATGCGTCGGCCCATGCACGAGTCGCTCAAGATCAACTGGGACATCGTCAACGGCTGGCGCGCAGGTGAGCTGCCCTGGGCGCCGGGCGTGTTCGATCAGATCGCCGGCCACGTCGTCCACGGCCACGTCAAAGGCGCCCGCGCCGC
>CBFCZG010000468.1:0-2714 GCA_965602375.1 uncultured Phycisphaerae bacterium | reverse complement strand
CGGAGCTGTCCGGCCGCTGACGGACGGGATGGCTGGACGTGCGACAGACTGTGTGCGCCATGGAGGCGGGCTCAATGGCCCTGGGCGCACAGTTATTCTTGCTTTAGAGTGCGCAGCTGAGGGCGCGGATGGCCCGACGGGGTAACGGTGCGCGGCCTTTTTCTGTTGGTCCTGTGCAGCGGTAGCAGAATGGGCGCAAGCGAAAGAAGATTGGCAAGCGGTAACGAAGCGGTGGCCAAGGCCGCGTCGGATGCGGGGGTGGCCTTGGGGGCGGGCTATCCGGGCACGCCGTCGACGGAGATCCTCGAGACCTTCTCGATGTTGGGCGGCAGGGCTCAGTGGTCGCCCAACGAGAAAGTGGCGATGGAAGTGGCGCTGGGCGCGGCGTTCGGTGGGGCGCGTGCGATCGTGACGATGAAGCACGTGGGCCTGAACGTAGCGGCCGACCCTCTATTCACGGCTGCCTACACGGGGGTGAGCGGCGCGCTGATCGTGGTGGTGGCCGACGATCCGGGGATGGCGTCGAGTCAGAACGAGCAGGACAGCCGTCGCTACGCGGTGGCTGCGGGCCTGCCCATGTTCGAGCCGTCGGACAGCCAGGAGGCGTACGACTTTGTTGCGAAGGCAATCGAGGTGTCCGAGCGGTGGCGCATCCCGGTGCTGCTGCGTCTGAGCACTCGCGTGTCGCACTCGAAGTCGATCGTGCGGGCTCGCCAACAGCCTGGTCCGAAGCAGCCGCCCCATTTCGAACGAGACATCCAGGGCCGCGTGATGATTCCTGCGTATGCCCGGCCGGCCCATGTGCGGCTGCGGCAGAAGCTCGCCGAGATTCAGGCGTGGAACGAGCAGGAAGGCCCGAACCGGGTGGAGGACGGCAGTGGTGCGTTGGGCATCATCACGTCGGGCATCGCCTACCAACATGCGCGAGAGGCGGCGGCCGACGCCTCGGTGCTGAAGTTGGGCATGCCGCATCCGCTGCCGGTCGAGATGATTCGGACGTTCGTCGACGTGGTCGATCGCTGCGTGGTCGTGGAGGAGGGCGATCCGTGTCTGGTCGAAGCCATTCGCACAGCCGGTGTGGCGGTCGAGGACAAACCGGGGATGTATCGCTTCGGCGAGTTGACCGTAGGTCGCGTACGGCGAATCCTGGCGGGTGATGATAGCCCCGAGCCGGTGGCGTTGCGGGGGAAGCCACCGGCGTTGTGCCAGGGCTGTCCGCATCGGACGGTGTTCGGACTGCTGCACAAGATGGACTGCATCGTCGCGGGCGACATCGGCTGTTATACGTTGGGGGTCCTGCCGCCGTTCGAGGCGATGGACAGTTGCGTGTGCATGGGTGCGGCCATCGGCGTGGGGTTAGGCCTGCGACATGTGCTGCCCGACGATGAGGCACGCCGGGTGGTCAGCGTGATCGGCGACAGCACGTTTGTGCACAGCGGCATCACCGGCCTGGTGGAGATGGTGTACAACCCGCCGCCGACGGGACACGTCGTCATTATTCTCGATAACGGCACGACAGCTATGACCGGCTTTCAGGAGCACCCGGGCACGGGACGGTCGCTGGCTCACAAGGCCACGGGGCAGGTGGTGTTCGAGGAGTTGGCTGGCTCGCTGGGCGTGCAGCAGGTGGCGGTGATCGATCCGATCAAGGACGCTGAGTCCTTGGCGAACACGCTGCGCGAGTACTTGGCCAGTGGCCAGTTGTGTCTGATCATCGTACGGCGGACGTGCCTGCTGGCGGCTGGGCGGATCCGCAAGTATGCTGAAGCCTCTGATGCGCCGGGCAGCGGAGGGTAGCGTCGGTGGACGATCGGGTGGTCAACATCGTTGTGGCGGGCCTGGGCGGGCAAGGTGTATTGACGGCTTCGGACATCCTGGCGGACGCGGCGTTTCGCGGCGGGTACGACGTCAAGAAGGCCGAGGTGCACGGGATGAGCCAGCGTGGTGGGTCGGTGACCAGCGACGTTCGGTTCGGCCGACGGGTGTACAGTCCGATGGTGCCGGTGGGCGAGGCTGACTACCTGCTGGTGCTCGAGCCGACGCAGTTCGAGCCGAACCGGCACTACCTCAAGGGCGATGGCGTGGTGATTGCCCCCGACCGGGTGGACGCCGACTCGCTACCGAGCCGGCGGAGCCTCAACGTGGCGCTGCTGGGGGTGTTGTCGACGCATCTGGACATCTCCGAGCGCACGTGGCTTGGGGCGTTGTCGGCACGTCTGTCTGAGAGGTTGTTGGAGCCGAACAGGCAGGCGTTCCAACTGGGTCGCGCGTTAACATCTAAGTGATTATTTAGAAGTATCTTACGGCTCGGGCTGGGTGGTTCGGGGGCGCCTTGTGGCCGAGCGGCCTCGCCGGCTGGATGGTGTACCGGCAGGCTGACAGGCGAAGCCTGTTCGGACGCGGCGGCGGACCCGGCGCGGGTGTGTGGGGTTGACGAGGTCGGAGGTGATCAGCAGAATGAGATTTCCGAACGTGTCACGAACGCGGTTCGCGTGTGGGGAGCCTTTCCCGTGTCGGGTCGGCAATAAAGGAAGGAGTTGATTATGAAAACGTGCGGTGTGGTGGCGTTGTGTGTGGCGACATTGTGCTCGGGCTTGGCTGCCCAGGAGGCCGAGCCGGTCAAGATCGGGGCGCTGTTTGCGGTGACGGGTCCGGCATCGTTTTTGGGCCGACCCGAGGCAAACACTGCTGAGATGCTTGCCGAGCAGATCAAT
>CBFCZG010000467.1:0-2719 GCA_965602375.1 uncultured Phycisphaerae bacterium | reverse complement strand
GGGCTGCCGTCGGCACCGCTGGCCATGAACCGCAGGCGCTTCTGGGTGGACGATGTGTAGAACTCCGCCGGAATGTGCAGCCCCGGCATGACGTAGATCGTGTCGCCCGGGGTGGTAGCCGCATTCAGCGCCGTCTGAACTTCCAGAAAGGGCGTCAGTTCGGTTAGCCCGTCATTGGCGTCGCTGCCTGTCGGCGAGACGTAGTAATCGGTCGCCATCGAGGGCAGACCAAGGCCCAGCACAAGCGCCGCCGCTGTCAAACCTACCCACATCGTTGCAGACCTGAACATCACACCTCTCCTTGTTCTGTGCGACGCGCCCGACGACCACGCCGCCCGCCATACTATTTGACAGAACATCAACCTGGACATGCATACAAACCCCCGCTGCGCCCGGGCAGCCCACTGCGCCGCCGCCCGCGCGACCCATAGGCGGCAAACGCACCCGATACCCACCTCCTGACAAGCGCCAGGCAGGGCGCGTGATTCAACCGCTAAGTTTTCCGGTTTCAGTTACGGCTGCCCAATCGTGCTGCATCCGAACAGCACATGATACAGCCGGCCCCGAGATTGGGCGCACAGGCAACTTCTTTGCTTGCGCCGTCATAGACCGACGCTCGCGCGACCCGGGACCAAGTTTGCCGTCAGCCGACGCGGCGTCCACCCACTGGCGATCAGAAAACAAATGCGAAAGGTTACAACTTGTACGCCCCGTCCAGCCGCTCTGCTCCCAGGCCCCAGATTCCTGCCAGTGCGTCTCCGCTGATACCACTTTTACTCGAACGCGTCAAGTAGAAATCCGCCACCAGGCCAAAAAGATCGCCCCTGCCGGCGCCCCGAGACGCCTCGCCCGCGTCCATGCTGACGGACCGGATTCCAACCTCTTGCGCTTACACCGAACGTAAAGTTCTTTGCCAACGGAAGATATCGTCAAGCACCACAACCGACCACCGATCAACTTGAGCCTCTTGCGACGCAGATGCTCGATCAGAACGTGGGCAGCGGAATCCGAAACGGGCGCGGGGCAATGACACGGGCGTCACGGCAGCCTGTCGTCATCGTTGGCATCTTCATAGTGCTAGGCGCCCCGTAAACCCACCGGGCCAGCATCGTGCGCTCGGCACTACGTGATTCCGGCCGGCCCGCGATAGGGATACGTCGGATGGTCGGGTGAGAGGCCCGAGCCGTCAAAAAACGGGCCGTAGTTGCTCCCGAAGGTGTTCAAACTCGATACCGTCGTCGGGCCCGAACCGGTGAGCTTTGGGCGTCGATCGGTCGTGGTGCTGCCGTTCCAGCCGTAGGGTAGGGTGTTGGGGACCATGCGGTGTTTGTGACAAAACTGAAAGACCTGGTAGCGCGACGCCTCGCTGCTCCATTTGTTGCCGTAACCCTTCAGAGCAACGAAGAACGTGGGGACGTCGGGAACCATCAGGTCGTATACGATCACTTTCAGGCCGATCGACGTGGGACTGATCTGATCGCAGTCCAGAGTGAGCGTGCCGGTATAGGTGCCCGGTGTCGCATCTGGGGGCACGTACAGATCGCACCACGCGCTCTTCTTCACGCCGCCCGGGTTGGTGTCGGCACAGCGGCCGGTAGAGTAAAGCCGGTGTGCGCGACGCTGCCGGTATTACCCGCCTTGTCGTAGGCCTGCACGAAGAACGTATAAGCCTGCCCCGCGGTCAGATACTCGATAAAAACCTGCTGCCTCGTGCCGGGATCGGCCGGCCAATCCATGCTGCGGCAGTCGTGGCTGGTGGCCCATCGGTTCAGTTCGCCGCTCCGACAGAGGCGTTGCCCCACCGCTGGGTACGGGGTGCTGAACCCCTGGAAGGCGGTCCGCTTCTGCGCCAGAAACAGAGGGTTGCTTGTCGTGCTGCCGACCGGATCCCACAAGCTGAATGAGACCCGAACATTACCGATCGCAAAGTCGCCTGTCGCGCCGCCGAGAGCCGGGTCGATCAAATCGCCTTGCCGCCGGCTTCGGATAGCAGCTTGTCGACGGCCTCATTCGGCTTGGCGATCTCGCCGGCCGACCGAACGGTCAGCGTCCGGATCGCCCCCAGGTCGACGTGCAACTGCATACGCAGGCACTGCTCAGGCGTGTGCCCCGCCAGGTGAGAATAGCCGAACGAGCGACACCACCGCCCGAACAAAAACTCGCACAGCGGGCACCCACCGGTGCGCTCGAGCCCCTCGATGTTCTGTGCGCCGCTGCTCTTGAACAGATGCACCTGCGCAAACGCTTCGTCCTGCATAACAATCTCATTTCGTCCCTCGCCGCCGACCGCCGCCACGCCGTCGATCAGCCCCATGTGGGCGATCAGACGCTTCATCCCCTCCGTGGATGTGACGTTCTCGACCATGCAGCGCCGCAGATTCCACGTGTTCATCGTCACGTCCAGAAACACAGAGTCGAGCGACAACGCAGCCACAGCCTCCCGAATGTTCTCCGCCAAAATCGAGCGCCACATCGACAGCCCGGCATGGACCTTCACCATGGTCTTCTTGTCGCGACTCCGCATTCGCGCCGCGTTCGATTCCGGCACCGGTCTGCTCGCCCCGTCGTACCACGACCATCCCTGCACGCGCTGACTGACCGCGTCGCGATACTGAAAATCGCGTATGTAGTGATAGGCCGGATGCGTCGGGTCCATGTCGATCGCGTTGAAGTGCGGCATCACGCGGAACCCCATCGTCTGCCCCTTGCGGATGAAGGC
>CBFCZG010000466.1:0-2719 GCA_965602375.1 uncultured Phycisphaerae bacterium | reverse complement strand
AGGCCAGAATAGTCACTTGAGTGAGATACAATTGTCACCACGACGGGCCTGGGTCTTCAGACCTGGCCGACTCGATGCGTCGGACTGAAACATGCCCACGCAACGGTTCGACTTCGCATTTAAGTCCTGAGCATGTCGAAGGGCTCACCGTTAACAGCGGCGTGGGCATGCCACCCGACATCGGGAGTCCGCATCCAGACGCGTGCCACCCATCGAGAGTCCATCCCCCACCCTTCGCTTCGCGAAGAATGGGGCACCCGAGCATGCCACCCCAGAATCCAGACCCGACCTGTCGAGTCGCGATGATTAACCATTCGAGCCCACGGCCCGGCTGCGCCGGACCGTGCCACCCGCCGAGAATTCATCCCCCACCCTTCGCTTCGCGAAGAATGGGGCACCCGAGCTGCGCCGGACCGTGCCACCCGCGTGGCGGGCGCGTCACATCGCCACAAGCAGCACGACAAAGCACACCATGCCGCCGCCGAAGGCGATACCTCCCCACAGACGCAGACGCCGATCGCGCCACCACATGTGGACGCCGGTTACCACCCACAGAATGAGCCCGATGCCCACCAGATCGACCACCACCGCCCACGCGTCCGACAGTAGCGAGTCCTGAGCAAAGCCGCCGCGGGCATGCACGCCGGTGAAGGCGTGATCGAGCCGGAACCGCTTGTCCTCGGCCAAAAGCCTGCCCCGTCTAATGAAGTACGTCAGCCGGGTCGTCTTGAGGAAGCTGAACGCCCAGATGTTGAGTCTGTTGGGGCCCGGGCGGTGGGCTCCGTACAGTCGCTCCAAGCCCACGTCGCGCAGGATCTCACCGGCCACCGCGCGCACGTCGGCGTCCTGCGGCACGGGCCGCTGGTACTCACGATCAAAGCGAGCCACCCATCCAGGCCCATCCGGCTTGAATAACGGGCCAAAGAAGTGACCGTGATTGAAGAATGTCGCTGAAATGGCATACACCAGAAACCACGGAACCAGCGCCAGCCCCACGTACAGATGCACTCGCCTCATTGCACGGCTAAGGGTCATACTCGCGAACACCTCGCTAGATCGTCACCAGGAAGAACACAAACAGCGCGCAGCCGATCACCAGGCTCGCACCGCCCCACCGGCGCACACTCGACATCCTCATCCACATCCACACGCCGGAAATCACCCAGAAGATCATGCACACGATCAAGACGTCGATAGATAACGCCCACGCGTCGTCCGCAAGATAATCGTGGTGATAGCCGCGCCGAGTATGAAGCCTCAACAGGAAGCCTGGAATGCGGAAGACCTGTCGCTCGACGCTGAGCGTGCCATCCTGCGGCCTCACGACAATGCGCCTGGGGCGAATCGGATCGTTGCGGTGGACCGTAAGCGTCTCGCCGTTACCCCGTCGCTGTGCCCAATAGGCGCCTGTCAGGTGCAGACCGTCGAGAACCTTCCTGCCCAGTTCCTTGGGCTCGGCGTCATCGGGCCAGTCGGCCTGATAGGGCAACTCCTGCTCCAGCTCCCAGTCGAACCAATGCCCGTCATAGTAGCGCACGAAGAAAGGACGATGGTTCAGCACGATGGCACTGAGGCCATACATCAGAAGCCACGGCGCGAAAAACAGCGCGAGATAAAGGTGTATTCGACGTGTCGGCCTGATCCAACTCATACGGCCTCCTGGTATCGCAAGGCCCGATCGCCCGGTGGTTGGTCCGCCCTGTCAGGCAGGATGCCAGACCGCTGCCCCCATCAAGACGAGAATTGTAGCGGCCGGGCTCGCGAGAGTCAGCCCCCCGACCGAGCCGGGCGGGCGGTAGCCGCCTGTCACCTACCAGCTTAAGTAGGCGGCCGCCGTCGGGGGTGGGCATGGGCGATCACAGGCCGCGCCCCACCGGCGACTTTGACCGCAGGGCGGCCACCTCCTACACTCCCAGCCGGAATCCGGACAGGAGTGCAGCCATGGCAAGAATGACAAGCAAGATCGCACCGGAGTGGTGGGACTACACGACGATCGACCCCGAACTGGCGGCCGACGCTGCCCAGCTCACACCCAAGGATATGGCAGGCCTGGCGAGGGACGGCTTCGAGATTGTCTTCTACGACACGATCGAGCAGCTCTACCTGGCTGAGGCGCTCGAATACGTCGAGGCGTGGCGGCAGGCTACGCCCGACAACCCGGCCGGCATCTGCGGGCCCGTCGGGCCCATCGAGCAGTTGCCGCTGGTGGCGCGGATCGTCAACCAGATGGGTCTTACGCTGCACGACGCCCACTTCTGGGGCATGGACGAATGGGTCGAGAACGGTCGGCCCGTGCCGGCCGAGCATCCGCTGTCGTTCGCCCGCACCGATCGCGAGCTTTGCTTCGATCGGATCGACGCCAAGCTGCGCCCGCCCGATGCGAACCTGCACTTTCCGATCGGCGATATGGAGACGTACAGTCGAAGCTTCGATCAGATCCGTTGCGTCGTCATGCAAGGCGGTCAGGGCTGGGTCAAACACTGGGCGTTCAACGACCCGCCGCGCCGTCAGGGCGCCTACACCGACCAGCCGCCCACGCCGCAGGAGTATTGGAGTCTGCCGGCCCGCGTGGTCGAGCTTCATCCGCTGACGGTCTTCCAGACGGCGCGAATGTCGGGCGGCGGGCAGGTGGCGCCGCTGCCCACCCACGCAGCCACGGTCGGTGCGGTCGAAACCGCCAAGGCCGAGATCCGCAAGGAGCTGGGTCAGCCGGTCGAGG
>CBFCZG010000465.1:0-2731 GCA_965602375.1 uncultured Phycisphaerae bacterium | reverse complement strand
TCGCCTCCAGTCTCTTTTACGCAATCGCAGGATAGAAAAAAGGCCAAAGGCGAGGCTGCGCTTCTGCGCGAAGCGCAGCGTAACCCCGTCAAAGCGATCGGCCGTCACCGGCGTTGACAAAATCGAAGCGGCCGGGCAATTCGCGGTTCATCCGACACATCACCTTGATGCCCGTACAGTGCGACATCGCTACCTTGGCGACATCCAGCCGCTCGAGTTCGCCGATCGTCCGAGTGATTCGCTCCTCCGACTCGTTGCCCAGATGGGCTCCGCCGAACACGGCTGCGATGCGATCGCCCCCCGCCATGCGACTCACGTGCCGCAGGATGTTGACCAGCCCCGCGTGCCCGCATCCGGTAATCGCCACCACCCCACGCCGCGTCTTCACGCATAACGTCAAATCGTCCAGGAACGGATCGGGAACGATCTTGCCGGCGCGGTGCAGCTTGAACACATCGGGTACCGTCTCGAAGTCCGTCGTACGTCGGATCTCACCCGTGGTGAAGACGTTCGGCGAGAAACGGTGGCTCTTCCGCGTCAGCACAAACTCACCACCCAGCGACTCGATGTAGCTCTTCGTAAACGACACCCCGGCCGACACGTAGCCGCCGCGTTGCGGCTGCACGCGATCGGAGAAGATGTCAGGATGGGCGACAATCTTCGTCGGCCCGCATAGCTGGAGTACTCGGGCCAGCCCGCCGCAGTGATCGCGATGGCCGTGACTCAGCACGATCGCGTCCAGACGGTTCAGCGCCACACCCAGCCTCTGCGCGTTCTCGACGATCACTCCGCCCGCACCGGTGTCGAACAGAATGCGTTTGCCGTCCGCGACGACCATGGCGGCATATCCGTGCTCGGCCAGGCAGCCGCTGGTCGTGATATTGTCGCTCAAGACCGTGATCTTCATGCTCCTGCCCTTCTGCGTGATTCTACGATGTCCGCTATTCGCCTTCGTCCTGTTCGCCGCCTGACGGCACGGTGCGGGCCCCGTTGCGGTCGCGGTAACGAAGCTCAGGCAGCTTCTGCGCCACGGTGCAGCCGTCCGGCGCCGACTTGGTCAGAAACACCGACCCGTTTACCGTGCAACCCTCGCCCAGAACCGTCTCGCCACCGAGAACCGTCGCGCCCGCATAGATCGTTACGCGGTCTTTCAGCGTAGGATGACGCTTGTAGCCGCGAATGATCCGACCGCGCTCGTCCTTCGGAAACGACTGAGCGCCCAGCGTCACGCCCTGGTACAGCTTGACGTTGTCGCCGATCTCGGTCGTCTCGCCGATCACCACGCCCGTTGCGTGGTCGATAAAAAAGTTCCGACCGATCTTCGCGCCCGGATGAATGTCGACGCCCGTCATCGTGTGCGCCCATTCGGTCATGATACGCGGCATCAGAGGTACGCCCGTTTCGTGCAACTCGTGCGCGAGCCGATACACCGTCACCGCCATCACGCCGGGATAGGCAATGATCACCTCGTCCGTGTTAACCGCCGCGGGATCGCCGTCGTAGGCCGCCTGCACGTCGCCCGCCAACATCTCTCGTATCCGAGGTATATCGTCGAGAAATGAAAGCGTTATCTCGCGGGCACGCTTCTGGCAGGGCATACCGTCCTGCGTCTTGCCCTCCAGCTCGTCCTGATAGCACAGGCAATGGAAAACCTGCCTGCAAAGCTTCTGACCAAGCTTGGGCAACAACTCACCTACGTGATAGCTTACGTTGTGGCTGGTTAGATCCTGCCGTCCGTAATAGCCGGGGTACACCAATTCCAGCAGCAACTGCATGATTTCGATGATCTCCTGCCGGCTGGGCAGGAACCTGCGGTCAATGTGGTGCGTCCTCGGATCGCTTCGATAGCTGGCCGCCATCTGCTCCACCAGGTCCGGCAGCCTGGGCCCGATTTCGAATTCCGCTGGCATGGTAACACGCCTCCGCCGCCGGTCCGCCTCGCTCGGTGGCAGACCGACAGACCTGAAATACCGATACGTTGGGCAATGAGACGAACGCGACCGATAATCGAGCGCGTGCCGACGGGGTCACAGCGCCGCCTCAGCAGCCGACACTGCCCCCGCCCCTACAGTAACAGGTGATAACCCCACGCCACAGCCCGTTCATCGGTCCGACTCCAACCCCGACGTTGATTATAGATTCCGCCACCGTCGGGTCAACGAGCCGGCCCAGACGCGTGCTCCACCCCCAGAGCTTGACACCTTCCCCGTCGGCTTCTAGATTATGGTTAAGTGCGTGCCGGCCCCGACCGGCACAAGTGGGGAATGGTGTAACGGTAGCACGACTGACTCTGGATCAGTTAGTCCAGGTTCGAATCCTGGTTCCCCAGTATCCGAAAGCCCGTTGTCACAACCTGACAGCGGGCTGTTTCTTTGGACACGAACGATGCTTGGGGTAAGCCCCTTTGGGGCGGCGGTCTGTTCCGTCGCGCGCAGAGCCGCTCGAGTTGAAGTCCTGCGCCGGCACGCGTCGCGCCTCGCCCACGGGGCGGGAGCGGCCGCCCAGCAGCCGCTCTCGTCGTGCCGGCTCCCTCACCAGAGACCGACGGCGCCGCTGCAGCACCTTTGCCGTAACGACGCCGTCGGTTTTCGGCACCTGTCTCGGTTCGACCAGCGGCATGCCCGCGCTCGTGCTGAGCGAGTAACGCGGGCCGAAGCGCCGCTGCTTGCGCCGAGCCGAGGGGTGGGTCAACGACTCACCCTACGCGGTTACTTGGCGCCCGTCTTGAAGC
>CBFCZG010000464.1:0-2742 GCA_965602375.1 uncultured Phycisphaerae bacterium | reverse complement strand
CTTTGCGAAGTGTCGTTGCAGGCCGTAGGTGCGGGTGATGCCTCCGACCGTCCCCATCGGACCGCGCCAGCCGCCGCGTGTCATGGGGCACCCCCGCGTCGATGACGCAGTTCGCGCCGCAGCTTGCTAAGCAGTCGGATAAGCGTTTGCTTCTCGTCGTTGGTGAAGCACTTGGTCAACTCGGCCAGCACCTCGGCGTGTCGCGGCGCCGTCCGCTCCAGCAGCGCCTCGCCGGCGTCGGTCAGCCGCACGACCGTTGCCCGGCGGTCGCGGTGTGCGGTCCGGGCAACCAGCCCCTGGCGCTCGAGGCGGTCGATGAGTCCTGTGACATTCGACTTGGTTACTACGAGTCTTTCACCGATCTGGCCCATCCGCAGGCCGTCGGCGCCTGCCGAACGAAGAGCGAGCAGGACATTGAGCTGAGCCGATGTGAGGTTCTGCCGGCGTAGGTCGGCGTCGATGAAGGGGCTGAGGTGGCTGTGCGTGCGCAGCAGGTTGTGCACCAGCATGGTATCGAGGTCGTCGCCCACGCCCGTCCGCACGTCAGCCAGGTCGTCATCCGCGCGCGCCCTGCCCATGGCGGTCTCCCGTTAGTACATCTATGAACTATCAACATATAGAGTATTGTCGCACGAGGCCCCTTCGTCAACCGCTGGCGGGGATCGACAGAGCAGCTTGTGGGGCGGATCATCCCTCGCCAGGGTCGGGCCACCCGTCCAAGACCGTTCTACCCCAACCTTTGCTGGTGCAAAGGATGGGGCACCCGCGCCTAAACTGCTATTGCACAGCGAGTTAGGGCCGCCTCTGCAAAAGGCTGGCTTTCTTGAAACAAATGTATTACTCTTTCGTTTTAAACTTTTGTATGAGGACGCTCGTCATGATGGATCAGCATTGCGATAAGCCGAACACGCGGCAGCGGCTGTTGGAGGCGGCGGGGGAGGTGTTCGCCGAGAAGGGGTTCCGCAACGCGACGGTGCGAGGGATCGTGCGCCGCGCCGGCGCCAACCTCAACGCCGTCAACTACTACTTTGGCGACAAGCAGGGGCTGTATCAGTCTGCGATCGAATACGCCCATCAGAACATCGCGCAGGAGCACGAACTCGCGGCGGCCCGAGATGAGACATCCGAGCCAGCCGACCGGCTACTTGCGTTCGTCGGCGTCCTGTTGCAGCGGGTGACCAGGAAGGGACACAACGACTGGCACGGCAAGTTAATGGCGATGGAGATGGCCGAGCCCACCGAGGTGCTCGACATCGTGGTGGCACGGTTCATTCGACCGAGATTCGGTCTGCTGGTCGGCATCATTCGCGAGCTGGTTGGCGAGGAGACTCCGCAACGAGAGATTGAGTTGTGCGCCGAGAGCGTGGTGGCGCAGTGCATTCACTTCGTCCATGGCCGGGCGATCATCACCCGGCTTATGCCGTTTCTTACCTATTCCGAGAGCGACATTGACATGATGGCGCGTCACATCACGCAATTCTCGCTGGCCGGTCTCAAGAGTTGCACGCAGACAGAGGGGGCCAAGTCATGAGCGCGATGTGGACCGCGCGGCCTGCAATGCTTGTGATCGTGGCGACATGCTGTGGCGGCTGCGCATCATTTCTCCCGAGCCGCCAGGCGCCGCCGGAAGGGCCGCTTCCGGAGAGCTTCACGCTGGGCGATGCCGAAGGCGTGCAGACGAACCGGTGGTGGCAAGAATTCGGCAGCGAGGAGTTGGACGCGCTGATGCAAGAGGCGCTGACGGAGAACCTGTCGCTCCGCCAGTTGTGGGCGCGCCTCGACCAGGCGGGATCGACTACGGTGAAGGCGGCGTCGGGACTGTATCCACAGTTGACGGTAAACGGCGATGCGAGTTACAGCCGCACCGTCACGACGGTTGAGGGCGAGCCATCGGCTTCGCTGAAGTCGCAACTTGCCAGCGGGGTGATCAGCGGGGTCAGCAAGGGCATCCGCAGCGGACTGAGCGGCGGCAGCGAAGACGACGAAAGCGGCACGAGTTCCTCTGGTGGGATTTCCACGGGCGGGAGTGGAGGTTCGACGGCTGGGTCGTCGCCCAGTCGCCTGATTCGCGAGACCAAGTCGTTCGGCCTGTCGCTGGCTGCCAGCTACGAACTGGATATCTGGGGGAGGGTGGCTTCGGGGTATCGGGCTGCCCAGTTCGATCTCGAGGCGTCGCGGGACGATCTGGAGTCAACCGCCATGACGCTGGCGGCCGAGGTGGTGCAGAGGTGGCTGGCGATCGTGGAGCAGCAGCAACTTCGCGCGATCCTGGCCGAGCAGCTCGAGACGAACAAGACGTACCTGGAGCTGGTGGAACTGCGGTTCCGCAAGTCGCTGGTCTCGGCGCTCGACGTTTATCAGCAGCGTCAGACGGTAAGCGACGTGCAGAAACAGATTCCGCTGGTCGAGGCGCAGGAGCAGGTGCTTCGGCACGAGCTGGCGGTGCTGCTCGGGAGGCCCCCGACAGCAACGCTCACGTTGGGGAGCTATGATCTGGAGACGTTGCCGGTGTTTCCGTCGGCCGGCGTGCCGGCGCAGCTGTTGCAGAATCGGCCTGACGTGCGGGCGGCGTTTGCCCGGCTTCAGGCAGCGGACCATCGCGTAGCGGCGGCGCGGGCCGATCGCCTGCCGGCCATTCGATTGAGCGGCGGGGTCGGCTACAGCGCCGACGACATTACCAATCTGTTTGACGACTGGTTCGTGAACCTGGTCATCATGGCGCTGATCGTGCTGGGCGGACTC
>CBFCZG010000463.1:0-2750 GCA_965602375.1 uncultured Phycisphaerae bacterium | reverse complement strand
CAGCCAAACAGGCGGCGGCGAACGCCGCCGGCGTCTGGTAGCCCAACGAACTGTGCGGCCGGTGATGATTATACTCACGCCGATAGGCTTCCACCAGCACTTGGGCCTCCTGCAAACAGGCAAACGACTCGGCGTTGAGCAGCTCGTCGCGAAGCCGGCTGTTGAACGATTCGATATACGCATTCTCCCACGGACTGCCCGGCGCAATGTACAGCGTCTCGGCCCCCGTCGACGCCAGCCATGTCTGGATCGCCCGCGCCACGAACTCGGGACCATTGTCACTGCGAAGGTACTGCGGCGCGCCCCGAACCGCGAACAGATACGCCAGTGTTTCGATCACATCGGCGGCCGTGAGGCGCCGGGCCACCTCGATCGTCAGGCTCTCCCGCGTGAACTCGTCCAGGACCACCAGCAGTTTCAAACGCCGCCCGTCTGCCGTCGCGTCCATCAAGAAATCGTAGGTCCACACGTGGTTGATCTGTTCGGCTCGGCGACGCAGGCAACTATTCTCCGAACACCCCAACCGCCGGCGTTTCCGCTGCTTCTGCGGCACCTTCAGGCCCTCCTGACGCCAGAGACGCTGCACCCGTTTGCGATTAACCGCCCAGCCGCCGGCCCGCAGCAACGCCGTGATCCGACGGTAGCCGTAGCGTGGGTGCTCCCCACTCAACTGTTGCATTGCCTTGATCAAGGGCTTATCCTTCTCCACACGTCGGGGCCGATACCGTTGCGTGCCCCGAGGTTGCGACAACGTGCGACAGGCCCGACGCTCCGAAACGGCCAGCGTCTGCTCGACGTGCTGGACCGCTTGGCGTCGTCGCGTCGGGCTCAGTAATTTCCCGATAACGCTTCTTGCAGAATCGCCTTATCCAGCGACAGGTCCGCCACCAGCTTCTTGAGCTGAGCGTTCTCCTTTTCCAACTCCTTGAGGCGTTTGAGTTCATGGACCTTCATCCGGCCGTACTTCTTCCGCCACGTGTAGTACGTCGCGTCGCTGATCCCCAGGTCGCGGCAGACCTGCTCGACCGTGCTCCCGTTCGAAATCGGTAGTGTCAAGAATCTTTCGCACATTTTCTGGTAGTCGTCACTCTGGTCGAAGAGTAGAGGTCAACCTTCCTGCCCCTGGCCCCCTGCAGGGGGCCGCGCGTTATCGGGTGTTCAAGCACTCAGGCACGCTGCCTCTTGCCGTTCTTGTTTGAGTTCCTTCAATCGATCCATGTTCATATACCGGCGCGTGCCCCATTTGGTGGCCGCGATGTAGCGTAGCCGCGCCGCGGCCAGCATCAAGGCGCTACGCCCGTCGGGGAAGCAACCCACTACTCGGCTGCGTCGCCGGATCTCACGCATCAGACGCTCCAGCGGATTGTTCGTGCGGATCTGGCGGTGATGCTTATCGGGGAAGGCGTAGTAGGTCAACGTCTCGCCGATCCCTTCCCGCACCAACTCGGCGGCCGCAGAGAGCTTCAGGGCCCTGAGCTTAGCCACGACCGCGTCGGCTTTCTCCTGGGCCGCCTGGCGGTCTTCCTGGGCGTGGATCGCCCTGAGCATCGCCGCCACCTGTTTGACCTTGCCCTTGGGAACCACCGAGAAGACATTGCGATAGAAGTGCACCATGCACCGCTGCCACTGAGCCTCGGGATAGTACTCGGCCAGCGATTCGATCAGGCCGAGGCATTTGTCCGAGATGATCAGCTCAGGGCATTTCAGACCCCGCTTTTTCAGATAGGCCAAAAAGCCGCTCCAGCCCGCCTTGTCTTCCTTGCAGCCTTCAGCGATCCCCAGGATGTCACGATAGCCGTCGGTGCCCACGCCGACCGCCACCAGCACCGCCACGTTGCGGACCTCGCCGCCCCAGGTGCGTTTGAGACTGATCCCGTCCAGATAGACATAGGGATACACCCCGGTGATCGGACGGTTACGCCACGTCTCGATCCGTTCGTACATCTTCTGATTCAGGTCGCTGACCGTCCCGGCGCTGACCCGCATACCCCAGAGGGCCTCGGTGATGTCCTCCACCCGACGCACCGACACGCCCGCGAGATACATCTCCATGAGGGCCTCTTCTACCGACGACTCCCGTCGTTTGTAGCGCTCGATGATCGCCGTCTCGAACTTCGCCTGGCGCAACTTCGGCACTTTCAACTCGACCTCCCCGGCTTTCGTGTGCAGCTTGCGTTGGTAATGCCCGGCCCGCTGGCCGGTGCGTTCCTCGGTGTGCTCGTAACGCCGGGCGTTACAAAGCTGATCCGCTTCGGCATCGAGCATCGCGTTGAGCGTCTCTTCCACCGTCGAGCGCACCATCTCGCCCAGGTGTTGCTGAATCTGCCCCTCGTCGATCTTGATGACGTTGCTCAAGTCCTTCTCCGTTGTCGCCGATGTACTGTTCTGCATCGTTAGGTCCTTTCTCTGATTGAATGGTTCCGTGTCGACCCATCAACCATCGACCAGAGAAAGGACGCCATTCACGTCCCAGAAATATGTGCGAAAAATATACTACGTCATCGCAATCAGAACCGCGACATCGCGTACAACACCGTCGACACGGGCCTTTTCGTAGCGGGCGTCCAGAATCAAATAGGGCGTGGGTTGGGCATTCAGGGATCGATGGCGCCAGGCTTGAAGCACTTCGTCCAACTCTGCCGTGGCTTTGGAGACGCTGGAACTGCTCAGGCCATGGCCGACGAGTTGTTCGAGGATCGGTTTGACCTTACGCGTCGAGACCCCCTGAATATACATCTCAGCGACCGCCA
>CBFCZG010000462.1:0-2778 GCA_965602375.1 uncultured Phycisphaerae bacterium | reverse complement strand
GATCACCGTGCCGCGACACCGCGCCGCATCGGTGGTCGTACTGGCCGCGAGCTGACGCCCGGTCCGGCTGGCTCGCCATGCGAGTCGCGTAGGGCGGGTCCTCTTGGTCTGAGCCTGTCGAAGACCACCCGCCGCTTTATTATTGACCTGGGCGGGCGGAATGGCAGGCAGAACCTGCCCTCCATTTGCTGCACGGGACATGCCCGCGTCCGAAGGTCGTAGGGCGCGCAACTCGTTGCGCGCGTCGCATGGGTACGTTACTCTTTGCCGTGTGTGTTCGACGTATCGCGCCCAGTGGCCGAATCACGGCCCGGCTTTGCCGGACCGTGCCACCCCACCCGCGACTATAAATGGGGTTGGCCGAAGGGACATGGTCTGAGAGCCGATAGAGCTCCGGTAGCGGCTGCCACGGTGGTGTCTGGTGCAGTTTCTGAGGTAGAGTGGCTCTATTACTACAGGACACGAAACATGCTCACGGAGGCTAGCACACTACGCAATAAGTTGGCTGACCAACTCAAGCACATGGGGGTCATCCGTAAAGCACCCATCGAGGCGGCCTTTCGCAGCATTCCCCGCCACGTTTTCCTTCCCGACGCAGAGCTGGCGCAAGTCTATGCTAATGAGGCCGTCGTCACGCGAAGGCGTGATGGGGTGTCGATCAGTTCCTCTTCGCAGCCCAGCCTCATGGCGCAGATGCTTGACCAGTTGAACCTGGAGGCCGGGCACTCTGTGTTGGAGATTGGCGCGGGTACGGGCTACAACGCCGCATTGATGGCGAGCATCGTGGGCAGTGCCGGGCGGGTAGTGACGATCGATATTGACGATGACATCGTGCGAGATGCGCGGAAGGCAATTGATTCGTTGGGCTACTCGAACATACATGTGAAGCTCGCCGATGGGGCTTTCGGGTGGGCACCGCTTGCTCCATACGATTGCGTGGTGGTGACAGTCGGGGCGCCGGCGGTGCCCGCCGCCTGGGCACTGCAGCTTCGCGACGGCGGAAGGCTTGTCCTGCCTCTCAGGATCAGGGGCCTGCAACGCGTGCTCACGCTGGAGCGTCAGGGAAGCGTGCTCCGCAGCCGTCGCATCGCTCGCTGCGACTTCATGATGCTTCGAGGCCAAATGCAGAGCCCCATCGCTCGATGCACATTCGGGCCCGACGAGGACTACGCTCTCACTACCGAGAACGATACTCGTCTGATGGTCGGGCTGGTGCAGCGTTTCCTACAGCAGCGCCCGACTCGAGTGGAACTGGACATCTCAGCCAACCTGATGGAACTGGTCACTGGCCTTGACCTGTGGCTGGCGCTTCATCGCCCTGAGTTCTGCACGCTCTGGTGCAGCAAACCATATGACCCCAGCCACCCGATTCCATGGGCGGCTCAGTTTCACGGCCTGGGCTACGGTACAATGGGTCTGGTCGACAAGGCTGGGATCTGCGTCCTGTCCAGACCCTTTCCGGCTGACGATGGTCCTCCCCAGACGGACGAACGTCAGAAGCTCTGGCTGGCTTGCTTTGGCGACTGCGATTCTCTTGCTCAGCGGCTGGCGGAGTGCGTGACGGCCTGGGATCGCTGCGGCCGTCCCGATTACCGTACTTACGTTGCTGCTGTGAGCATTGGTGCGACGAATGGCTCGCCGAATGCGTCCGCCGCCCAACCAACGATCCTGGAGACCAGCTTCTCCTTCGGCAGTACCCGTGTTGTCCTGAAATCCTAGCTGATCAGACGACCCATCGACGCAACCGAGTCTGCACGCACAAAGCGGCCACGTTCGGTCTGGTTCATCCATCATGTGTGCCAGAGGTGTTCGCGGTGAACGCCTCCGGCGTCCGTTCTTGCTCAGGCGCGAATGATGCCGTGGCGGGGCATACCGAGTGCTTCTGGAATGCACGGGCGCGTGGGTGGGTGGATCGACGACTTGACCGGGCTGGTCCGGGCCAGCAGGATAAAGCTGGCGGTGTCGCCAATCGCGCCGGGCGCAGGGTGAGGATGCCAGGGCGGTTGTCTAAGCGAAAGGTGGGCGTTGACATGGTGCGGAAGCCGGTAAGCAAAACCACCCCGATCGCTGTCAGCGACGACGGTCGATACTTCGTGCGGACCGACGGCGAGCCGTTCTTCTGGCTGGGCGATACGCAGTGGGAGCTGTTCCGCCTTTTCACTTTGGCCGAAGTTGCCGACATCCTCGACAGTCGGCATAGGCTGGGGTTCACGTGCCTTCAGGTCATGCTGGTGGGGGTCGATCCGCTGGAGAACGTCGAAGGTGAGTTGCCGTGGCTCGACGGCGACCCGACGAGGCCCAACGAGAAGTACTTCGAGCACGTGGACGAGGTCATCGCACTCTTCGGTCGTTACGAAGGGCTGGCGTTGGTGGTAGGCGTCTACCATACGGTCCGCATGAAAGGCGCGGTCCATTCGGGCAATGCCCGATCCTGGGCCCACTGGGTGGGGCATCGCTACGCGGACGTGCCGAGCATCGTCTGGTCGATGTATCCCAAGGCCGTGCCGGAGGATGTTGACATCTGCCGCGAGCTGGCGCGCGGGCTGCGTGAGGCAGACGGCGGCTCGCACTTAATCACGGCACACCCTGATCCCTCGCCGGCCTCTTCGAGCACCATCCTGCACGACGAAGCGTGGTTGGGGTTCAACTGCATACAGGTGTTCAGTCATCTTGACCTGATTCATCCTATGGTGACCAGCGACTACAACCGTCAGCCGGTCAAACCGGTCGTCATGGCCGAGGGGGCCTACGAGGCGGGGTCGGAGTATGGGTTTGATG
>CBFCZG010000461.1:0-2814 GCA_965602375.1 uncultured Phycisphaerae bacterium | reverse complement strand
TGAAAGTCACGTATGTAGTGATAGGCAGGATGCGTCGGATCCATATCGATCGCGTTGAAGTGCGGCATCATGTGGAAGCCCATCGCCTGCCCCTTGCCGATGAAAGCCTCGGCTTCGGCGCTGGGCTTGTATCGAGGGTATCCTTCGTCATAGCCGTCGGTTCGCCAGTTCGGCACGTGCAGCAGCACGCGCCCGGGCTCGACCCTCGCCGCCAACGCCTCCAGAATCGCCGGATCGCACGGGCACCAACTCAGCGCCAGCCGCAACTCGTCCACCCACTCGGGTCGAGTTACCCTATCCAGGCCATACGCCTCGGCAAGCCAGTCGCGGTAGACAGACGCGGGCACCTGCCAGTCACCCTCGTACGCGTTGATGCGCCACGGCAGCCCCCCAGCCGCCAGGTTGTCGTCGAGCGGGCCATACGCTTCGGTCTCAAAGCCCAGCTGGTGCGGGTCGTCCGCCGTGCCTACCTGTAAGTTCTTGAAGCGATACCGATCGTCCCGGCAATGAACCCACACGCCGCCCTCGTTGCCCTGAAGGATCGCCAGACCCGCCTCCCACGACTGCGGCCAATTCCAGAACGTGTTGTGCACGAGCGGATCGTCCAGCGACAGCCGAACCCCTTGCCAGAACGGGGCGATCAACTCCAGCCCGTCGTCGATCCCCGCTATCGTCCAGCGACACGCCCGCAGCCCAGGCCGCGATGCATACGCGGCCGGCTCGACGATCAGATCACCCGTCCGGCGGTCTTCGCCTACGGTGATCACGCCGTCTCCGTACCACGATTCGACGCGGACCTCGGCCTGATGATCGTTGTGCCGCAGACACGTGATCCGGTCCCCGTCCGCACAGCCCAGATCGACCACCTCGCCGGTTGTGTACACCAGTTGCAGCGGCGGCGACTGCCCCGCCTGCGCCGTGACAAGCTGCCGACCATCCGACTTGCGGACGAGCGACGTGATCAGCCCGCCGTCCATGACGGCTTTGAGTGTGCGCGTGTCGATCTCAATCTTGCGGCCGGTAACCGTCAGCATCGTGGGTCTCCCTGATACGGGCCATGATCCGACCGCGTATGCTATCAGGATCAGGCGGCTGCTGGAAACGCCAGGCCGGCTACGCGAGCAGGATCGCCGTTTGCCGGTGGCCGAACCAGTTGGCACTCCGTCTTGTCGACATCATGATGCCTATACCCCAAAGTCACACGTATCGCCAGGAGGCGAGACGTCGTAACATGATCATGGACAAATACGCAGCATGCGCTAAGAGGATCGCGCGATGCAACAACCACACCCATCACAAACGCCGTCGATCGCCGCCATCGTCAAAACCCTCCGCGACGGCTACTGGGACCGCACCGAACTGATTCGCCTTGAAGACGGCTCGCTGCGCGTCCGCAAAAGCTCCAAGGGCACCGCCGCGCCCGGCCCGTGGGGTGTGAGCACACTGCGGCGCGAGATCGAATACCTCAAGGCGTTGCAGGGCAAGGCGGCTGACCTCTTCCCTGCCCTGTTGGCTGCGTGGGACGACGGATTGCAACTCGGCTATGAAATGGCCTGCGTCGAAGACAGTATAGACGTCGCCGCGCTCGCCCAATCGGCCGCCATGACACAGCAGCAGGCCGACATGTTCCAGGACTCACTCGGCCAGGCGGTGTTCAAGCACCTGCACCAGCCGGTCGCGCCACACGGGTCGCTCGCCTCGCACGTGCAGCAGACGATCACCGAAGCGCTCGCCCAGCTCAGGCAGCACAACGAATTCGCCACGTTGATCGACGCCGACGCCGTCCGCGTCAACGACACGCGCCAGGTGGGTCTGCAATCAGCCCTGCGCCGACTGCTGCGCGAGCCCGCCGCACTCGAAACGCTCGACGCAGCCCCATGCGTTCGACTACACGGTGACCTGTTCCTCGAGAATGTCCTGGTGCCACCACAGGACAACGCAACGGCCATGCTGACCCGCTTCAAGCTGATCGATCCGGTCTCCGTCGCGGGCGTTTACCAAGGCCATCCGCTGTTCGATCTGGTCAAGTACGAATCCTACGCCACGGGCGAGCTGCTGGCGATGCGGGCCGAAAAAGTGTACGTCGACGGCTTCGCCGACCCGTCGGCCGGCGGCTACGTGTACCGCGTCTGTGCGGAAGACCCAGCCGTCAGGCCCTTCCACACCATCGACTGGCATGGCCGGTTCCGCGCCGCCTACGTCGGGCACTACGGCCAAGTCGACCGTCGCGCATACTGCCTGCTCGAAGGTTACTTCGCCCTGGTCATGGCGCGGTGTACTACGGGCCTCCACCAGCAGGCCCGCGTCCTCAAGGCCACGCTCGCCCTCAATGAGACCGTCCCGAGCTAGGCTGTGTCTGAATCCGATCTGCTCGCCTGGGGTGCCACTGGCGGCTTGCCCGCCAGTGCCTTGGACAGACCACCATCCGGAAAACCTTTTCCCCGGACAGAGCCTAATTGCCCCCATGAATAGCTGAAGCCGATCCGTTCTGCGCGAACCGTTGCTCTGAGGTATTGCGTGCGCCGTCTCGCAACCCGCGCATCAGACGTTGCACAGGACCACCACCCCCACCGCCAAGCACAGACCCACCACCTGCCGTGCCGTCACGCGCTCGCCCCAGAGTAGCCACGACACGACCACCGAACAGCCGATCATCAGACTGCTGCTGGTGGGGTACAGAATGACAGCACGCATCGAGCCCAATGCCAGCAGCACAAAAAGGGTGGCCAACACATTGGCCGTCCCCAGGATCGACCCTAGCGCCACCGAGTTCCTGTCGTACTCCAGCCGACGAGCCCACACATACCCGACCGA
>CBFCZG010000460.1:0-2870 GCA_965602375.1 uncultured Phycisphaerae bacterium | reverse complement strand
TGCCTGCAACTGATGACGAGCATGGCGCAGTGGGTTCGCCGGCTGGTCGGCCATCTCGAAGACGTTGTCCTGAAGGACGCTGCCAGCCGGGTCGCTCGCTACCTGCTTGGGGTGGAACTGCCCGGTGGCGATCGCTTCACCCTGCCCATGCTCAAGCGTGACCTGGCCAGCCATCTCGATGTCACCGGCGAGACGCTCTCGCGCACCCTGCGCCGGCTCGCCGAGGCGCGCCTCATCGACATGCCCAATCAGCAGCAGATACGTATCCTCGACCGCAACGCGCTCACCGAAGTGGCCGACGGCATGCCCCCCGCCGAGTTCGACTAGGCTCCGTTGGACGAGCGAGCGCTCATGGCGTAGCGGCGATCAGTGGCCGACCTGCTTAGCGTCAGTTTCCGCCACGGCGGCGGCGACCAGGTCGGCGACGACGTCGCTCACATCGGACAGCCTGGTCCGCCCAAGGTACTGGCGGACGTGGTCGTTCACCTCGGCGATCAGTCCCCCCAAAATGCACCGGTCGCCGCGGCAGATGGCTGTGTCGAAGAGGCAGCTGGCCGGTACGACGATGCCCTCGATCGCCTCATACACCTCCAACAGCGTGATCTGCTCGCTCGGTCTTGTTAGCGAGAAGCCCCCCTTCGGACCCCGCGTGGAGTGCACGAGCCCTGCCCGGCCCAGCCGCTGTAGCACCTTAGACAGATGCGCCCCAGACACGCCCAGCACCGCGGCGATCTGACTGGTGGTCAGCGCCCTGTCACGACTGGCCGCCAGCAGCACCGTTGCATGCATCGCCAACGAGGCCGCCTCGGAAACTCTCAGTAAGTTCGTCATAGCAGGCCCGCAAAGTGTTATTTCACATTACGGTACCACTATACCGGCGTGATGGTCGCTGTCAATCCAGCCCCCTGCTTTGACGGCGCAATCGCCTCACCGGCAGGCGAAAGGGCGCGGCCACGCTCGACCTTTTGCCTGTAACTTGCTATGAGAAAACAGGTTACATATAGCGCCGGCCCGCCACATTCTTAGGTGCGCGTGCACTGTCGCGGCGTGGATGCTGAGGCTGCGCCGATAGAGCGCCTGCTACTCAAGCGTCACCGTGACGTCGAAATCGATCAGCACGATGGAGTGGTCGAAGGTGAAGACAATGGTGTCGCCGCAGGAGAAGTCGTCCCCGTCGCGAAGCACATCCGAGCTGGTCTCCGGGCCGATGTCGCCGATGACCTGTAGGTCGGCGCTGCTGACGATGATGGCCTGCAAGTCGTCGCAGCTTCGCGAGAACGTTACCGTTTCGCCGGGCTCGACCGTGTATTCCAGCCTCGTGCCCAGTTCGGTCAGCAGCAGTTCGGGGATCTCCTGCTGGTCGCTGATATAGATCTCGACCTCCACGTCAAGATCGCCGTCATTGACCAGTTGCACTGTCACCGTATCAGCCCCGAACAACTCCGCGAGGGCGTCGCAGCCGGAAACCACAGGGCAGATCGCAAGAAGTACCAGCAGATACCCGATTCGATGACTCATCTCAGGCCTCCTTTGCCTTGCACGGAACTCCGCCGCCTCGTCACGTCCGCCACTACCATCCCGCTTGGCGCGACACGAAACGATTCGGCCATCCGGAGCACTGTGACCGTGGGCGCAGTATAGATGCGACGCATGGGTGGTCAACGGCGCCGGCAACCCGCTCTGCGACAGCTACTCAGTAAGGAAAGTGCCTAAGCTAGAAGGAATGCCTGATCTCTTATCTCCCGTAAGTGTCTTGGTGGCAAACGTTTAGTGAGATACAAAGGGCTGGTTGCGCAGACGCAATACGCTCCTTGTCGATCCCATTTTGCCGGGCGGCGTATTTGCGCAGGAGGTCGGCCTATACTCAGGCCGATGGGTTTTGAGCCCGTCCGACATGCCCGTGGTGCATTGCACCCGCATGGTTCGGGCCGGCGTTCGACTGGGTACCGAAAGGCGGAGACGCACCGTCCAATGGAGGTAAGTACGTTATGAAGGCACTCCACAGTATTCTGGCACTGAGTTTGGTGGCCATTGTTGCTGCACCGGTTTACGCCACTCTTCAACCGGGTGAGACGGCTCCGGACTTCAAGCTTTTTGGTGTCGACTACAAGTATCACTCATTCGCCCGGCACGCGGGGGCCAAGGCCTACGTGGTCGTGTTCACCTGCAACCACTGCCCCGTGGCCAAGGAGTACGAGGACACGCTCATCGAAATCGCCAAGACGTATCAGCCCAAGGGGGTGACGTTCCTGGCGATCAACCCAAACCCGGCCGACATGGTGGCGAATGACGGCTTTCCCGAGAAGCAGCAGCGGGCCAAGGAGAAGGGCTATCCGTATCCCTACTTGTACGATGAGACACAGGAGGTAGCCCGGGCCTACGGCGCGAAGGTCACGCCGCACATCTTCGTCGTCGCACCCGACCGCAAGGTGCTCTACGAAGGTGCCGTCGACAACCGCCATAAAGAGCCCCACTATCTGACTGACGCACTCGACGCCATTCTCGCCGGCAAGAAGGTCGAGGCCGACAACACGGCCGAGTTCGGCTGTAGCGTCAAGTACCGGAAGCAGGAGGTGACCGCGGCGCCGGCCTCCGGCTCGACAGCGGGGGCGTTCTGGGCGTCAGTCGACAGTCCTGCGCAACCTTCCGTTGGCTCGACCTGCCCGGTGAAGGCGGCCAAGGCTGCCGGTAACAAGGGCTGCACCGCGTCGGACCAACAGACCGCAGCCAAGACGTGCTCCAAGAGCGGCAAGGTGGCTTCGGCGGAAGGCAAGGCCGGCTGCGGCAAGGCGACCGTCGCCCAGGTTGCGTACAGCGGATGCCCGTACAAACAGGCGAAAGCCGACAAGTGCGGCGCCGATGTGAAGCCG
>CBFCZG010000459.1:0-2882 GCA_965602375.1 uncultured Phycisphaerae bacterium | reverse complement strand
GCACGACGTTTGATCCCGGGTACCTGGGCAAGAACACGTGGTACTACTGGCGGATTGACGAGGTGAATGCCGGCGCGACGACCACCGGCGTGGTTTGGAGCTTCAAGACCGGGGCTTCGTAGTGCCTCCGACGGGTCTGCGGGCTCGCCTTGTGCAAGCAAAGTAGCCGAAGCCGAGGCCGTCGGGTGCGATTCGTACCCGGCAGCCTCGGTTGCTTGGGTGTGTACTGGCCGATCCACCGCCAGCTACGACTGCCGGCGCACGGATTGGCCGGCTGACTTCGACGCACACATGGCGAGTGGGGCTGATAGGCCGCAATTCGTTTCCTGCTTTGCCGTTAGGGGAAGGTCTCGCACAGGTCTTGAGCCCGAAGCTGGTTTGCCATGCTTTCTGGGATTGCCAATTTGGAGATCCAGCTGGGCTTGCAGGGCGCGGAACGACGCTCGTCGGCCTGAGTTTGTGACTTTTTCCGAAATTGGGCTTGACAGAGCCTTGCTATGAGATACTTTTCTCTCTGCACATCGCAATTAGTTCCTTGCAGTTTGGTCGATGGGCAAAAGGGGCCAGCGTACCGGGCGAGCAGGTTTTACGCGGAGGCGTGGCGTGTCGTTGCCGGAAAGCAAACGGCGCGGGCTGCGCCAGTGGAGCAGCGCCAAGCCGATTTCCGTGCTCGGCGGCCCGGCCGTGGGGGTAGTGCGCGGTGAAGAGGACTGAGGTGGCGCTCCACGTTAGCTGGCGCTAGGAGTGGCGCTTCCAGAACCAAAGGGGCCATGGATTTCGAAAGGCGGCGTCAGCCGACCGCGGGGTGTGTGTGCAATGTAGCCTTGTGGCCGCTGTTGCACACCAGGCGGCATCGGTGATGTGCCGATCGGAGGCCGGCGCGTTCGTGCGCCGGAGAATGTGTTTCGGTTAAGGCAAGAGACCCTACATGACTCACTGTCGTTGTGCTGACTGGAAGGAGAAACCCATGTCCAGGCAATGGTGTTGTCTGCTGGTCGTTCTCATGGTGGCTGCCTCGACCCAGGCGGGTGTGGTAGCCTTGAAGCGCGATGCGGGACTGACGCATACCGACCCTCTGGGGACGGGCGATAGCGACGCCAACGTGCTGGACGCCCGGTTTGCCGGGCTGGATGCCGCCGATGTCGTGACGACGACCGTCGGCGACGCGCAGCTCTATCCGGGCACATGGGCGGGCTTCGGGTGGCGGAATTACGGTACCACCCTGACGCTCAATGCCGGCAGCGGCTGGGAGTGGGGGGTGTACAACTTTGACCTGGGCGCCTTAGGGCCTATCGGCTTGATCAACATGGCGGAGATGCGGCTCTACATGACCAGCGGCAACACCGGCTCGGAGCTCAGCCGCGTGCTGACAGGCTGGTCGGAGGGCAACAAGGACGGCGACTTCCCGGGCCTGGCCCCGGCCGCCGTGGGGTGCAGTCACTATCATCCCAACGGTCTGCAGACCGGGGCGGAGCAACTTCCCGACGGCTCGCCCGACCCCAATTCCCCCGACAACCCGACCGGCACATGGGCGGCCGGGGCGTTCGGTGCGGCCGACTATGACATGACCCGCGTCTTCAAGGCCGGCGCCAACAACCGTTGGAAGGTCTGGGACGTGACGGACATTGTCCAGTCTTGGGTGGGCGGCGCGAGCAACTATGGCGTCAGCCTTTACAGCGCCAACTACAGCTACAACTTCAGCGAGGCCGGCGCGCTGGTCCAGCCCGTCTTGTTTGTCGACTACATCTCTGCCGGACCGCCGACCGACATCACGGATCTGGCCACCGGCACGGTGGACTGGTTCATGGTCCAGCTCACCTGGACCGCCCCCAGCGACGAGGATGGTCCGGGCGGTGCGGCGACGGTGTACGACATTCGTTACTCGACGTCGCCCATCGATGCCGGCAATTGGGATTCGGCCACGCAGTGCACGGGCGAGCCCACGCCGGCGGCGCCGGACACGCCCGAGAGCTTTGACGTGACGGGCCTGAATGCCGATACGCTGTACTACTTTGCCATCAAGTCGGGCGACGGCGGCGGGTTGTGGAGCAACCTGTCCAACGTGGTCAGCGCCACGACCTCGCCGATCGACTCGGTGGCGCCCGACGCGGTCACCGACTTGGCCACCAACAACGTCAAACCCAACCGCGTTACCCTGACGTGGACCTCGACGGGGGACGACGGTTCGACGGGTACGGCCAGCGTCTACGACGTGCGCTACTCCACGTCACCGATCGACGCGGGCAACTTCGCCGCCGCCACGCAGGCGACAGGCGAACCGGCACCGCAGGCATCGGGCAACACTGAGACTTTCGACGTCACGGGGCTAAGCCCGCAGACGCAGTACTGGTTCGCCGTGAAGGTAGGTGACGAGGTGCCGAACTGGTCTGCGATCTCCAACGTACCTTCGGCCACGACGCCGGAGGAAGATCTGACGCCGCCCGACGCCATCACCGACCTGAGCGCGACGCCGCATATCCATATGGTGACGCTGAACTGGACCGCCCCGGCCGATACGGGTACGGCGGGCATGGGCACCTACGACATTCGTTACTCGACCTCGCTTATCGATGCGGGCAACTGGGACAGCGCCACGCAGTGCACGGGCGAGCCGCCGGTCGCTTCGGTCGGCACGCCCGAGGAGTTCGCGGTAACGGGCCTGAACGCCGAGACCACGTACTACTTTGCCATCAAGTCGGCGGATCTGGCCGAGCCGCCGAACGTGTCGGCCCTGTCCAACGTGGTCAGCGGCACGACCCTGGCCGAGGTACAGCCCGTCTCGGTCATCAACCCTTGGATTGTCAGCGACCGAGTGGCCGACTGCCGGACGATCACGACCATCGCCAATACCTTTGTCAATTCCTATCAGCCGGACGGCGTGA
>CBFCZG010000458.1:0-2888 GCA_965602375.1 uncultured Phycisphaerae bacterium | reverse complement strand
ACTTCGAAACCCTCTCGGCGACCATCAAGTACGGTCGCCAGCACACACACATCCTCGGCCAGACCACCGACGAACAGGCGCTGAATCCCGTCCTTGCGTAACCACTCGGCCAGACCTGTCTGATCGAACGCCGAGTGCTGATCCTGGTCGAAACGAACGCCCTTGGTCACCTTTACCGTCGAATCCGGCAGCTTCAGGTCGGGATGGAATCTGGCGCCGTCGCTGTCCTGAATGCAGTGGGGCGGCCATGGCCCGCCACTCTCCTTGAAGCTGATATGTCCGACCGGATGCCAGTCACGTGACGCGTAGATGGGCACGCCCTTGGCGACGGCAGCGGCAATCCAGCGGTTAAGGACCGGAACCACATCGTCGCCACCTTCGATCGGCAGGGCGCCGCCCAGGCAGAAATCCCTCTGCACGTCCACGATGATCAGGGCGTCGCCGCGGCGGAGAGTTTGCTCGATGTCGGTCATTTCGCACCTCTGTCCGGCCGTGATAAGTGTCCCGAGCGTGGCGCGCCACCGTTCAGCCCGCTTCAGCTTCCTCCTTGATTCTCTCGTGGAGCAGGGACAACGCGTTGCTGATCTCCACCTCATAGGGCGGCTCGGCCGGGGGCAAGGCGCGCACCCGGTCCGGCAGACGTGCAATCTGTTGCTTTGCGTGGTGTCGAACGGCTTCAAGATCGACACAGGCGGCGGGCAGGCGCTTTCCGTTCCGCATTACAGGCTGCAGCAATGGCCGGCCTGCGAGCGTTTCGTCGGCCCGAGCGATCACGTCGCGGAAGTCGCGGTGGTTCTCCGCCACCCGGAACACCTGCTTGCGACCCGGTAGGATCGGCTTGCTGGCCGACAGTTTCAGCCGACCGCGGCCAGCGTACTCACAGAGCTTGTAGGCGATGTCCAAGTCGGGAGCATCCTCCGATACCGCCATGTTGGTGCCGACGCCGAAGCCGTCGATCGGGGCACCCGAGGACAGGAGCTCAGCGATCTTGTACTCGTCGAGCCCGCCGCTGGCGAAGATCTCGACCTTACTCAGGCCGGCGTCGTCGAGCAGCCGACGCGTCTCTTTCGAAAGCGCGACAAGATCGCCCGAGTCGAGGCGAACTCCCTTAACCTGGAAGGCCTCGCCAAGCGTTTTCGCCAGATCGCAGACTGTGCGCACCGCAGCAAGCGTATCGTAGGTGTCGACCAGCAGCACAGTGCCCGGATAGAGCTGCGCGAATGCCCGAAAGGCCGCAGCTTCGTCCTCGTGCGCCTGTATGTAGCTGTGCGCCATGGTGCCCATGACCGGCAGCCCGAACTGCCTGCCGGCAAGAAGGTTGGAGGTCGCGGCCACACCGCCGATGTAGAACGCGCGGGCCGCCTTGAGAGCGGCGTCAATGCCGTGCATCCGTCGGGCACCGAAGTCCACCACGGGCAGGTCGGCGGCGGCCGTCACCACCCGCTGTGCCTTCGTGGCAAGCAGCGTCTGCACGTGGATCTGGTTCATGACGAAGGTCTCGACGAGTTGGGCCTCCGGCAGCGGCGCCACCACCTCCAGGATGGGCTCGTCGGCGAAGACCGGTGTGCCTTCGGCAACGGCGTAAACGTGCCCGGTGAACCGCAGTTCCCCCAGCCAGTCAAGGAACCGGTCCGAGAAGGGCCCGAGCGACCTCAGGTAAGCCAGATCCCCGTCACCAAAACGCAGGTTCTCAAGGTAGTCGAGCACGGTGTCCAGCCCGCAGGCCAGCAGGAAATTCCGCCGGGCAGGAAGACGGCGAACAAAAAGGCTGAACACCGCGTCGTCCGCCATGCGCTCCTCGAAGTAGGCCTGCACCATTCTGAGCTCATAGAGATCAGCGAACAAGGCGAGCCCCCCGCGTGACGAATCCGTCAGCCTTTCGAGGACCCGGGTATGAAGGCGTTGATCGGCATCATCGAACAGAACGAAGCGAACGTGCTTGACGGATGACAGGTGCGGCAATTTCGCGAGCACCGTCTTCAGCGCGACGTGGGCTGCGGCTTCGGTCGGATAGCCGAACGCACCCGTCGACAGCGCCGGGAATGCTATCGACTCAAGGCCGAGCTTTTCGGCGAGCTTCAGAGCATTTCGGTAACAGTCGCCAAGCAGATCGTCGGCCGGTTCGTCGTGCCCGTAGATGGGCCCGAGGCAGTGGATGACGTGACGGTTGGGCAGATCATGGGCACCGGTGGCGACCGCCTGGCCCGGCCGGATCGGCGCCAGCAGGCGACACTCGTTTTCCAGGCCCGGTCCCGCGGCGCGGTGGATCGCACCGGCCACACCACCACCCGGCCGCAGCTCGGCGTTGGCCGCGTTGACGACGGCGTCCACGTCGGGCTGATCCGCGATATCGCCGCGGACGCACTCGATCGTGACGCCTTTGATCTTGCACCTGGTCTGCAAGATGCATCTCCCATCTTGATCCGTCGCAGGTAGAGGATTCTGTTGGGCGTCCCCATGTGCAGCCGCAAGGCATCACCACGCCCGACCAAACCAGCCCTTTTCAAAAGGATTATAGTCCCGCCGCTTGCTGCTGACTGACACCGTTCTGTGCGACGATCTCGCGGCGGGTCGGAGTATTGGCCACAGGCTGAGCGATCGAAAGGCCCGGCGACAGCAGCAGGCCGGTCATGAAGCAGCGGCGTGGCGCGATCCCGGTCAGTTGACCGGGCGGACGCGGGGCGACCAGATTGTGGTCTTCGACGGCCCCGAGCAGCTTGTCGGCGAGCTTGTTGACGTCACTGTAACCGACGCGACGGCGTTGACCTTGCACGGGCGCCTTCCGGTCCGAGCGGTTTGACCCTCCTAGCCTGTCCGAAGGAACCGTGTGTCGTAGTCATGCATCTTCTTCCGCGCCGTCGTCCCGTTGTTTGCCGCCACCGGCCGGG
>CBFCZG010000457.1:0-2910 GCA_965602375.1 uncultured Phycisphaerae bacterium | reverse complement strand
CCCGCCTGTGCCCCACCGGCGCCATCGAGTTCAAGCCCAAGGACGCCCGACCTGCTTGACGTCGAACCTACCCGTTAACGCCGAAGGCGCGCGACTCGGCTACCCCGAGACCTTATTCGCCAGGTAGATCTGCACCCCCATGTGCTTGATCTGGTCTTGCTGCTCCTCGATCCAGTCGACGTGTCCGTCCTCGTCCTGAAGGATCGAATCCAGCAGCTCACGCGTGGCGAAGTCGTTCACGTCGCCCGCCAGCTTGATGGCTGCATTGTAGGCTTTCACCGCGCCCATCTCAGCATCCAGATCGTTGGCCAACTGCTTCGGCACGTCGGCGCCGATCTGGATCGGGCCCAGCTTGCTGACGATCGGCGTCCCTTCCAGAAACAGGATTCTCCCGATCAACTTCTCGGCGTGCTTCATCTCGACGATCGCCCGTTCTTCGATCGACTTGTGCAGCGCCTCATAGCCCCAATCGTCGCACATCTCCGAGTGGACCATGTACTGATTGATGGCCGTTAACTCGTCCGCCAGCAACGCGTTGAGCGTCTCCAACAGCTTCGGGTCACCTTTCATCGCCGAATCCTCGTTTGTGCGGTTTTGAAGTTCTCACGCCCGACGTCCGCGCCGGACCTGGCCCTGCTCTGTCCAGACTCTATCCCTCCGGCAGCCTTTCGGCAAGTCCCATGGGGCCCGCTTTCAGGGGGTGCCCGCCGAGGACGGAGTTGCCCGTCGCTATGCTGTACCGCGCCGGGTGCCACTGGCGGCTTGCCCGCCAGTGTGCTCTATCGCGTTGCTGCCTGTTGTCGTTGTCTATATCACCGGCTAGCATGTAGTCGCCGCTCGTGGGGGAGTCCGCTGGTTCGTCGGCCTGTGTGTCGACGTTGCGGGGCTGATAGCGATGTTGCACGTTGTATTGCTTGTCATCGTGGGTGCACTGCTGGTGTTGGTAGTTGGGCTATGGCTTGTCGGCGAGCGAGGATGGCCCATGCGCGCGTCGACCTGGAAGGGCCTGCGCGCCGGCGGCTTGCGCAGCCTGCTGAACTTCAAGGGCCTGCACATGTACGTGTACGGCCGCTGGACCAACCAGTACCTCAATATCTTCATCAACCATTTGCTCCCTCGCTTGGGGCCTCGCGGCAGGCAGTGGTGGCGCGACCGCTACCACGCAAAAGTGCTCACCCCCGAGCACGCCAACGCGATCGTCACACTCGATCGCGAGATCCCCCGGCGCGACCTCGAGCAGATCATTCCCTATCCCAAAGCGCGAGATCTCGTGCTCAGCGGCCCGCCCGACGTAGCGGTGTACGAGTGTGCCTGTCGTCACGCCCGCGCCAATCCCTGCCAGCCCACGCAGGTATGCATGGTGATCGGCCAGCCGTTTGTGGACTTTACGCTGGAGCACAATCCGCACAGCAGTCGACGCCTGACGCAGACCGAGGCGGTCGACCTGCTGCGCGCCGAGCACGAGCGCGGGCACCTGCATTCGGCCTGGTTCAGGGACGTGTGTCTGGGCCGCTTCTATGCGATCTGCAACTGCTGTAAGTGTTGCTGCGGAGGCATGGAGGCGGTGCTGAAATACGACAGCCCGGTGCTCGCTTCCTCGGGATACGTCGCACAGATCGACGAAACCCAATGCAGCGCCTGCGGAACGTGTGTGGATGCGTGCCCGTTTGGTGCCCTGTCGCTTAACGGGACCGCCGTATTGGATTGGGAAAAGTGCTATGGCTGCGGCGTCTGCACAGCCCGGTGCCCGTCGGAATCGCTCACGTTGGTACGCGACGAGCGCAAGGGCCTGCCCCTGGACGTCAGGCTTCTGGCATGACATTCGTCGCCGGCGAAGCACGGCCTGACGCGAGTTCAATCTGAGCGGCTCGTCGCCGACTTACCAAAAGGGGCGTTGCGTGCCCGTTCTAGGCCAGGCTGTATCTGATAATTTCGATCTGGTCTTCTGGGGTGCCACTGGCGGCTTGTCCGCCAGTGCCGGACCGCGCCACCCGCCTGAGCTCCTAACTCCACGCCGGCGGTGGGGCGTCCAGTGGCGCGGTCAGCTCCACCACGCCTGTCACGTCACCCAAACTGTCGCGCACCGGCGCCAGGACCGTCGCCAGATTCTTCTCGTCAGACGGCGGAACCGAAACGATCGTGCCGGTTTCGAGCACCTCTTTCATCTCCGGCGGGGTCGCCAGCCGTTCCATCCCGAACGTGTAGTATCGGTGATACGCGCCGTTGTGCAGCGCAAGGGTAACCGCGTCCTGACCGGAAACGGGCACCCACAGGGCCGAGTTCATGGTCACCTTGCCCAGCCGCTCCAGACGCAGCAGCAGCTTCTTGTTCCGCAGGAACAGCTCCTGGTCGACGTCGAAATAATCGCCGGAGAGGTAGATGAACTTCGGGTCGGGCTTGGCGATGTAGTGCATGGCCTGTTCGCTGACGATCCGCTTGATTTCCTCGCCGTCGAGGATGCCGGCGGCGATCTCGGCCACGCGGCGTAGCTCGCCGAGGACGGATTCGGCGCTGACCGAGTGAGTAGTCATCACTTGTCCTCCTTGCCCAGGGCGGCTTGGCGAATCGGGGCCCACCAGAGCGGGTCGAGCGCGGCGTGGGCGGTCATGTTGGCGTCGGGTGAGTCGGCCAGGTCGCGACTGTCCCACTGCTCGGGCGGTTGCTGCCGCACGACCTTGGGCGGCGGCTCGAACAGCGACACGGGCACGCGCCGCGTCAGATCGCCCCGCACCGCCTCCAGCCCGCCGCTAGCCCGCGCGCGGGCGTCGATCAGATTGATGTCCTGCACGGCGTTACGCTGAAGCTTCAGGCGAACCGATGGTATGGGCCCGGCCACACCGAACCGCTCGCCCGGATAGATCATCCCCGTCTCGGCGCCGTTGCAGTCAAACCATGGATCGGGCCCCGCTG
>CBFCZG010000456.1:0-2956 GCA_965602375.1 uncultured Phycisphaerae bacterium | reverse complement strand
CATCCAGTCGCAGATCCTCAACCTGCTCAAGGACCTTCAGGCCCAGCTGGGTCTGAGCTACCTGTTCATCGCGCACAATCTTGCGGTGGTCGAGCACGTCAGCGACGAAGTGGCGGTGATGTACCTGGGCAAGATCGTCGAGTTTGCTGCCGCCGACGAGTTGTACGCCAACCCCAAGCACCCCTACACCCACGCGCTGTTGTCGGCTGTTCCGCAGCCCGACCCAGAACTGCGGCGCTCGCGACGCCGCATCATCCTGCCCGGCGAAATCCCCAGCCCGGCCAATCCGCCCGCCGGCTGCCCCTTCCACCCCCGCTGCCCCATGGCCGAGGCGATCTGTCGCTCCGAGCCGCCACCGCTACAGCCCCACGAGGGCGCTCCGTCAGACCACCTGGCCGCCTGCCATTTTGCCGACCAGATCGGTCCAAACACCGTGGCCGAGCGCGCGGCCGACCTGTCGACGTCTGCTCCGTCCGCCCCGACAAGCTAAGGCTCGGCAGGGGTACACCGGTGTGTCCAACTCCAGTGCAATCAAAGTCCCCATAGAGTTCCGGCCCGGTCTGAGGACAATAGCGCAAAAAAAGCCTGGTCGCATTAGACGGGCTAGGGGGGGTAACCCGTCGTGTGGAGTGGCGACCAGGCAATTTCGAATGTCCACGGCGAAGCGACAAGGACCGCGGACTGTCATTTCACGAACTAGTCAAGCTTTACTAACGATTATCACCCGCCCGCTCGTACAGTCAAGCCCAATGTACGTAGCCGACTGCTCCTTCGCGGCCCCATGTCTGCATCCTAGGTCGGTAGCAGCAGCCGAAGCCCGTCCTACTGCTGACCTTTCTGTGGTTGCCCGAGCGCGCCTGCTGCCAGCGTAGCCGTTACGAGTGCCTGCTGGATGTGGCGCACGTCGATCCATTCACCATCCCCGTGGGCCCGCTCGATACTGCCCGGGCCGTACGTCACGACCGAGTGTCCGTAGTGGGCGTATATCCGCGCATCGCAGCTTACGCCCCATCCCGTCGGCTCAGGCCAAGTCAATCCAAGCGCGCGGTGGGCAGCCTCAAACGCCCGAAACACCGGGCAGTTCAGGTCGGAGGCATAGGCTTCGTTGTGCAGCTTGTCGAAGCTCATGCGAGCCATGTCCGGCTTGAACCGGACTTGCCTGAACCGGCAATACTGCTGGGCGCCGGCTTGAGCCGCCTCGGTCAGGCGGCGTGTTACATCCTCCAACGAATGGGTCGGGACGAACCCCTGGCCACCCTCAAGAACCAGCGGATCGACCGACGGTCCTTCCGCCAGTCGACCGGCGGCCTCGATCTGGGGATAATTCTGCGCCACCTTCATCAAGGCGCTCAGGACAAAGGCCGCCTTGGTGATCGCGCCATCGCAATCGGGCAAGGCTCCCATGTGACCGGCTTTGCCGAAGAAGTCGATTCGATACCGCAGGCCCTCGTCCGACGGCTCGAAACGCACGGCATAGTGTCGCGCGAGCACTCGCTCACCAGTGGCTGGATCGATCTGGCGGGTCTTGTCGCCGTACACCCGCGTGTACTCTGTCAACATGGCGTCGATCATCTCAACCAGACGCATCTGGATGCGCTCGGGGTTAGCCGTCGCCTTGATCGTAACCGTAACCGCCACGTGGTCGTTGACGGCCGCGGGGTGCCTGCCGTATTCGCCCAGGACACCGTGGTTCGTCTGGACGTGTTGCGGTCTGAACAACTCGTGGCGGCTCTGCTGCCGCAATTGGCGGCCGGCCTCCTCCAGGCTGGTCACCACAAACGGCATCATTTCAAGCGGATTGACGCCTTGGTCGCCGCAACTCGACATCGCGCATCGATACCACACCGCACCCCGATTGGCCGGATGCGGAATGTTGCCCGTAGGTTCGTGGACCACCACCTCATAGCCCGACCACCGCGGCTCGCGCGCCAGCGACAACGACCCGTTGCCCCCGCTCTCCTCGTCAATCACAAAGTGGTATGCCCGAGGCCCCGAAGGCGTCCAGCCGAACGTGCGCCGCAGTTCCTCGAGCAGTTTCATTTGGGCCACCATCAGGACAAGCTGGCCCTTCGCGTCACACGCGCCGCGCCCGAGCACCTGCTCGCCGTTTGGTCGCCCCGCCACGTACGGCGCAACCGTGTCCACGTGCGAGTTGTACACGCAGCCCACGCCCTGCTCCTGGCGATCCACGTGCACCACCAAATTGGCCCGGTTGCGATATACGTGCTCCACGGAGGGCCGCGGACATGCCGCGGTGGCGGCGTAGTAGGGCACCGAATAGAAACGATCGGCCTTAATCGTCGGATCGATCGGACATCGCTCGACTAGCGCCTCGCCACCGACGATCGCCTTGATCTCGCTTTCGAGAACGTCGAACGTCCGTGACTCGTTCTGCGCAAGCTGATTGAGATCCGGACCGATCGACGTATCGATTTCGATCAACTCGGCCAACAGGTTGCGGCAGTATGCCGCATATTCATCGGTGGCTGCCCGTTTGGACACAAAGTCGACGATCTGCGGGCGAAGCCCCGCCAGATGCTGCATATCAGACATATTCAAACCTTAACTCCCCGCGTCGACGAGCGTCGGCGCCTGGCTGTTGAGAGCACGATCGAACGGCAGCATTTTGACGCGGTAGCCCGTCGCGTCGTTGAGGCGACGCCGGTCACTCTCGTTGGCCATCGCCAGCAGAACGTTCAGCAGGGCCGGCTCCTCGCTTTGATATCGCCGCTGGTACCACTGTGTGAACTCGCGCTGATGAGCGAAGATCGCCTGTCCCACCAGTAGTTCGCGCCGGGGATGATCCACCCGAACCATCGACTCACTGGCCACCGCACGAGCCGCCGCTTGCTGCAGCTGACGCTCCAAAGTTACCGGCCGGTAGGGCATACCCGCCAGCTCACAACTGCCCACCGCGGCGGCACAGAACGTAAGCCGGACGCGCGGGTCGCCGCCC
>CBFCZG010000455.1:0-2981 GCA_965602375.1 uncultured Phycisphaerae bacterium | reverse complement strand
GATCGAGGTAATTCGGGTCGTTCGGATCGGTCGGAGTGCCCGGCTGGCCCGGATCCGTAATGACCGCATCGCCGATGACCGGGCCGCCGCCGGAGGTGTCGGTCGCATACGTGCTGCCGCCCACGTACAAGGGGAAGAAGTAGTCCGGCGGCTCCGTGACGTTCGTGCCGTCACCCAGACGCGTGCCAGGGGCGGCCTGGCCGGCGCGACGGCGCCAGCCCAGGTTCTTGGCGCCCGCGAGCTTGTAGATACGCCCCTCATATTGGGTTACGTAGAGCACGTTCTCGCTCTCGCCGTAAAACGCTGCAAGCTCCAGCACGGAGGTCCCGGCGAAATAGCCCGAGCCCTTGTACAGGCTGCCGACGTTGAACGGACCCCAGGCGTTGTCAACCACCTGATAGTTGATGCCCTTGTTGTTGAATGTGATGTAGTCGTACTGCGGGTTGTTAGGATCGTTGTTCCAGGGATAGCTCGTGCCGATCGTCGCCGTATCGGGGAACTGGAGCTTGCCGGTCGTGCCGGCGCCGGTCCACGACCAGTCGCACGGCTCGCCGCGGTTGTTGGGGTCGTTCGGGTCGACCGGCGTCAGGAACGAGGGCAGCGGCCGCGGACCCCATTGCAGGCCGGACCCCGGGCGGCAGGCCGCCCGCACCAGGTACATGCTGTCGAAGTTCAGGCTGTCGAGGTACTGATCGTCGGTGTAGGGCGGCGTGGAAAACCAGTCATCGTAGTACTCGACTTGGAGCAGCGTCGGCACACGCGCGCCGTTGGCGTTGGTCGGGGTATACTGCCCATTCAGCACCACGTACGTGTCCTGATCGTAGCGTATCAGGCCGCGTGCGCCACGACCGATCTCCTTCCACCAGCCGCCGCCGCCCCAGGTGCCCAGGCGCTCATAGTCGTCGTCTGCATTGTCCCATTTGGCCAGCCGCGCCTGCTGACCTGCGGTGCATCCCCCGGCGTCCCAGTTGACCACCGCGTAGCTGATGCCTAGCGAGGCGTCGCCCGCACGCGTCTGAAAGTGCGGGTACGGATAGTCACTGTCAAAGTACGGGTTGGCGCCGACGACGCCCTCCACGTCGGACACGAAGATGATCCCGCTGCCTGGCGTGGTCTGACCTGCACTGGCCGGTACGGCGACCGCCGCCGTCAGAACCAGTGCCATGAACCACCATTTTGCTCGCATGTTCATTCCTCCTTCCGGAAATGACGTGTACCACCAACACCCCTTCGCCCCGCGGGCTGCCTTGGTCAGACAGACATGTACTGCATGATGTGTCTGCCATCGGAACAAGGCGGGCCCGTCAGTCGCCCAGAATGCCCCAGAACGGAAGGGCAGAAGCCGACCCCAGTCGGCCCAGGAGACAACCCCATGATACTGCAAGTCCCCTCAGGATGCAATGGGCCGCTTCGGGCACCGATGGCAACCCGCACGCGCGCCCGGGGGCCAGCTACGGCGGCCCCACACGTTAATCGAGCCGAAGTGATATGACGGCCGGCGAATGCCCGGGCTGATGATACAGACTGGCGGATCGGCTGTCTGGGTGGGGTATATCGGCCGGACCGTTCTGACGCTCAGCGTGCGTGGTATGCTACGGATCGGGCGACCGGTTTGCTGGGGTGAAATGGCGGTACACGTTGCTCTTTGGACGACGGTCGTTTAGACGGCCGGGAAACCCCCGTTCGCGTGTTCGCCAAATGCCCGGGACTGGATTCGAACCAGCACGAGGTTTAACCCTCACCAGGCCCTCAACCTGGCGCGTCTGCCAATTCCGCCACCCGGGCGTACGCCTCTAACCCCATGCCATCATGACCATAAGCACCCTCGGTTGACGTGTCAATATCGCCCAGTGCCATATGGGTGTCACCCGGCGCAGAGCGGACTGCAATTCGGCCTTGACAATTCGCGTTTGTCCGATAGGCTTCGCGTTGAGATCGGACTTGTAACAGCGTATTTACAGAGGGTTGCAGGCGATGGAGGGTGTCTCCACAGGAGATGGTCGTGCCGGCCAGCGAGAAACTGCCGGATGGTTGCCGCCCACAGGTAACATCAATGTTGCACGTGTGTGCCGATGGCGGCGAGATAGGCAAGGGGGGCGGAAGCTTTGCCGGGTAACGCACGTGCGGCGCGAGGGCGGGTTCACTCTGGTGGAGCTGCTCGTGGTGATCGCCATCATCGTGCTTTTGTTGGCGATTCTGCTGCCATCTCTGAACAGAGCCCGAGCGCAGGCGAGGTCAGCCGTCTGTGCGTCGAACCTCCACCAGCTTGGCATAGCGATGCACGCCTATTCGGGCGAGCAGGGCGACTGGCTGCCCGGCTCTCCCCATACCAGCGGAAACGGCGCCTATTTCGGATCGCGCCGGAACCTCGAGGACGGTTCTACTGAGCAGTACGCCTGGGCCCCGGTGCGCGACGCCTGGCCGGCCGTCCATGCGTTCGACTGGGCCGGGCCGCTCATGCCCTACCTGGGTATCAAGCCGCCGCCCGACCGCGTCGAGCGCTATCAAGCGGGTCGCCAGGGGGTGTTTCGCTGCCCGAGCAACCGTAAGCGGCTGGTCTCGACGAACATCCATCTGTTCGAACAGACCACCACGCAGGCGTGCAGCTACGCTACGAGCAAGTGGTTCAACTATCTGCCGGTCTGCTTGAAGGCTGGGGTCGAGGCCGACGGCTATCACCATGGCGGCACCACATACTGGGTGCGCCCGCAAGTGCCGGCGCGATATCGCCCTACGCTGGGCGGCGTGGGCAACGCGTCGCGTAAGATCTTCCTGGCCGACGCTCATCGAGCCAACCGGGCCCTGATTAACCCCGGCGAGGCCGGCCTGCACGTCGACAACTATGACCTGGGCTACACTACGCACGGTGCATGGGCCCGCCCGGACGGTGATCCCGCCACCGCCGACCTGAGCTTGTCCTATCGTTGGGAGCCGGCTCGCTCGTGGGCGTCGACCAGCGGGTCGCGCAGCGCGACGTGCAG
>CBFCZG010000454.1:0-3007 GCA_965602375.1 uncultured Phycisphaerae bacterium | reverse complement strand
ATGCCAGCGGCTGCCCGACCGGATGCTGCGGTGCATCTGGACCGGTGGCGCCGCTCGGATTGGCTGTTGGCATGCTGTTGCTGAGTCGGTTCAGCGGTTACAGGCGCATGTGGCGCCGTCGTTAGCATGACTCAATAACAGATTCGCGAGCGATTCGAGGGCCGTCCACTGCGGGCGGCCCTGTGTCTGCACAGATGCGCTCCTGCATATTGGGCTCGACTGATACGTTGGACCCTACCACCGCCCCCGTTTCGCGGGACTCCGGCAACATTGCGTACCCCCCGTGGGTCGGGTGCAAGCCGCCTACGTGTTGCAGCGGTCCGCCATTACCGGCAAGCGGGCAGGTTGCGGGCAGGCCCGGCGCTGGGTACGATGCGCGCGTTCTTTTCAGGTTGGAGAGTTGGGGACGCGTTTCGTTCGGCGCGCTCGCGCGGGAGGATTTGTGATGAAAACGGCAAGTTGTGTCTGTGTGGTGATCGGTGCTGCGCTTGTCCTGGCCCTGGGTGCGCCGACGGCCAAGGCTTTGGATGTGCTGATCGCCGACGACTACTTCGTCGGTGATCTGGACTTCCTGGAGACGGCACTGGTAGGCCACAGCGTCATTCACTTGGACAACACGGATGCGGCAAATGACCCGGTCGTAACGGACAACGCCGACTTCATGGCAAACTTCGATGTCGTGATCTTTTACGGATCGGGGGTCGGCGATTCTGGGCGCCAGATCAGCGTGGCCGAATCGGTTGCCTTGGAAGCCTACATCCAGGGCGGTGGCAGTCTGATTGCCACTGGCTATGACGTGCTCGGCAGTCCCGACGATTCATCTTTGGCCGACGTCGTGCGGTCGAGCACCTTCGGTGACGAACTAGGCATACTCTCCTGGACGGCCGCCGATGTGAACCACTTCATCCTCAACGGGCCGTTCGGCGACTACCGCGGCGAGACCATCAGTCCGGCGGAAACGAACCACGACCAGTTGACTGCCGATGGTGCGCGTGGCGCCGTCGCGCTCGGATCCCTAAGCGGTTCGACCTATGAGAAGATCGTATTTACCGACCTCCCGGCTCCGGGCGGCTCGGTCGGCATGTGGAATGGCAACGGTGCCGGCAACGACTGGGACCCGTTGGCGCCCGGGGGCAACGATGGGCTGAAGATACTGCGGAACTGGCTGGCGGGCCTGGCCGACGCCGACGGTGACGGCGTGTTCGACGCCGATGATAACTGCCCCGATGACGCCAACCCCGACCAGGCGGACGGCGACGGCGACGACCTTGGCGACGCTTGTGACAACTGCCCCGTGGTTGCCAACCCCGACCAGGCGGACGGCGACGGCGACGACCTTGGCGACGCTTGTGACAACTGCGCCGACGTCGCCAACTCCGATCAGGCAGACGGCGATAGCGACGGCGTTGGTGATGCGTGCGAAACACAGGGCTGCTGCGGCGCGTCCGGACCGGTGGCACCGCTGGGCCTGGCTGTTGGCATGCTGTTGCTGAGTCGGTTCACCGGATACAGGCGCATGCGGCGCCGTCGGTAGCGTGACCCGTTTACGGATTCGCGAGCGATCCAAGGGCCGTCCACTTCGGGCGGCCCTTTCGTTGCGCTGCGACGTTGCTACTTGTTCGTCTCGACTGCTACGTGGGACCCTACCACCGCCCGCCGCTTCGCGGGACCCCGGCGGCACATCACCTGCCGCCTGCAAGACGACCGGCTGCGGCCGGAGGCGTCGGGGACGGTCTGCGAGGATCGGCAATGAACGCTTCTACGCAGGCCGCTTTGTGCGGCATCATGGCCTGATGGGGAGCGGAGACCCCTTGCATCGGGCAGAGAACATGCTTGGAAATCTCGCGATCGGCGATAGACTCGTCAGAAAGGCCGAGGGCGGTCGTCGGACGGAAGCTATCCGGCAAATCTCGGCTCAGCAGCGCTGGTTCAGATGTGAGCGAGAAGGAATCGGAGAACAAGGGCATCCACACTGACCGCCAATCTGCTGCCCGTCGTGGCGGCTGGTGACGCATGTCGTTGGGCAACGAGGACGGTGATGCGTTTCTATTCTGACAGTGGTCTACAGCAGATGAAGGCCTATGTCGGTCGTCCGCTCTCGACCGCGTGCCCTTCTCTTCTATGGCTCGACCTCACGTCAGACTGTAACCTGCGCTGCGTGATGTGCAGGCCGTCCCCCGGTCCACGGGGGCGAGTGATGGATGTTGCGCTGTTCCGACAGATTGTCGACGAGACGTGCCATGCCGTCCTTGACTATACCCTCCACAACGACGGGGAGTCCCTGCTGCTGAAGGACTTCCCTGACCGGCTAGCGTACGTGCACGACCGAAAACTCCCACAGGCGAAGCTGGATCTGTACACAAACGGAATGCTCCTGTGCGAGGAGACGTGTAGGGTGCTTGTCGACCACCAAGTGACGGTGACCGTGTCTTTCGACGGCGCGTGCGCGGAGACCTTCGAGGGGATACGAAGAGGATCGAACTTCATTCGCATCTGTCGTAATGTGGAGACTCTGGCGGGCAAGAGTAAGCGCAATGGCCCAACCGCGGTGGGGCTGTACGTTGCTGTTCAAGACGCCAATTGGCGGGAGCTTCCCACCATAGTCAAGCTCGGGTCCTCCCTGGGTGCAGGACGCATAGGGTTCGGTCTGGTTGGCGGGAGGTTCCTGCCGCCGATGGGCCGACCGTTCGCGACGACTCTGGCGGAGGCTGCCAATCTGGCAGAGGAACTGGGCATGTTTGTGGACAGCTACCCGACGCGGATCGGTGACCTCGTATGGATGAAGGACGGCTATGTGCCTGCCGACAACTACCTGATCGACACGGGGTGCGACGCGGCGGGATTCTGCGCGTCGGTTTTCTGGGATGGAGAAGTGCAGCCCTGCTGCCGTGCGCCTCAGGCCTTGGGAAGTCTCAAGCAGCAACGGCTGCTCGAGATATGGCGAGGCAACACGTTCGAGGACTTCCGAAGACGAGTGAACGACCCCGAACACATGCCTGAGAAATGC
>CBFCZG010000453.1:0-3033 GCA_965602375.1 uncultured Phycisphaerae bacterium | reverse complement strand
GGCTTCCTGAAGCTCCTGGGCGAGTTTCAGTGCCCGCCGGACGTTCGGCTTCGTTGGATCAGCACGAAAGTCGTAGTCCAGTCCGACCGCGGGATCGAGATCGGCGAGACGGTGAATCTCACGCACTGCGGCGCGTGCGAGAAGCCCATAAGCCCCGAGTGGATCGATAGCTATGTCGAGGCATGCGGCGAAGAGTACCTTCGCCCGAACGTCGGCCGTGTGCTGCGGATAGCCTCCGAACAGGATTTGCACGAGCAGGAGCGACTCAACCAGGATGCCGGCGAGAAGATGTCGTTGTGCGAGAAACTGGCGCGCGGCTACGACCTGGCGATGAAGCTGGTGGCCTGCGAGCACGTGTTCGGCGGCGAGAGAATCATCTTCTACTTCATGGCGGAAGGGCGCGTCGACTTCCGGCAGTTGGTGCGAGACCTCGCCCACGAGTATCAGACGCGTATCGAGATGCGTCAGATCGGCGCCCGCGACGAGGCCCGGCTGGTGGCCGACTTCGAGATCTGCGGGCGCGAGTGTTGCTGCAAGACGTTCCTGAAGGCGCTGCGTCCGGTGAGCATGAAGATGGCCAAGATGCAGAAGGCCACGCTCGACCCGTCGAAGGTGAGCGGGCGCTGCGGTCGGCTCCGCTGCTGCCTGCGCTACGAGCACGCCAGTTACCAGGACCTGCTGAAGCGCCTGCCCCCGATCGGCGAACTGGTGGGCAGCCCGCAGGGAGTAGGGCGCGTGACCGATCGGCAGATCATCACCCAACTGGTGCAGTTGACGACGGAGGACGGGCGTATGCTGGTGGTTCCGGTCGAGGAGTTGACCGATCCGAATGAGCCCCCGCCCGCGGTTCAGGAGGCGGCCGAGCCGGCTGGCGCCCGCGAAAGCCCGGTACCGTCGCAGGAGCAGGAGGCGGGCGACACGCCCGACGAGACCTCAGCCGAGACGGCCGAGCAGGGCGCGTCCGAAACGCCCGCATCGCCACAGCAGGAGAGTTCGGCCAAGCCATCGGATCGCCCGCGAAAGCGACGCCGGCGCCGGGGATCGCGACGACGACGCGCCCCACGCGGCGGATCGCGCAACGACGCCTCGCCCAAGCCCGACCGGCCGGGGCCTCCTTCGGGTTCGGGGTAAGCGGAGCGATTCGGCCTCGTGCCGGTAAGACAACCATGAGCGACCAGCCGCAAAAGAGCATCGAACAGGTGGCAGCCGAGGTGGGCCGATATCCGCCTGAGGCCTACTACTTCATCCACGAGGGGTTGGCCCATACGGTTCAGCACGTGCACGGCGATCCGAGCAAGCTGCCCGTAGGCAAGCGGCACGTGACCGGTCAGCAGTTGTGCGTGGGCCTGCGCGAGCTGGCGATCAGCAAATGGGGCATGCTGGCGGGCACGGTGCTGCGCCGCTGGAACATCACCGGCACGCTCGATTTCGGGCGCATCATCTTCGCGCTGGTGGACAACCAATTGATGCAAAAGCAGCCCACCGACCGCCTGGAGGACTTCGCCGACGTGTACGACTTCGGCGAGGCCTTCGATCGGCAGTTCGACATCGCCCCGGAAGAATAAGGGTCGTACGATGCAAATAGTGTTGTTTTTCGGGTGCCACTGGCGGCTTGTCCGCCAGTGTGCGAACGCGGCGGGGAAGCCCACAGAATAAGACACTGCTTGAAGCAGTGGCACACAGCCACCCGAGAAGTGCGATATTGTCGGTTCCCCCGCCAGCGGAAGGAACGGGGCGGCCGACACTGGCGGACGAGTGCACGTTCGGCTGATGGCACCGGAGCGCGCAAGGTCCAAGGCTGCGCAGGATTCGTCGCCGATCGGGCCCGTTGACGAGGTCGGCCGGCTGGTCTTGCAGATGACGGGCGCCGGGCCTATGCTGGCGGCTCGTTGATACGCGACAGGAGTTTTATGGCTGAGGCCGACACACAAGTCGCTCACGCACAAGGCGATTCCCAGCAGGCCGGCGACGACGTGGCCGGCTACGTCGAGCGCCCCATGCCCCGCTGGTCATTGATCCTGGCGGGCGTGGTGTACGTCTTCTGGCTGGTCTTTCTGCTGGCGATGGTCTGGGTCCGCACGACCGACCCGCATTACATGGGTCCATGAGCAGCCAACCTGCTGTCGCGGGCTTGCGGGGCGGGCGCGGACCGTTGGCACGCCGATCGCGCCGACCCACGGTGCGAGGTCTTTGCAGCGCATGCACGCCGATGACATCCTCACCCAGCACGAACAGACGTTCGCTCGCAACATCGACGCGCTGCGTCAGGTCGACCCAGACCTGTCGGCCACGCTGACCGCACTACCTCTTCCCGATCACGTGAAACTCGCCACCGGGCGCGACGGGGCGACCACGTATCGCTTGCAGGGCTCGGACGGCGCCGAGCAGTGGTTCGGTCGCACGAGCATGCCGACGGTATCGGCGAGCGGGATCCTGGCCGGCTTCGATCCGGGCGACGCCAACGTGGCGCTGCCGGGAATCGGCAGCGGCCAGGAGTTGAGCCTGCTGGCCAAATGGCTCGGGCCTCATCAGGCAATCTTCGTGCTCGAGTCGGATGCGCTGCAACTGAAGCTGGCGCTGCGATTGCACGATCTGACGAGCCCGTTGGTGAATCGTCGCGTGGTGCTGATCTGCGGCGGCGACGCCGAGACCCATCTGATCGAGTTTTGTCGTCGGCACGAGGGCGTCCATCCGCCCAGCCGCATGCTCGGCTGGCCTTGGCAGGACCCGGCAGGCCGGCAGCACGTCACCGACATGCTGTCGCGTGCGGGCAAGGCGATTAACACCGGGCGGAACGAAGCCTTCGTCGCTCTGCGTGAGAAGGCGGCTGACTGTCGCGGGCGTCGCCCGCTGCCGGAGTCGCCGCGTCTGACGGTGCTTTCGGTGACGCCGAATTGGCGGGTGTCGCGCCTCGGCGAGGACCTGCGCACGGCGGCTGAGCAGTTGGCCTGGCCGTGCGCCGCTGTGCTGATGAACACGCCGACGGTGGCCAACCTGCTGCCGCACGCCCGCGCCGTCACCGAACCGCTGCCC
>CBFCZG010000452.1:0-3068 GCA_965602375.1 uncultured Phycisphaerae bacterium | reverse complement strand
GTTTAGCCGCGACCCAAAGGGGAGCGCGTTTCTTCACCAGGGCACCAGCAGCCCCGACCCGCCCACACCTGCCAATGCGCCAGGCGGCGGGGCCGACGGCCGGCAGGGGCGCAAAGGTGTGTAGTCCGCAGTCCCGGGGTCGCGTGCCTCAAGTCTAACCCGATCGCCCGGCGTCCTCGTGCGCGATGCCCAGAATGATGGCCACGCCCGTGCCGATTACCGCCAGCACCACCTCCTCGCCGACCTCGAATCCCGCATCGACGAGGTACGCAGCCACCACCGTCGCCAGCGCCACGCGAACTTTCCGCGACCCCAATGGCCGGGCGATCCGGCGAAGGAAAGTTTGAAGTGAATTCATGACTTGACCCCCCATCATCATCCGACGTGTGAATCGTCACGTCGAAAAGCCCGACCGTCGGCCCCGCCGCCGATCAGCCCGTATCCCCAGTCGGTACCTGACACCGACATGTAAACCAAGAGTTGCTCCCCACTTCCGATTGCCCGCGCCCCTAGCGGTGCCACAGGTAGTACACCGGTCGCGAGCCGGCCAACTGCCGAAACGTCATCGCCAAAGCCTCCGGCCCCCACCGCGATACCCGTTTCTCACCCCCGCCGGTCGTGGCTCGCAGCCAGTCGAACACCTCCTGCCGCACCACGCGACGCACAGCCGGCCGACGCTTCACCTGCTCGGCAAAGTCCTCACCCAGCGGATCGACCTTCAGACGTTCGAGCTGCCGCCACATCTTCTGCCGACCCGGCGGCAGCGGACACTCGCCGATCCGCTCCATCCCCGCTCGCTCGAACACCGGATTCACCGTCCCCATGTTCGCCAGACACTCCACGTACGGCACGCCCACCATGCCCAGCGTCTCGCGTACCAGCCAGTGTCCCAGCCCGCAGCCGCGCACGTCCGGGTGAATCACGAGTCGACGCAGAATCCGCACCTCGCGGTTCAGTCGGCCTGGATTGCGCACGAACCGGCCGTTCGTCGCCTGGTTGCGAAGCGACAGTTCCATCGGCCCGTGCGCGTACACCACCACGCCCAGCGCCTCGCCGCCCACGCCGTCCCGCAGCGTGAACACCTTGTCGACAAACCCCAGTTCCGGCGTGCAGCGGTAGTGCATCGCCCCGAACACCTGGTAGTCGGCCTTGGTGCCCCGTTCGATCCGCAGCCGACGAAAGAAGCTGATCGGCCTCTGCCGCGGCGTACTCTGTGACACCACGTAGCGCCCGCCCCCCTGTAGTCGCACCGTCACGTCAGGCTGCAAGTCGGCCACGATGTCCTCATGGGTGCAGGCGGTCACCAACATGAGTCCGCGCGAGTTGCCGGCCGGCTCGCTTCGGCTCACCAGCTTCCGCAGGTTGTAGGCGATGGCTTTGGCCGCACGCCGATGTAACACGGCGCAGAACTCATCGCACAGCAGCACCGCGGGCCCTGACTCGTTGCCGCTCGACTCCGTTCGCGACGCACGTTCAGCTCGGCCTAAGGCCCGCGCCAACCGCGCCCGGACCTGCTCGCCCTCCGATAGCTCCGCGTACGGTCGGATCCACAGTCGCGGTTCTCCGATACCGCAGGCTGTCAGAATCGCCAGGCTGCGTCCTAGGCCCGCCTCACACGCCACCAGATCCACAATCGCCCGCCCGGCAGGCATTCTCGTCCGCCCCACGTCGACGAGCGGCGTCGAGACCTTCATGCTTCGGCCGGCCGAGGACCCCGACCGCACGCTACTGCGCCGATCGGGGCCCCGGCCTGCCCCCCCAAGCCGATTAAGTTCTTGAAGCACCGCTGTCTTGCCCGATCCGCTGGGGCCCGACAGCAGCACGATCTTGCCGCCCTCAACGGGCAGGTTGAGATCACGCACGATCCAGAAAGGCTCCGGCCTCGATGAGATACCGAACCGCAGGCACACCTGCGTCGTGCGTGGACTACACGGCAGCGCCTCGGGCTGTCGCTGTACGTTCAAGCGCCTCCAACTCTGCCGCGCGCCCGCGTGTGTGGATTGGCCCGTTTGCTGTCGTGCATCCGCCTCGTCGTTGTGTGCGTCCGCCCGAACCGTGCCATTGCGCGCAGCCATGTCGACCCCCGAAAACAACCGCTCATCGACCCGCGGCTCGCGGGTCTTCGCCACACCGCGTTCGTACTTGGGTCCGACGGTCGCGCTACCGCACCGCCCGGATCGCCGCCGCTCCGCCATCGGACAGGCTACGGCCACCGGTCGGGTGGGCGCAGACCTCACCACGTCATTCGGTTCTATTTGGGCCTTCAGCAGCCGTCCCGGGCGGTCGGGACCACCCGGCCGGCCCACGTCACCGACCCACTTGCCCCAGTTAAGAGAATGGTCAGGCGGTTCACTCCGAGCGACTTGATTGGCGACCCTTTCCGCCTTAAACCTCTTTCAATATACCTCAAATTGTCGCAATATCAAGCCCAAAGCGATAAAGATATTGCTCCAAGTGATCGTCAGAGTGCCACATAGATGGCACTCCCCTCGGGTTCGACCTTCCAAATAGATCGGAACGACCGTGGCAGGGCGGGCGGCGTCGCCCCACTGGATGCTTCAACTCGGAAGGATCGGCGGGGTCCGAACGAGGCCCTTTTTTTTTGCAGACGTGCGTCCGGCCGCAAGTGCCTGTCGCTGACCGGCCCCGGCGGGGCCGCACGGGTCGGCGGTCGACCATTGAGGTTGTCTCTCACCGATGCAATAATACTGGCGAAGGGGCCGCGGCGGTCGTGGCCGGATATGAGCCTATTGGATATGTCATATGAAACCTGCCGCCAAGCGACGCATCTTCCGAATGGTTGTCCCCAAGTACCCTGCCTTCAACGTCTACAGCCACATTGCCAAGAAGACTACCGCCCTCGGGCCGCTTTGTGTGGCCACGAGCGTGAGCAAGATGCCCGGCTGGGACGTGGAGGTCATCGATGAAAACAACTACCGTTTCCCGGGGCCTGTGGACGAACGGGGGCAGCCCGACCACGCGGCCCTACAGGAGATGCGTCCGGCCGATGCCGTCGGGTTTTATGGAGGGCTTACAACAACATTAGTTTTGCCAAACTTAAAGAAATT
>CBFCZG010000451.1:0-3073 GCA_965602375.1 uncultured Phycisphaerae bacterium | reverse complement strand
CTGTTTTCAACTCATCCGCCGCCACCTGGAGCTTCTCCGCCGTGTTCAGCGACGCGCCCGGGCTCTGCTCGCCGTCGCGAAGCGTCGTGTCGAATATCCGAACCATGGACGCATCGGTTTGTCCTGAATCATTCATCTGTCGATCCTTCCACCTGACCATCAGGCTCCGTCCTGGAATCCCGATGTTGCTGTCTCGGGTGCCACTGGCTGCTTCGGCCGTGAGCTCAGTCGAACGGCTCGTCAGCCAGTGCGGCTTACAGAAAAAACTTCCTTCAGACAGAGCCAAGGCCTTTCTCTTGATACCCACTAAGCCTGCTACCGCACCGTCTCCTCCGGGCTGGACCCGCCGTCCGACCGCGGCGCATCCAGCCCCTCACAGGTACAGGCTTATGCGCGATCGAAACCGCCTCGTTTTCATCGCTTCGCCTCGAAACGAACAAGCCCCACGCTGCTTTAGCGTAGGGCCTGGATTAACCGTCAACTCCGATGACTGCCAGCCGGTCCAGGCCCTATGCGCCTCGAAGGCGCAGCAATAGCCCCAACAGCCCCAGCCTGCCTCTGGATTCACTCGCCGCGCGTGCTGTCTGGACTTCCCGGACCATTTGGACCACGTATCCTCTAGGCAATCTCACGAAACAATCACTATATCGACTCGCCTTGCAGCCGTCAACACAACGTTCCTTCGTATCGGCTGGGCCGGCCGGTTCCCTCAGCCTCCTTGATGCCCCCGTCACACGCCTCACCCAACCACCTGCCCTTGGCACGACACCCGATCATCGGGTAAAACCACTCACCGATCGTTCGACTCGCAAGGAGCAGCTTATGGCCAAGTACGGCGCCCTGGTAATCGGACCCGGATGGGTCGCAGGCGAACACATCCGCGGGCTCTGCCTCGACCCCAGAACCGAAATCCGTGCCGTCGCCGGCATGATCCCCGACGATAAGCCCCGTGCGCAGAAGTACATGCGCCAGTACGGCTTCCAGGCCGATTACCTCGACGACTTCACCGAGGCCCTCTCGCGCGACGACATCGACCTGGTCCACGTCTGCACCATCAACCACCTCCACTACGAGCAGACCCTTGCCGCCCTCCAAGCCCACAAGCACGTCCTGGTCGAAAAGCCCCTCTGCCTGACGCTCGAGCAGCTTCGCCGACTCACCGACGCCCAGAGCAAGACCAACGCCCTCAGCCACGTGGGCCACGTCTGCCGTTTCTATCCCGCCGTCGTGGGCCTCAAGAACTTTCTCGACGCCGGCCACATCGGCGACGTCTTCTACGCCGAGAGCGACTACTGGCACGAAATCCTCGGTGCCTGGAAGGTCACCCCCGACACCGGCGGCAGCGCCCTGCTGATGGGTGGCTGCCACAGCGTCGACATGGTCCGATGGATGGTCGGCGAGCAGCACGAGGTCGTCGAAGTGTCCGCCTTCTCCCGCAGCGCCGCCTGGCGAAGCGACTTCCAGTACGATCCGACCATCGCGCTCATGGCCCGCTTCGACAACGGCGCCATAGGCCGCGTCAGCACCAGCCTCGAATGCAACATGCCCTACGTGTTTCACCTCCAGGTCAACGGCACCAAAGGCTGCCTGCGAAACAACGGCCTGTACAGCGCCGAGCTGTTTCCCGAGTCGAGCAACTTCACACCCGTGCCCGCCACCTACCCCGACGACTGGAACGTATCGCACCACCCATTCGCCGAGGAGGTGTCCTACTTCGTCGACTGCATCGAGTCCGGCAAGCCGTCCATGCTCAGCATCGCGGCGGCCGCCAGAACCTACGAGTTGATTTTCGCCGCCGAGTTGGCGGCCCGAGAACATAGCGTCGTCAAACTACCGCTTGCCTAACCGATCGCGGCCCGAAAGGTCGCCTATCAAGACCCAGGAGTAACCCATGGCCGTCATCAGCGCTTTCGCCGACGAAATCGATCCCGATCCCGATGTGCAGATCAAGATCCTCAAGGCCAACGGCGTCACCCACGTCGACCTCCGCGGCGCGTGGGATACCAACGTCATGAAGCTCACCGACGAGCAATGCCGCACCCTCAAGCAGAAGTTCGACGACGCCGGCGTGCGCGTGATGTGCATCGGATCGCCCATCGGCAAGGTCAAGCTCGACCAGGACCTCGACAGCCACTTCGACGAGTTCAAGCACGCCGTCGAGCTGGCTGAGTTCTTCGGCTGCCGCTACGTGCGGGTGTTCAGCTTCTACCCACCCGACGGCGAGAGCATCGCCGACCACCGTCAGACCGTCCTCGATCGCTGCACGCAGATGTGCCAGTACGTCGCCGGACGCGACGTCGTGCTCGTCCAGGAAAACGAGTCAGCCATCTACGCCGATACCCCGTCCCGCTGCGCCGATCTGATGAACGAGTTGGCGGCTTACTCGGGCCAGATGGTGATGGCGTTCGATCCGGCCAACTTCGTTGCCGTCGAGTGCACCGACGTCTACGAGACCTGCTGGCAGCCGCTCAAGCAGTACGTGGGCTACTTCCACATGAAGGACAAGAAGCTCGGCCAGGCCGGCCCGTGTGTGCCCTGCGGGCAGGGCGATGGCGACGTCGAGAAGATCCTCGCCGACGCCGCCACAATCCGCCAGGACTGGGTGCTCACCCTCGAGCCGCACCTTAAAGCGGCAGGGCAGTTTCGTGGCAGCACCGGCCCGGAACTGTTCAAGACGGCCGCCGATGCCCTCAAGGCGCTCTGCGCCCGTGTCCAACTGCCCATCAGTTGATGACCTTCTAGTTGACCGGCGCGTCCTGCAGCCTCGCGAGCCCGCCAGCCAGCTGCGCTGCCCAGTTTCACTTGGTCCGGGAATTCCCCTATAAAACGCTTGCAAACGGGCCGTTTGTAGGGAATATATCAATTCCCAAGACTGGAGAAAATGCGTCGACGTTGTCCAACGGGATGTTGCTGACGGTAAACGTGTGTGTAAGTGCCTGTAAAATATGAGGTTATCATGTCACGGGAATGCGACTAGTCAAATCCCGTTGTCAAAACACAACGCCGCGCCGGGCTCAGAACGGCCGGTGCGCGTAGCACGGGCCGCCCTGGTGAACATAACTAACGTTGGTAA
>CBFCZG010000450.1:0-3118 GCA_965602375.1 uncultured Phycisphaerae bacterium | reverse complement strand
CATGGAGCTGGGGTGCAGCGTGGAGGATATCAACGCGCTGCTGCTGGGCGGGCACGGCGACGACATGGTGCCGCTGCCGCGCTACACCTCGGTGTCGGGCATTCCCGTTACGCAACTGATCAAGCCCGACCGGCTCGAGGCCATCGTCAAGCGAACGCGAGGCGGCGGCGGCGAGATCGTCAAGCTCATGGGCACCAGCGCCTACTACGCCCCAGCCGCCGGCAGCGTCCAGATGGCCGAGGCGATCATCAAGGACAAAAAACGCATCCTGCCCGGCGCCGGATATTGCGACAAGGAATACGGCGTGGGCGGGTTCTTTGTCGGCACGCCGTGCGTGCTGGGTGCCGCCGGAGTCGAAAAGGTCGTTGAGATCGACCTCGAAGCCGACGAGCGCAAGATGTTCGACGCGTCCGTAGCTCACGTCAAAGAGCTGTGCGCCGTAGTCGATAAGCTGCTGTAAAGGCAGCAGATACTTGTGGACGCACAACCGTCCTGCCTCGTGGCGACGACGCAGCGGGGCAGGCGGTTGTGTTTAGACCGTTCGCCTGGAGGCCGGCCTTTGCCAAAAGCGCCGAGGCAACCTCTTTCGCTCCGCATCGGCGGGGCCCAGCTTTACGTCGATCCCGACGACATCGACGCCAACACCCAGGCCGTCGTCGAGCATATCGAGCGGGCCCGCGCGGCGCGATGCGACTTCGTCGTGTTCCCTGAGATGATGCTGACCGGCTATCACGGCCGGTTCGGCCAGGCCGCCCGCGACCAGGCCATGGTGAGGGTCCGCCAGGCCTGCAAGCGCAACCGCATCTGCGCCCTGGTGGGCACCGGCCACAAGCCGCGACGGGGCGTGTGCTACATCCAGGCCGTGGCGGTCGACGACCGCGGGCAGATCATCGGCACCCACAGCAAGATGGTGCCCACTCGCGGCGACCGACGGTTCTGCACCCCCGGCAAGCGCCTGGGGGTGTTCCACCACAAGAAGTTGGGCTTCGGCTGTCTGATCTGCAACGATATGTGGGTCACGCCCGGCTGCGGGCCCTATCCCGACCCGCGGTTGAGCTATCATCTGGCCCGGCGCGGGGCAAGGGTGATCTTCCACCTGGTCCACTCCGGCTCGAGCAGCCAGCACATCCCCTATCACGAGTCCAATCTCCAATTGCGGGCCCGAGAGGGCGGGTTGTTCATCGCCACCGCCAACGCCGCCAAGCCCCATCCGGTGAACTGCCGGTCGGGCATCGTCTCTCCCGACGGAACCTGGCTGGTCTCGGCGCCCCGCCGTGGCCGGCAGTTTTACTCGGCCCGGCTGACCATTCAGCCGAAATAGGTCCTCGCCTGCCCGATCCGTGTGAACTGGCCGCATTTCGATGCCGATAATCGCCGTGTTACGCGCTATCCTGGCCGAGGATCAAAGTGCCATGAAACCCGACGAAGAACGACGCAAGGAACCCCGCCACCCCTGCACCTGGCCCGTTGAGTTCTGGCACCCAGGCCTCAGGAGAACGATCACCGCTGTCGGCCGCGACCGCTCCAACGGCGGGGCCTGCGTACGCCTGCCTCTGACCGTGCCGATCGTGGCGGGTCAGAAGCTCGAACTGCGATTCCTGCCGCAGACCGACCCGCGCCGTCGGTCACCCCGGCCCACCGAAACCTCGCGTATGGCTCGCGTGTGTCGCGTGTCGCGCCTCCAGACCGTGCTCGAAGCCGAGCAGATCATTGGCTTCGAGATGCTCTAGCTGCCTGCGCTCGGCGCTGTCCTCTTGCCGATCACGCCTCGCCGTTACTAGTCCCTGTTTTCATCGGGCGCATGTCATTCGGGATCCTACGGGGGTGCCCCCCAAGTCGACCGAAAGGTTCACCCGCCATCTCGTGTGTTACCCGCACGCGACAGATGCTCGTTTTGCCCCGACCCGAAGCAAATTGCTCTCCGTACATCTCCGCATGACGACATCACATCATGCCGACGTTGTCGGACCCCACCGACTGAAGTAGCACCCTCGCACGGCCAATTCGTTATAATGCTGGAAGTTACTCGGGCGCTCGCGCGAGGATATTGTGCGACGCGACGACCGATATCGGCAACGTAACGTCATGGCCAACAAGGACATAGCCTGTGTCATCCTGTGCGGCGGGCGAGGGATGAGGATGGGGTCTGCCACGCAGCACAAGGTATGCTTTCCCATCGCCGGTGTGCCGGCCATCAACCGCACGCTGGCTATGCTGAACGCCCACGGCGTGAAGCGCTTCGTCATCGTCGTCGGTGCAATGGCCGGCGACGTCGTCGCCACCGTCGGGCAGAAGTTCCCCGAGGCCCTGTTCGCCTACCAACACGAGCAACTCGGCACCGGCCACGCCGCACAGATCGGCGTGCAGGCCCTTCGTCGGCTGGGCCACACCGGCCCCGTGCTGATCACCATGGGTGATAAGTTCATTCAGCCACAGGCGTTGGCCCGCCTCAAGGACGAGTTCGCCCGCACCAACGCCGATCTTGCCTTTCTGACCGCGCCCAAACACACCGCTCGATCGCGAGGCCGAGTGCTGCCCGACCAGGACGGACGCGTGCTGGCCATCGTCGAGGCTCGCGACATCAACCGTGCCCGCGCACTGGGTCACTTCGCCCGCCTGGCCCGTAGCCGCAGCCGGCCAATCGAATCGGCCGGCCTGGTCGAGATCGGCCTGAATTACATCCGCTCTGAGACCCGCCTGGCCACCGCTCTCGGGCCGCTGTGGAACCTGCTTCAGCAGCACCGCCGAATCGAGCCGGCCACCCTCGCGCGCCACCTCGGGCCCGACCCCGGCACGATCGAGATCAACGGCCGACGCTTCACCGGCGAGCAAATCGAGAAACTCAGCACCACTGTAAACACAGCCGTCTACCTGTTCCGTGCCGTTCCGCTATACGAGATGATCGACCGGCTCACCGCCGACAACGCCCAGGGCGAATACTACATTACCGAGCTGCCGGCGTTGCTGTCGGCTCCCAGCGGTCCCGGCGGTCAGCCGCGGCACAAACTCCACCAAGTCCGCCTGCGCGACCCGTCGGAAGTGCAGGACTTCAACTCGCCCGACGAGCTATTGGCGATCGAGGACTGGGTCCGCACACACGGCAAGGCTCGACGTCGCC
>CBFCZG010000449.1:0-3155 GCA_965602375.1 uncultured Phycisphaerae bacterium | reverse complement strand
CCAAAGACTGAGCGTCACGAAGGCCACGAATCACGATTGGTTCCCATCTTCCCGGAACTGCTGCCATTTCTACGCGAAGCGTTCGAGCAAGCCAAACCCGGCGCCGAGTTCTGCATCACTCGTTACCGACGCGGAACGACGAACCTGCGTACCCAGCTTCAACGCATAATCAGGCAAGCTGGATTGGAACCGTGGCCGAAGTTGTGGCAGAACCTTCGCAGCACTCGCGAGACCGAACTGGCCGACCAGTTCGCCGCGCACGTCGCATCGGCCTGGATCGGTAACAGCGTGCCTGTCGCAGCAAAGCACTATCTGCAAGTGACCGAAGACCACTTCAAACAGGCGGCGCAAAATGCGGCGCAGAAGCCGCGCGAAGTCAGTGGAAATGATGCGAACCTGAAACCGGACCCCGCGGGGGAAGAAGACATAAGTTCCAACGATTTCAACACTTCTCTAAAAAAGACAGCCCCCTACGCAATGGAGGGGGCGTCGTCTGATGGGCGCTACAGGACTCGAACCTGTGACCTTACGGGTGTGATCCGTACGCTCTAGCCAACTGAGCTAAGCGCCCTGTGCGACTACTGTACAGAACCCGCTTGGCCGGCGTCAACCCCCTTCCGGCCTGCGGTTGGCCTTACCTTGCCGTCGGTGTGCGCCGTCCTGCCGGTGCTGCAAGGAGGGGGCTGTCAGGCGTGCCCCGACTCGGTACGGCGGGGTCGGCCCATCTGCCGACGGAGCCTGAGCGCCGCCGGTGGCCGCCGCGCTTGGCAAACCTCCTGGCTGCGGGCCCGTCCAGTCGGCACTGAACAGCACGAAGTCCGCCATGTCGCAGTCGCAGTCCCCGTCGAGATCGCCCAGCAGGCCCCCGTCCGGCTGGACGTTGGCGCCCGGCGGCGTGCTGTCACAAACATCCTCTTCGTTCGGCACACCGTCGTTGTCGATATCCGGATCGCATGCATCGCCCTCACCGTCACCGTCGAAATCGGCCTGGTCCGGGTTGTGCACCGTCGGGCAGTTGTCGTCGTCGTTGAGGATTCCGTCAGCGTCCACGTCGTCCCCGGCGTATGTGGTCGCCAACAGCAGCGTCCAGCCGTCCAGTTGCCCCTCGTATTCGACTGCACCGTCACCCAGGTACAGCGTCCAGTCGCCCACGGCGCTCTCGCCGATGAAGGCGCCGAGATGATCGACAAGCGGACCACCCACGTCCGTGCTCAAGTCGTCGGCGTCGGGAATATAGTTATCGGGAGAGGCGTTGGCCGGATCCCCCACAGCGTCATCCGTGCCCACTCCGGGAATCGATCCCACCATCTCCGCCAACACGCCGCTCGGCGCGGCGTCATCAAACGTGACCGGGAACTGTGCGCTGAAGTTCGAGCCGTCGCCGTAAATGTACTCGTTGTGGTCGGTACCGTCGTCCGGAAGACCAGCCACGCCAACACGATGCATCAGCGTGACCACCGTGCCCGAAGGGTTCTCCACCTTCACCACCAGATCGCCGACGAACAGAATGTCCACAGCCGCCTGGACCGTCACCCCCACCACCTGATCCGTCCCGTCGCTGGGTACGGTGATGGTGCTCGCGCCCATCGACGCCAGCGTCCCGTCGTACCCGTCGTCGACGATGACCACACCCAGACCCGGCCCGGCCGTGTACGTCTGCCCCATCGCCAAACCCGGGGCATACACAACAAGAGCAAAGGCAACAGCCGCTGCCATCAGCCACGACCGTCTCCACGCAATCACCTCAGTGCGTAACACCTCAACGTCTCCGATCTTTAAGGATTACTACTTCTTTCCCCGCAAGGCACATACCCCCCTGCCCTCCGTCGCCCTGAGCGGCAGTCGTCGGACGCTCCGCTCTGCAAAAAACACAACAACCGACGTTCCTCAGAACGCATCGAACTTACGCGACCGATAACCACTCCCCCGTCATCGCGTCGCGAATGCCGTTCCGACACGAACGGGCTCAACCCATCTTATCCCGAACCCGAACCAATGGCAAACGTCTGGGCAGAGGACCCATATAGACCGATATTCATGCGCCGGCCGTGGCGTGCAGACGCAAAGCGACAGCTCGAGTCGATCTTCCCATCACCAAAACGCAAGCCGTTTCACGGCTTGTCGGGTCTGCGTTCGTCCCGGTGGGCCTTGACGACGCTATAGTCGGCCGTCGTCACACGGCCACTGCCGTCCAGATCGTAGCGCGCGTCGGTACGCTCGCCCAGGTGCTCTTTGACGACGCGTGAGTCGTCGCCATCGACGCGCGGACCAAGACCAACTGGTCCGGTTCCATCGGCATCACCAAACAACGTACATACGTCTATGGTGAACAGGTGTACGTCCAGTGGAAGTGTTGGCGCTACGCGATACCACGTGCGGTTGATCAGAGCACTTCCACACTCCTGGGCCTTGAGCGTATACCCATCCGCCTCAATCGAGTACAGAAACGCCTCGCCCACGCAGATGCCCTCGTGAAGATCGACGATGCTCAGCGGGGTCCCGCCGGACAGCTCAACCGGCATGTCAAATGTCAGCCGCAGCACGTTGCTGGCCGTCTTGGGCAGTGTCGAGCTACCCCGCGGCTCGGCGGCCACCAGCGCAGGCTTGAGCAGCATCGGCGGACCCGTGTATTCGTCGGCACCAATGTCCACCCGACCGTGAACAACGCGATCATCGCCGTCGATGTCCGTCTGCCCACCATAGTCAGCATTCGGATCGCCGCGGTTGATGCACGGCGAGTCGGGCTGAAGGTGGTAATCGTAAATGGCGTAACTCGCGCCCTCGGTGATCCAGGACGAACCCACGCGGATCGTGTCGTAGTCGGCCCAAACCCAGATCACGTTCTCTGTGTTCCGGGCAATCACCAACTCGCGCCGCTGTGTCACGTCCGGCTTCAGCAGCTTGCCGACCAATTCGTTTGGCACCCAGCGTTCCCTGCTGCCCTCCCACAATCTGACCTGTTGTGTAGTGGGCTCATAGATACCGTCCGCGCGCCAGTAACCGTGGGCCATCGGCTGGGCGATCCGCAGGTTGACATCGGCAAGCCCCGGGTCGGCAATAATGTTGCCCTCGCCCCCGCCGGCCCAGTCGCGGATACAACGTAACCGTCCGGTGAACCCCATCTTCAATTCGCAACGGCGCTGGGCGAACATGCC
>CBFCZG010000448.1:0-3171 GCA_965602375.1 uncultured Phycisphaerae bacterium | reverse complement strand
CCCCGACACGGTCGGCCAAGTCCAGTTGTTGCTTACACTTCGCCAGGGCTGCGGCCCGCTCCTTCTCGTCGGGGCTTAGCGGATTGCTCCACGCGCCCACCTCGGCAATCACAATGTCGGCCCGCCTGGCCGCCTCGACGTACGCCCGCACAACCGACTGCTCGGCGTCGCTGTCGACCGGGCAGTAGGCCGCCCGATACCCGTAGTGTTGCACCGCTGCCACCCAGCCATCCGCGTCGTCGAACTTGCGAAATAACGTCCCGCCCAGTCTCATCGCCGCTTACCTCCCGCCCGAAGTGCCCTGCGCCCGATCGAGCCGCTCGCCCAACAGGCGATGCAGAATCTCGCCACGGTACGCACCGCGCGCCACACGTCCAAACGCCAGACGATGCGGCCCGTGCGCGTCCGGCTTGAAGTCGAGCGCACCGTCGTCGTGCACCTCGACGCGCCCGGGTCGCAAGTCCATCTGCTCAGGTATCAGCAGCGACGCCAGCGCGAACACGTCGGCCACGTGCACGCGATCGACGTCGCCGATGCTCTTCACCCGCGGGTTTCCCGCGCCTTTGTTCCGGCTCATCAACACAACCAGATCGAGCAGCAGCTTCGCCGCCGCCCGCCCGCCAGCCGACAGCGCATCAAACTCCTCACGTCGCAGGCCGTTGTCGTTCTGCACGTCGGCGCCCACCACCGTCCACGGCACACCGCTCAGCGCGATGCTCGCCCCCGCAAGCGGATCGTAGCGCACGTTCCACTCCGGCTGACCCAGCCGCGGCGGAACATAACCAGCCAGCGACGCCACACCGGCCATCTGCCCAGCCAGCGCCGGCTCGCCGCACAGCGCCGTCGCCACGTTGGTCATCGCCCCGATCGTCACTACGTGTACCTGCCCCGGCCAGCGCCGAACGCACTCGGCGATGAACGCACTGGCCGACCGACTGCGATCGACCGGCTGCTTATCATCGGCCACCGCCTCGCGCTGCGAACAGGGCTCGGGATCGGTGCCCGGCCGATAGTCGAATCCGAAAGGCCGCTCGGCCCCGCAAATCACCGGCACGTCGTCGCGCCCCCACGCAGCCAGCAGCTTCCGCGCGATCCGCGCCCGCGTCACCACGTCGCCGTACACCGTCGTCACGCCCAACAGCTCGAACTCCGGCGAGCCCAACGCAAACGACAGCGCAATCGCGTCGTCAATGTCGTCGCCAATATCCGTGTCGAGAATGATCTTTACTGACATGCAAACTACCCACAGGGCGCGCGAAAGGCTCTAACGCCAACTCCCGCGCGCTACACTCCGCATTCATCCTTCACACACTCCCGATACCCATCCGCCAGACGCTGCGTGATCGGTCCGGGCTTCTCCTGCCCGATCGCGTGCCGCTCCACCCGGCAGACCGGCATGACCTCCATCACCGAGTTGGTCAAAAAGCACTCATCCGCCGCGAGCAGATCCTTGATCGTCAGCGGAAGCTCCTGCACAGCCAGCTTCTGCCCGCGCGCAATCTCGAGCACCACCTTCCGCGCGATGCCCGGCAGAACCGGCGTCTCCACCGGCGGCGTCTTGATCACCTCGTCGGTGACGACAAACACGTTGCTGATCGAGCCTTCAGCCACCAGGTTCTCCGTGGTGAACCACAACGCCTCGCCACAGCCATGCGCCTGCGCCTCGCGCAGCGCAATCAGCCGCGAAAAGTAACTCGTCGTCTTGTGCCCGCACGTCGGATCGTAACGCCCCTGCTTGAACCCGCTGACCAGAACCGTCATGCCCTTGGTGTACAGTTCGTCGTCGTACGGCGAGATCGGTCCAGCCGCGATCAAAACCGTGCCCCCTGCGTCGCCGGCCTGCGGCTCGCCCCCGCGAACATCGCCCGGCGTCACCAGCAGGCGCACCCGCGCCTCGGTCAGACCGTTGGCCTCCAACACCTGCCCCACGCCCGACCGCCACGGTTCCACATCGGCCGACTTGGCGATCTGCAACGCCTCCGCCGACGCCGCCAGTCGCGTCAGGTGATCGTCCAGTCGAAACACCCGCCCGTTGTACGCACGCATCGTCTCGAACAAGCCCACCCCGTGCAGCAGCCCCGCGTCAAACGCGCTCACCCGCGCCTCGCTTGCCGGCGTCAGCACGCCGTTCAGCCATACCTGCTCGACACTCACAATCGCTCCGTGCTCGTTGCAGCCCTACGCGCCATCCCACCGATACTCCCGCGCCGGGTGCCACTGGCGGCTTGCCCGCCAGTGCCCGGGACAGCGTATCGTCGGCGAACCTCTATTCCAGAAAAGAATCACGCGTCGTCCCACCGATACTCCCGCGCCGCCTCGTACATCGCCACCACGTTTTCCACCGGCGTGTCGTACATGATCACGTTGGCCGGCGCGATCACCAGCCCGCCGTTGTAACCGCACCGACGGATTCGATCCTGCACCTCGGCCCGAACCGACGCCGGCGTGCCCAACGGCAGCGTCGTGCGAATGCTGATCGTCCCCCACAAGGTGATCCTGTCACCCCACGTGCGCTTCACCTCGTCGGGGTCCATGCACTCCGGTTGGATCGGATTGATGATGTCGAACCCCACCTCGATGAAATCGTCCATCACCTCCGACATGTTGCCGTCGCAGTGGTAGAAGAACAGCACGTCCGGATTCACTTCGCGCGCGCGACGCACCATCTGGGCCAGCCGCGGCTTGTCCAACGCGCGGAAAACGGCCGGCGGAAACATCAGACGCTCGTTCATCGCTATGTCGCCCACCACCGTCACCACGTCGACACCTGCCCTCGCCGCACGCACGGCGCGCTCGGTCTGATACGCGTAGATCCTGTCGTACAGCTTCTCGGCGAACGACCGATTCGCCACCATGTCGCACAACCAGTTCTCCAGCCCGCGCATGTACCACGCCTGCTTGAACGGCATGGTCGCCCCGCCCAACACCACTTTGTCGGCTTCCTTGAGCTGGGCAACGCGCGGCGCGATCCGCTCCGCCTCGCCCAGCGTCGAGACGTCGGGGAAGTCAAACTCGTCCGGATCGCTTGCCTCCACCAGCGGACCGCTCACCCATTCGCACAGCTTGCCGTCCTCGCCGACACGCTGCACGACGCCCCACGCGTCCTCAAACGTCCGCTCGTCATGCCAGATGTACCGCCCGCCCGACCCGGGCCAGTCGCCGCCCTTGGGC
>CBFCZG010000447.1:0-3184 GCA_965602375.1 uncultured Phycisphaerae bacterium | reverse complement strand
CCTGTTCCAGCCAGCGCTGAAGCGGCTGCTTCTCGTCGGGGTGCTGCTGATCGTATTCGGCGGCCGCACTGACCAACTCGGCCAGATTGCCGACCTGGTCGCTGTCGCTGCCCGCCTGATCGACCACAGCCCGCTCCAGGCCGGTCAAAGAGAGGGTCTTTTCCACAATCTCGCGTACGCTGTCGCCCGCCGCCACCTTACGCAACTTTTCGAGCAGCGCCGCAAACTCCCCGATGCGTCTGGCGGCTGCCGCCTTGAGATTGCCGACAGTCTCCGCAGCCGCGACCAGGTCGATCGATCGACGACCGGTTTCTCTGGCGTGGGCTCGAAGCCGATCGATCGTGGTCTTGCCGATGCCGCGCGCCGGCGTATTGATGATCCGCACCAATGAGATTTCGTCCGACGGATTCACCATCACCCGCAGATAGGCCAATACATCCTTGATCTCCTTGCGGTTGTAAAACTCCACGCCGCGGGCGATCTGATACGACAAGGCCTTCTTGCGCAGGGCCTCCTCCAGCACCCGCGTCATGGCGTTTACACGATAGAAGATGGCGATCTGCCCTAAAGACCGTCCCCGCTCGTGCAGCCGTGCAATCTGCTCGGCGATGCCGTCGGCCTCATCCTGGGCGTCGTCGTAGACAAACCCGCACACGTTCACGCCTTCGGGGTTCTCGGTCCAGAGCCGCTTCTCCTTGCGCCGTTGATTCGCCTGAATCAGCTCGTCGGCCGCCCGCAGGATGCGCTGCGTCGAACGGTAGTTCTGCTCCAGTCGCACGACTTTGGCATCGGGATAGTCGCTCTCAAAATCCAGAATATTGGCCAGATTCGCCCCTCGCCAACCGTAGATCGACTGGTCGGGATCGCCCGTAGCGCAAATATTGCGTCGTGTCTCGGTCAGTCGGCGCGCAATCAGGTACTGCGCGCGGTTGGTGTCCTGGTATTCGTCGACCAGCACATAGGCGAATCGCTCTTCCAACTCGCTGCGCAGCGCTTTGTCGCGATCGAGCAATTGGGCGACGCGAAGCAGCAGATCGTCGAAATCGAGGGCGTTGTTCTCGGCGAGAATCTGCTCGTATTGGGCATAGATGCGGGCGATCGTCTGATCCCTGAAGTCGACGGCCTCGGCCAACATCCCGTCCGGCGCCAGCATGTGGTTCTTGGCCTGGCTGATCCGCAACTCGACGTTCGACGGCTTCCATGCCTCGCTGGCCAACTCGCAACGGCTGATGGCGTCCTTGATCACCCGCACCCGATCGGTCTGATCGAAGATCGAGTAATTCGCCTCGATGCCCGCGCGGTCGGCGTGCTGCCTCAGCAGCCGGGCGCAGAACGAGTGAAACGTGCCCACCGTCATGCCCCGGCCCGCGCCCAGCGCGGCGATGCGCTGCCGCATCTCCTCGGCCGCCTTATTGGTAAACGTGATAGCCAGCACGTGGCGGGCCCCCACGTGTGTCGCCAGCCACGCCGCCCGGCGCGTGATCACCCGCGTCTTGCCGCTTCCGGCAGCCGCCAGCACCAACAGTGGGCCGTCGCGATGCGTCACCGCCTCGCGCTGCGGGTCGGTCAGATCTGTCAGCAAAGCCTGGGCCGGCATCCATCTCTCCGCACCAATCAAGGCTAGCTCTATACCCCATCCGTTGCAGTTGGGTCAAATCGACGCTTCGCAGGCGCTGCCTTGGCCCCGCCGCCGTCCCATGCGACCCCTTGATCCGCTGCCGGCCGCGCGATAGCGTCAAGTTCATGAAAATCGTAGGCCAGGGGCTGGATCTGATCGAATGCGAGCGAGTGGCCGTCGTGGTCGAACGGCACGGGCAGCGGTTCCTCGACCGCGTGCTCACCCCTTGCGAACAGGCCTACTGCAACACGCATCGCGACGCGATCCCTCGGATCGCCGGACGCTTCGCCGCCAAGGAGGCCATCCTCAAAATGCTGGGCACCGGCTGGCGGGGCAAAATCGCCTGGACCGACATGGAAATCACCAACGACCCAGCCGGTCGCCCCCAGGTCGCACTGACCGGCCACACCGCACGAATCAGCACCGAGCAGGGCATCTTCCGCGTACTTGTATCGATTACGCACACGCCCAACTACGCAGCCGCCACGGCCATCGGCCTGGCTGAGGATTAGGCTGTGTCTGAGAATTCCGATCTGGTCTTCTGGGGTGCCACTGGCGGCTTGCCCGCCAGTGCTCTGGACAGGTTAGCATCCGGAGAAGCTTTTTTCAGACAGAGCGTAGGCCAGGCATCGACGAGTCCATAGTCGGACAGTAACGGGCCATAAGAAAATGCAGCAGCACCCGCCAGCAAAACCGCCGAATCAGACCGATCGCCGCAGGGGACGGGGAAAGTGGCTCATATTCTCATCCTCGCGAGAGGCGCTTCTGCTTCTCTTGATAGCCGTCGTCGGCATGCTGATCGCGTGGCTCGTGCCGGCGCTTCAACGCGGGTGTGCGCCGTCAGAAATGCAGGGTGGGTAGTCGACCCACCACATCCGAGTCCGGGCCTCTCAGTTTCTGGCGGGTGGCCGGCACGATGACCGCGGCGGCGCCCCGTTCCTTCCAGGAGCGGGGGACTGACGCCATGCGCAGGGCGGCTTTCGTCTACAGCTCAACAATCTGCCCGTCGTAAGCCAGCGCCATGTTCGCCGGCAGATTGGCATTGGCCTCGGCGTGGCCCAGCTCGTGGGCAATGTGCGTGAAGTAGGTCTGTTTGGCGCCGATTTTGCCGGCCGCCTCGACCGCCTGGTCGAGATTGAAGTGCGTCGGGTGCGGCCGCTTCCGCAATCCGTCCAGGACCAGTACGTCCAAGTCCGCGAGCAGCTTCCATGACGCATCCGGTATGTGGCTGCAATCGGTGCAATAGGCCAACCCGCCAAAACGGAAGCCCAAAACCGGCAACTCGCCGTGCAGAAGCGGTATCGGCTCGATCCGCTGCCCGTACAACTCCCACGGCCCGCCGATCAGACGCGGCTCGAGTGCCGGCTTGGACGAGGGATAGTCCGGATCGTGTCGGAAGGCGTAGTCGAACATGACGGCCAGCCGATCGAGCGTGTCCTGCGCCGCGTACACCGGTAAGGGCCCCTGGCCGGACAGGTTGAAGCGCCTCAGGTCGTCCAGTCCCGCCACGTGGTCGGAATGGTGATGCGTGTAGAGCACCGCGTCGACGTGCTCGATGTTGCAGGC
>CBFCZG010000446.1:0-3192 GCA_965602375.1 uncultured Phycisphaerae bacterium | reverse complement strand
CCCGGCCGATCGGCTGCGCAAGGCACGGCAGCGCCGCGCATCGGCCCGGCGGCGCTAGACCCGCGCTCGGACCGCTTTGATCATTCTGGGTACCACCTCGTTCAAATCACCGACGATGCCGTAATGGGCGATCTGGAAGATCGGGGCGTCCGGGTCCTTGTTGACGGCCACGATCTTGCCCGACTCCTGCATGCCCGCACGATGTTGGACCGCGCCGCTGATGCCTATCGCGATATACAGGGCCGGTCGCACCGTCGTGCCCGTCTGGCCCACTTGGTGGTCGTGATCGATGAACCCGCTGTCCACCGCGGCGCGCGACCCACCGGCGGCCGCTCCCAACGCACCGGCCAAATCCCAGATAAGTTTGAAATTCTCGCGGCTGGCCACCCCGGCCCCGCCCGAGACGATGATCCGCGAAGCCTTCAGGTTGACCTTTTTGGGCTGTCGATGATGGTCGATCAGTTGCAAGGCGAGTTCCTCGGGCTTGATGTCGAGCTTGGCGCGGACGGTTTGGCCCTTGTGTCGGCCGTTCACATCGGCCATGGGCATGACGCCCTCACGTACGGTGGCCATTTGCGGCCACCGGTGCGTGTTGACGATGGTCGCGATGATGTTGCCGCCGAAGGCGGGGCGTATCTGATACAGCAGGTTCCGGAAGACCTTTCCCGTTCGCTTATCTTCATGATCGCCGATTTGCAGATCGGTGCAATCGGCCGTCAGACCACATCGCAGCGTGCTCGCGCAGCGCGGGGCCAGATCGCGCCCGAGGGGGGTCGCCCCAAAGAGCACGATCTGCGGCTTGTGCTCCTCGACCAGTTCGCAGATTGCCCGCGAGTACGGGTTGGTCTGGTAGTGCTCGAGCCGTTCGTGTTCGGCAAGGTAGACGACGTCGGCCCCCCGGCTGATCAGCTCGTCGGCCAGGGGCGCGACCTTGTCGCCCACCAGAATGCAGCCGAGCTTGACTTTGAGCTTGTGGGCGAGTTCGCGTCCCTTGCTGAGCAGCTCACGCGGCACGTCACTGAGCTGTTTGTCTTCCTGTTCGGCGAAGATCCATACTTCGCCCTTTGGATTCGGTTTGATCATCGCGTCGGACTCCACGCAGACACCGCCCATCAGCCGATGGTGTGGTCTTCAATGAGTTCATGTACGAGGTCGCGAACGCCATCTTCGGTGGGCGGTACGTTCTTGTATTCGCCCCCGGTCAGAACAACGCTCTGAATGCGATGTACCTTTGTGGGTGAGCCGGCCAGACCGATCCACTCCTCATCGATGTCGAGCCCGTCGAGACTCCACTGCTCGATCAACAATCCGCGCTGCTTCAGCACGTCGCACCGGGCAGCCGCTTCCTTCGCGATCTTTTCAGGCGCCTGGCCTTCCATCTCGGCGGCGACTTGCTGCTGCACCTCTGACGGGGCCATCGCCGATTTGTGCTTCATCAGGCGTCTTGCGGCCGGCGGGCGGGGCGTGTTGGCCTCCGACGTGACGGTTACCAGCAGCGGCAGCTCGCCCTCCACCAACTCCCACCCGTGGCCCACGTTGCGGCGGATGCGGGCTTTCCCGGTCCCCAGCGATTCGAGCCTCTCGAAGTAGGTCACCTGCGTAATCCCGAGCTTCTCGGCAAGCTGCGGGCCCACCTGGGCCGTGTCACCGTCGATGGCCTGCCGACCGCAAAAGACCAGATCGAAATTGCCCAGCTTCCGCACCGCACAGGACAGAATGTAGCCCGTGGCCAGCGTGTCCGACCCGGCGGCCTTGCGGTCGGTGATCAGGATCGCCCGATCGACGCCGCGGTAGAGCCCCTCTCGCAGGATCTCGGCCGCCCGCGGGATGCTCATGGTCATGAGGATCACTTCGCCCCCGTAGGTGTCCCGGATTTCCAGGGCGGCCTCCAGGGCGTTGAGATCCTCGGGGTTGAAGATGGCCGGCAGGGCGGCCCGGTTCACCGTGCCGTCGTCCTTCATGGCCTTGCCTGTGACCTTCTTCGTATCCGGAACCTGTTTGGCGAGTACCACGCAACGGTAACCCATTACAGCGACCTCAACTAAGTGACTGGGAAGTAACCTCAGTTGAAGCGGGCAGAATAGCGGACGCGCCGCCGGGCGTCAACGGTCGATTTGCCCGCTAAGGCGAGCCCGGGGCCTGTCCGGCGGGTGCCTGCAAAGCCCGCGGCCGCCACGCCTGCACGCCGACCGGCTCGACTGTCGGGAGGCCTTCGCGGGTGCGTCGGCGGCCGAAGACCCTGGCCCCCTCGGCGCCGGCGCTGACGCAGACAGACGCTTCGCTGCCGACCAGAGCGTGTTCCTGCCACCGCAGATACGTTCCCTCGCCCAGCACGTAGCCGACGACCTTGTCACCCCGAACGCGGACCATCGCCAGCAACCCGTTGGTTTCAAGCGGCCCGGCCGTCAGCGACGAGCCCAACTGCAGCTGATCCTCCTCCGACTGCCAAGCGACATAGTCCACCGATCCGTCGGGCAACTCGATTCGTACCGCACCGGCCGTCGGGTTCTCACACCGCAGGTCAAGCCGGTGAACGCGCGCCTGCCCATCGGCTGACGCGGCCAGCGTCGCCACCGCCGCATAGCGGACCCGGATGTCGTTCTGGGTTGCGGCGATGCGCTTGAGCGTGCTTCGGTAACGTCTTTGTCCCGACTCGGCCGGCTCGACGGTGATCGCAGGCTCACGCGGGGTCACGAAATGAATGCCGCAAACCGCCTCCTCGGCTGCGATGATCAGCGGGTCGTCAAGCGTCCCCGCCCCGTCGATCGGCAGGTCGGGCGCGTGCCAGTGCCAGTCGTAGCGATGCGGATCGTGCGAGAATTGCAGGTCGTCGACGGCGAGCAGGTAGGGCGTCGAGCCCTGCTTGACGAAAAGACACGCTCGCTCTGCCCGGATCGCGGGATTGTCATTCAGGATGGTGTTGTCTCGGTACGACCACTTGGCATCGCCGCGGGTGTAGTCGGCGAACTCGCCGAGTGCCAGCCCCACAAGGACCCCGAGCGTCGAGTTGTCGTCGCCGCAGGACTGCTGATTGTCGTGGGCGGGCCATCCACCGCGGTCGACCACGACCATGTTGTGCTCGAAGTCGACGCCGTGATTGAGGTGACCGTATGGGTACAAGTCGGCGTGCGTGGCAAACAGCGTCCCGAAGCCGCCCAACAGAAAAGAGTTCATGTCGTAGTGCTGGTGATT
>CBFCZG010000445.1:0-3222 GCA_965602375.1 uncultured Phycisphaerae bacterium | reverse complement strand
CCCGCGTTCGAGCTAGGCCGGGCGCGGCTGCTGACGGAGGGCTTCGCGGACCTGCTCGAGGTCGGCGTCGAGCCCGGCCTCAATCGCCTGCGGCAGCGTCACCGTGCTGCGCTCGAACCGCTCGTTGTCCGCCAGCCGGGCGAACATGTTGTCGCGCCCCTTCGGCGTGCTGGCGACGTCCAACTCGCCCTGTCCTCGCAGCAGCGCCGGAAACATCGCCGCCCAGATCGCCCGATCGTCGCGGTGCATGGCGAACTCATCGAGAAACACGTCACCGGTAAAGCCCCGCACCGTGGCCGGATTGGCCGGCAAGGCGATGATCCGCACCCCACCGGCCAGTTCCACCTGCTGCTTACCCAGCCGCGAGGCTCCCACCAACCCGCCGCTCACCTGGCGCGTGGCCACCTGAAGCGCCTGACAATGCTGCCGAACTTTGAGCATCACCTCACGGCTCTGCCGCTCGCCGGCCGACAGGATCAACTGCGTCCGCCGACGCGCCAGCCCCCGCAGCACGCGCCGCAGCGACAGCGCAAAGCTCTTGCCCGTCTGGCGCGACCAACAGCACCACACGAACCGAGCCGGCGACTCCACCACCCGCCTCTGGTAGCTCAACAGCGGAACGATCGCATCAGGTCCGTCCGGCACCCAGCCCCCCAGCTCTGTCGCCTACATGCCTCGCCCAACCCCGCGCGCAAGGCAGGAGCCCTCCCCATAACCAACTGGTCAGGCGCTTCACTCGGCGCCCACTCGACTGATCCGCACTTGCCTTCCGTCGCCCCACCCGGTACAGATGCACGCGCATGCAGCCTCAGGCGCCGCAATCCAATAGCTCGCCATCGATCTGGAGAAGGGATATGACCGTCCGCGCCTTCCGCCGAGTGACTGTCACCCTCGTTGTGTGCGGGCTGCTGCCCGCCGGCCCGTCGCGCGCCGCATCGCCCGGCAAGTGGCTGGTCGATCTGGCCCGCCACGACGCCGCCCTGCGACAGGCCTCGCCCACCGATGCCGACGCCGTCCACGTGCTGACGCTCATGCAGGCGGCCGCTCGCGTCGAACCCGCTCTGCCCGAGGCCTACTACTGGCAGTACGACCTTCTCAGTCGCCTCAACCGCCACGCCCAGGCCCTCGACGCGCTCGATAACTACGTTCGCCTGCAACCCGACGATCTGGTCGCCCGACTGCGGTGGATCGAACTCCACGTCGAGCAGGCCCAGACCGCCGAGGACCGCATCAGCTTTTGCTGTAACCTGCTCGAACGCGACGATCTGCCCGCCCTGGTTCGCAGCGACCTGCATCGCCATCTGGCCGTGCTCGGCTATGGCCGCGGCGAGGACGACCTGGCCGACCAGCACCTCGAACTGGCCGTCAAGCTCTGCCCGCACAACATCGCGGCCGCGCGCCTGGCCGTCGAGATGGATCGGCATAACGGAAAAGCGATTTCCCAGGTAAGGATGATATTGTCGCTGATCGGCGCCGCGCCGACCCGGCTCGATCTACTGTGGCAGTTGGGCCAACTGCTCGACGACCTGTCGCTGCACGCCCAGGCCAGATTGTGGTACGAACACGCCCTGGCGATGCACCGCCGCAGCCATCCCGACTCGCCGCCGCCCGCGCCGTATCTGTTCGACCTGGCCCGCAGCCTGGCCGACGGCGGCGAGCTGCGCAAGGCGGTCGAGGTGTGCCAGCAGGCCATCGAGGCCGACCCGTCCTACACCCGCGCGAGACTGCTGCTGTGGCACGTCGCCTCCAAGCTCGGCCAGGACGATCTGGCCCGCCAACAGCTCGACGCGGTCGACCAGCAGTACCAGAAGCGATATGCCGCCGTCGTGCAGCAGCGCAACTGGCAGGCGGCAGCGCGCATGGCCTGGTTCTATGCGATCTATCGCCCCCAACCCCAACGCGCGATGCAACTGGCGGCCCTGGCCGTCGCCGCCTCGGGATCGCATCCCGAAGCCATGCGGGCGATGGGCTTTGCCGCGCTTGCGGCTGACGACTTCGACAAGGCCGTCGAAGTGCTCAAGCCGCTGGCCGACACCGACCAGACCGCCGCCCTCGGTCTGGCCCGCGCGTATCTGGGCAAGGGGCAAAACACCGATGCCCTGGCTGTCCTCGACCGCGCCGCCGGAATGCGCTACAGCGGTCTGATCTTCGAGCAGATCGCCGACCTTCTCACCAAGAACCAACAGCCCCTGCCTCCGCCGCCCGACCGCAGCGACGTCGTCAAGCTGCTGAGCGACTTCGATCGCCACGTGCTCGACTTCGCCGAAGATCCGGATGAGTTCATCGAACTGACCGTCCGACCCGCCGACGATCTCCCATCGGTGCCGTTAAGCGGGCCGTGGCTGATGCGCTTCGAGCTGCGCAACATCGGTCAGGTCCCCGTCACCCTGGGGGCCGACCTGATGGTCAACCCCGAGGTGCTCGTGTCGATCGTCGACCAGGCCGACCGCGAGCGGCGGTTCGACAACGCCTGCGTCGTGTGGCTCAATCGCACGCCGTTGTTGTTGCCCGATCAGAGCGTAGTCGTGACGCAAAGCATCGACGTCGGCCCGATCCGCGTCATCTCGCGCCGCAGCCCGCAACTCGAGCATCACCTCGACATCGAGGCAATCGTTTGCCCCAAGCAGACGCAGGAGGGCTCGTGGGTGTGCGACGTGGGTGGCGTGCGGGCTCAGCCGTTGCGCCTGGTCCGCCCGCACCTGACCGCCTCACCCGAGCAGGTCGACGCCCTGATCGCCGCGACCACCATGGGCCCGTTGAACCTGCGTTGCCATGCCGTCGGTTCGCTCGGCTCGCTGCTGGCCGAGGCCCAGTTGCTAAGCGCCGGGACAATCGATTACGACGCGATTCCCGTCGACGCCGAGTCGATTCGCAACACCTTGCAGGTGCGCCTCATGGACGACGAGCCGTTGATCCGCGCTCGCGTGCTGGCCGCTCTGCACGTCGTCAGACTGGACGACGAACTGGTTCGCGTGGTCGCCCGCGCGCTGAGCGACTCGCATTGGCTGGTGCGACTGATGGCGGTGCGGCTCTTGGCCGACAAACACAAGAGCAGATTTGCGCCCGTCGTCGATACGCTGATGGACGCCGACGCCGACCCGCTCGTCCGCCAGCTCTGTCGGACGTACCGCGCCCACTGGGCGGCCGCGCCCAAGTAGGGTCGGTCGTCGACCCACCAACAGGCTCAGACGAATCCATGTCCGAGCGGCAGCCCCTTCGCCC
>CBFCZG010000444.1:0-3229 GCA_965602375.1 uncultured Phycisphaerae bacterium | reverse complement strand
ACCGCCCCGACGGTGACCCGGGCGGCAGTACCGACGGCTACCCGGGCTCGCTCTACGGCGTGGGCCACTCCTGGCACCAGCACGTTTCCGAGATATCCATTCCCGCACCGGTAAACAGCACAAACTATGACGCTCTGCCAGGCTGCCACGCAGAGCCGAACCATACAGGCTGCTTACCGCCAGAGACTGCGCCAAGCAAAGCATGAACCCATCAACCTCTCGAGGCAAGAGTGGCCGTGTACCGTGGCTTTCAGGCAGTGAGCGATGTCGAACTGCTCCCAGGGGGTGCCCCTTCTTGCCAGCACGGATGGTTCTTCCGTAACGGGCGATACACCGTTTACGGCTTGGTCGGCGCACCGGCCCCCAGGTACGTCTTAACCACGCTGTAGTCCGCCGTCGTGATCCGCCCGCTGCCGTTCAGGTCGTAGCGCGAGTCGTTCCGTTCGCCGAGGTGCGTCTTAACCGCACTGTAATCACTTGCGGTGACCGCGCCGCTGCCGTCCGCATCGCCCGTCAGCGTGCACGCGTCCACCTCGAACAGATGGACGTCGAAGCCCGCAGCAGGAGCTATACGATACCATGTCTCATTCGCCAGCTGCACGCCGAACTGGATGGCCTTGAGCGTTGCCCCCGATGGATCGCCGGTGTCGTTCGGGTCGACGGTGTAGGTGAAGAGTCCGCCGACGTCGTTGTTGGGATCGGCCAGTTCCATGATGCTCAGCGGATCGCTGCCCGTCAACGTAATCGGCATATCAAAGGTCAAGAGCAACACGTTACTCTGCGTCTTGGGCAGCGTTCCATTGGGCGGCGCGTCGGCGGCCACCAATGCGGGTCTGGCAGGCGGCAGCGGGCCTGTGAACTCGTCGACGCCCATATCCACACAACCGTGAGCGACGCGATCGTCTCCGTCGATGTCGATCCGGCCTGCATAGTCGCCGTTCGGATCGCCCCGGTTGATGCAGGGCGATTCGGATGAAAGGTGATAATCGTTGTCCTGGAAGGTGGTCGGATCGTCATCCGCCCCGTCTGGATCGACGAACATCGGGTGCGAGCAGATGTTGCCCGCCCCGTCGCGGGTCCAGTCCTGTATGCAGCAGTGCCTCACTTCTGCCGCCGCGCCCATAGTGTCGATCTGAGCCATCTCATCGATCGCTCCTCCCGTCAGGTTGCCCCAGAATATGCAGTTCGCAAGGATGGGACTGCCAAAGCGCATGTTGTGGAGGCCGCCGGCTGCCTGACGGCCCGAGTTGGCCGCCACCACGCAGTTGGTCAGGCTCATCGGTGCATAGACGTTCGCGATCGCACCGCCTCTGTCCGCTCGGTTCGCGACGAACAGGCAGTTGGTGAAGTGCGAAGCGCTATGGCTGTCGTTGGCCACCCCGCCGCCGCTGGCTGTGGCCTCATTCGCGCTGAAGGTGCAATGATACAACACGGAGTCGCTGTATTCGGCGTTGCGTAGACCGCCACCGTCACGCGCCCGATTGCCGACAAAAGTGCAGTAATCCATCCGAGGCGAGCTGGCATAGACATAGGCGCCGCCGCCGCCGTAGTCAGCCACGTTGTCTGTTATGAGACAGCGGATGATGTGCCCGTTGAAGAACGCCGTGCCGCCGCCGTACTGAGCAGCGTTTCCACTGATGATAGAGTCGCTGATGGACAGTTCAGTTTGCGCGTACTCGGTACCGCCACAGACCCCACCCCCGGCCCAAGCCACGCCGTGGGTCAGCGTGAGGCCGGCCAGAACGGTGTCCGGCCCTTCCGTGCCCAGACACCTGAGCACCGGTCCCGTTTGCCCCCCGTCGATCACTGTGTCGGCCACGACCTGGGCATCACTGGGGTCGGTGCCTGTGAGGGTAACGGCACGCCCGCCCAAGCATAGATTCTCGTGATAGGTACCCGGCGAGACCACCACGCATTCGCCCTCTCGAGCGAAAAACAACCCCTGCTGGATGGAGTCTGCATCAAAGGGAACCGCCCAATCACGCAGTGGATCGGCAGCCGACGGCACGGTCCCGGCAAGCAGCTCAATTCCGTCGAGCAGACCATCGCCGTCCGTGTCGGCAAGCAGCGGGTCGGCAAGAAGGCCCGCTTCGTCGACGTCCGCCACCCAGTCACCGTCAGCGTCGGGCAAACCGCCGTGTTCACAGCAACCCATATCGATCTGATCGCCCACCACACGGCAGTTGCCTACCACATCGGTCGATGGCGCATATACAAAGTAGGCGTAGCGGCCAGCGTCAACGCAGGGCGAGCCGGCGTGCAGTGACAGGTCGTCGTCGAGCGTGCCGGTTTGCCCATCCGGACCAGCGGGGTTGACGAAAAGCGGATTCGTCCCGAAATTTCCCGCCCCCCCGAGCGAGCCGTTCCAGAGGTAGACACAGCTGAAGTTGATCGTTGTGATCGTGTCCGCATTGTAGATCTGCGCGCTGCTGTTGCCCCATACAATGCAGTTTGTCAGTACCGGATTGCTGTCGGCCTGGTTCTTCAAGCCGCCTCCCAGCATGCCCACGTTCCAGACGACCGTGCAGTTGGTCAACACGGGCACGCCGGGTCCGCTGTTGATCATCCCGCCGCCGCAGGCGCTCGACTGGTTGCTGCTAATAAGGCAACTGACCATGACCGGACTACAGTAATAGCTATTGCTCAATCCGCCGCCGGTCCCATACGAGCGGTTCGCGATGATCTTGCAGGCGATCAGTGTGGGGCTGCACCAGCTGCCGTTGAACAGGCCCCCCCCGGAGCCGTCCGCCGTATTTGCAAAGACCCGACACCGGTTCAACATCGGGCTGCTGTTCTCCAAATTACACAGGCCACCGCCAAGCTCCGCACGATTGTCCCGGATAAGACACTCGTTCAACTCGGGGCTGCTATCCGGCCAGTTGCAGATGGCCCCTCCGTAGTAGATGCACCAGTTGTCGCGCAGTGTGCATCGCGTGAGCGTCGGGCAGCTCTGGAGGTTGAACATGGCGGCTCCGTACAACGCCAGATTGCTGCGGAACGTGCAATCGCACACCGTCGGACTCGCCCCCTCGCAGTACATGCCGCCACCGTAGGCGGCCGGATACGATTCAGCGCTTGCCGAGCCGCCGGTCACGACAAATCCGTCCAACACTGCTGACGAGCCAACGCCCAAGCCCGTTACCACGTGGTAGCTGTTTTCCTGGTAGTTACTGAAGTTGGAACCGTCATCGCCGGCCAAGTCTCCACTTAAAACGGATTCGTGAAGTAC
>CBFCZG010000443.1:0-3255 GCA_965602375.1 uncultured Phycisphaerae bacterium | reverse complement strand
CCGTCGTCCCGGTCATCAGGCCGTCGAAGTTGTTGGCCGAGTTGGACCACTCCAGCTCTTTGTTGATCTGCCCCTCGTCGCCGTCGCAGAACTGGTCGGACGGCGTGTCGTTGTTGTTTGAGTTGGCGAAGCAGAGAAGCGGCTCGTCGACGCGCCCGAAAAACATCGGGCTCTTGTCCGGCTTGACGTCCGGCGTGTGTCCGCCGTCCTGCCACTCGCCGAACATCGGATAGGCCGCCTGCTCGTACGGCGCGTCGTCCAGGTACCACGGATACCCCTGCGAAAGCCACTCGATCGTGTTGTCGCACGTGCCGTGGGCCGTCGTCATGAGCGTCACGGGTCCGCCGCGGTTGGCCACCATGTAGGCGCCGAGATTCTGGTGATCCCACACGTCGTCGGACACCCAGCCCGCGTCGATCAGATCGTAGACCGGCAAGGCCCAGGCGACCTTGCCCCAGTCGTCCTCCACGCCGCCCTGCCAGTCGGTGCCGCCGAAGCTGCCGTCGGCCGTCGCCCAGTTGGTGACCCCCTCGTTGCTCATCATGCCGGCCCATCGGTGCGGACGGTGCACCGAGTAGCTGAACGCGCCCGAGCCGCCCATCGATCCGCCCGAGACGTACATGCGGGCGGCGTCGACGTTGTAGCCGGCGAAGTTGGACGACAGCATCCACTCGAGAATCTCGTCGTAGAACGCCTCGCGATAGTTGCACACCTTCGCGCCATAGGCCGCCAGCGGCGGTCGGCCGGTCCACAGATTGCTGCCATGCCCGAAGTGCCACAACCGGAAGTTGTCGTCGTGCCAGACCGTGTAGCAGCCGCTCAGCCCGATCCACCCGTTGCTGCCGCTGTAGTCCTCCGGGCCGCTGCTGCTCAGCGCGATGCCGTGGGCGCCGTAGGCGTTGAGCCGCATCACCAGGGGGTACGGTCCGGCCTCGCCAGGCTTGCCCACTCGGAACCCGAACGCGTAACTCTCGCCGTAGATCGGTTCGACGCCGTTGAGCGAGCCGGCCTGGCCGTAAAGCCCTTCCCAGTCGTAGTCCATCCACATCATATACTGGGTGTTGTCGCCGTCTGCACTGTCGGCGATGGCCACCGGGTGTTTGACCGCGCTATGCGATTCGCCGATCGGCCCGACCGTATTGGACAAATCGAAGTCGCTCACGTTCTCGTCGCCGTCGACCACGGCCGTAACCGCGTAGTGATGAGTGCCTTCGTCGTCGCCCGGCTTGACGGTGTAGACAAACAGCCCTGTCCCCGTCGCCAGCGGCGCGCCGTAGTCCTGGATGACGTGGCGATCGCCGAACGCGGAGGTGAACTCGGCGAACCCGAGGGCGAATTGGATCTTGCTCGAATCACGCGACAGGTCGGCCACCCGCTCCGCCGACAGGATATTGGCCGACGTGATCGGTTCGGTGTGACGGTATACACGGTAGCGCAGCGAGTACGCATGGGCGAGATCCAGCGGATCGGCCGTGGCGATCTCGTCGAACGTGATGAACGTCTGGCCCTGACGGTGGAAGGCCTGGATGTTGTCCGGCTGAAGCGGGCGGTTCGGATTGCCCTGCCCGTCACGGTAGTACGTGATTTCCAGATACGGGCGACGATCGACTTCGGCGTACTCCTTGGTGTGCAGCGCCGGGTTGGCCCCTTCATACTGCGCCAGCTTCAGCGCCACGCCGTGGTTGGGCCGAACACTCGCCGCCCACTCCTGTACCAGCGCGGTCACGTCGACGTTCTGCCAATGGGGGTGGTCGGTCGAGGCGCTGCTCCACGTGGTATACCACTCCGCCGTCACCGGCGTCGCTTCCAGCGCCGTCAGGATGTCGCCGCTGCCCGTGTCGCTCCAGGGCACGCCGGTGCTCCGCTCGTTGTAGGAGCACTGTGATTCGCTCCACAGGGGCTTGCCCTCGTCCCGAATCGCGTAAGCCTCGAAGACCGAGCCCGTCTGGTATGCGGTGCAGCATCGATACACCTTTCGGGTCCACATTCGCAGCGTGGCCCGGTAGATCACGTCGCTGGTCTGGAGGTTCGACAGATCGAAATAGAGCAGGGCCAACTCCTCGCTACTGATGTTCGTCCGATCGCTGCCGCCAAGGTGACTGGCAGGCGAGGCGGCATCGACCTCGGCGTCCATGGGCGAGCCGGCGTACACGGCTGTGCTGTTGGCTCCCCATCGCTCGGTGCGAACGTCGGCGCCAGCGCCGGTCCCCTCGGGACGCACAAGTAACGTCACCGATACAACCTGCGGGCTGTTGCTTGCGTTCGGGTCGGCAATCTGGACGTCGGCCTCGTAGGTGTCAGCCGTCAGGCCCGTGATGTTCACGTGGACGCCGAACGTATCGCCGTCGCCGCCCGACGCATCCGTCAGCGACAGCCAGGCGTCGTTGGGGTCGACCACCGTCGCCGTCCAAGCCAATGTGCCGCCGTTGAGATTGCTTACGTGCACGCTCTTGGAGGCCGGGCTGGCGCCGCCCTCTTCCGCCACGAAACTCAGGCTCGTCGGGCTGGCTTCGATGATGGGCGTGGTTGGCGCCACCACCAGGGTAACCGCCACATACTGTGGGCTGTTGCTGGCGTTCGGGTCGGTTACCTCGATCTGGCTCTGATAGGTAGCGGGCGCCAGCCCGGTAACGTCCACCTGCACGCCGAAGTTGTCGCCGTCGCTACCCGCCGGGCCGGTCAGCGACAGCCACGCGTCGTTGGGATCGGCCGCGGCCGTCCAGTTCAAAGTGCCCACGCCCACGTTATACACCGCAACCGACTGGGCGGGCGGATTCGCTCCGTTCTGGTCGGAGTTGAAATTCAGCGCCGAAGGATCGACGTTCATCCTCGGCGAGGTCGGCGAGCCGACCGACAGCGCCGTCACGTACCCGGTAAAGCCGCTGCCGCCGTCCCCGTTGCTCTGGACCCAAAGATACCCTCGGATGTCGTCGTTGGCCAAACCGTGGATTGCGTGGCCGGCGGGCAGCCATCCGGCGATATCCGTGCTGTCGACCAGCGTGCCGTCGCCCTGCGTCTCATACAAGGTGGTGCCGACGGCGACGAAAAAACTCTGCGTGGATGCCGACCACGTCCGCGCGGTCACCACGGCCGCAATCTCGGGCGGATCGCTGTAGCCGACGGCATCGGTCGTGTTGGTGGGCGGATAGCCGCCCACGTACTTCTTGTGCAGCGTCAACTTCGCCCCGCCCTGCTCACCGTCGTAGATGAACGCACGATTGTCGCCCTCGTCGCGCAGAGGATCCCAGGCCACGG
>CBFCZG010000442.1:0-3269 GCA_965602375.1 uncultured Phycisphaerae bacterium | reverse complement strand
GGGGTTCCACAATATCTCCCCCCGCCACGTCGAGATCCTCAACAACACGGTCATGATCCTGGGCGGTTCGTCTACCACGCGATGCCTGACGGTGATCGATCTGGTGGCCGGCGACTGGCCTCAAGTCATCGCCAACAACGCCCTGATCCGCGGCAGCACGGGCTACGTCGCCTTCAGCGGCGCCCTGCCGGCCGGCGCGATCGCGACGAACAACATCATTCGTGGCACGGGGGTTCGGCCCGGCTTTACCGCGACAACGGCCGCCCTCGACCAACTGTTCGCCACGCCCGTCGAAACCCCCGGCGTGATCGACCTCTACCCGGCCGATGGCTCGCCCCTGCCGGGCGCCGGCAGCAATGCCTACGCGCCGACCGATGACTTCAACGGCGTGCCTCGCCCCCGCGACGGCACGGTCGACGTGGGTGCATACGAGCGGCTCGGGCCCACCAACCCGGGTTGGCAGGTCGACCTGGCGAGGAAGATTCTTTGGCGCTTCGGCGACCTGGACCATGACGGCGACGTCGACCTGTCGGACGAATCAGCGATGATCGCCCGGTTGACCGGGCCTCTCGGCTCTGCCGCCGACCCCGAAGCCGATCTCGACGAAGACGGCGACTGCGATATGCGCGAGATCAGCGCGGCCGCAGCCAGCTTCACCGGCCCCATCGAGCGCGACACGACGCCGCCTGCCGCGATCACCGACCTCATGGCCCAGAGCGGATCGACGAGAGCTCGGATCGATCTGACCTGGACCGCGCCGGGCGATGACGGTCAAACGGGCACCGCCACACGCTATGAGCTGCACTACGCGATCGAACCAGTCACGGAGAGCAACTGGGACCAGACCTTTATCGCCTGGAATCTGCCCGACCCATCACCACCGGGCACGACCGAACATTTGACGCTCTCGGGGCTTAGCACCGGCCGCTTGTACTACATTGCCATCAAAACCCGCGACGAGGCGCGCAACCTGGCCGACATGTCCAACGTGGCCAGTGCTATAGCCACCTACTGACGTAGCCCCCCCCGCCCTTGTGGCTATTGCCCCATGCCCTTGAGGTAGCCGCTCGGGTGCCACTGGCGGCTCGCCCGCCAGTGCTCCTGACCACCCGCCGTCGGGAGAGCTGATTGTCCGACATACACTAATGCAATACCACGCGTGATGGTCAAGGCCCCGCACCCTTGAGGTAGCCGCCGAGCTTCCGCCGCAGACCCGGGGGCAGAGCAGCGATGGTGGCCTTCCTCTCGGCCGCCGGCAGCGCCTCCAAGGCCTTGATCACGTTCTCGCGCGAGACCTGACGGTTGAAGATGCGCTTCTTCAGGTCGGCCACGTTGACCGGCGGCGTTCGCTCGGACGCCGAACGGCTCACCGGGCGGCGCGGCTGACGTCGCTTGCGCTCCTGCCGCCGCTTCTTTCGGTCGGCCCGGGTCTGGGCGTCAAGCTGCCAATACAACTCGTCGGGCATCGAGCCCTCCGCGAGCTGTTGCATGAGCCCTTCGAAGCGCTCGGCCTCGGCGTCGATGCCCCCAGCCAGAGCGTCGCGATGCTGACGCGACACATAGCGATATACCTCGTCTTCCCAGTAGTGCCCCACAGGACGCTGGGGGGCAGGGCTGTCGCTTCCTTCGTCTGTCGTGTCGTTCATCGTCGCGCCTCGGTGCACCCTATAACTTGGACCGTCAGCACTCACTCTAGCGGATTCACCGATGTCGGTGCAAACGCCACAACGCCAGTGGCCAGATACAATGCAGTGCCGATGGTACTGCCGCTTACGGGCGCACCATAGACACCAAGGAGAATCTCCGTGAAGCGGGCGGTTTGCCCAGCGGTCCGGTGGTGCAATGTCGAGTGCAGACTAGAGATACTGGCGAATCACGTCGGCCACGGCCTTGCCCAGCAGGGCGTAGCCCGCGTCGCTGAAGTGCACGCCGTCCGGGGTCAGGTGGCTGTCGGCACCGGCCTGCATCATCACCGCGTAGAGATCGTTGACGGCCACGCCAAGCCGCTCGGACGCCGCGACGGCGTGGCGGTTATAGGCGACGACGTCGTCCTCAAACCTGTCGAAAGGCTTGCGCTCGTGGTGCCATTGCTGGTTGACCGGCGTGGTCGTCGCCCAGACCGCCTTGGCATCTGTTCCGTCGGCGATGCTCGTCAGAATCTTCGCCACATTCTTGCCATACTCGTCCAGCGGCACCAAAGCCTCCGACGAACCCCGCTCCTTCTTCAAATCGTGCAGCCCACAGTTAATATGCACCAGCGCGCGCCTGCGTGAGATCACCCATTCATCCAGGTGATCCAGAATGTTGCGGCTGGTCCCGCCGTTGTCCTCGGGCCACCAAAGCGTTACTTCGTCGCCCAGCTCGCGTTTGACGAACGCCTGATAGCCCATCCGTATCGAATCGCCGATGAGCACAACTTCCTTCATCGCGTAAACGCTCCTCAACTCGCACCATCACGGCACTCAACCGCCCGTTTGCCCGTGTCTGACAATGCTGGTCTGATCTCCTCGGGGTGCCACTGGCGGCTTGCCCGCCAGTGCCCCGGACGGCACACCTTTGCGGCAATCTACTTGTCGAATACCTCCTAGAACAAATGGCGCGGCGCCTGATTCAGCAGATCCTTGCGCGACAGTTCTCGCGACCGCCCTTTGCGGTGCGTCACGCTGCGCTTCGATCCGTCCACATTGCGAACGTCCACCACCTCGCCCCTTTCAATCGACTCCTCAGCCGCAAGCGAAATGGCTGCACATTCGCGCCCCTCCACAAAGTCCGTAAGAGGTTTGCGCTTCTCGTTGATGGCGTCGACGAACTCGCGGAGCATCGCGCGATCGCCGCCGGCGTGTCCGCCCTCGCCCATCTCGACGGTCTCGCGGATCGCCTTTGTCGGCCGATGACGCAGCGTCAGCGTCAGTTCGGGCGTCTTGCCATGCGGGCAGCAGGCGTAGATGCGCCCCTTTGTGCCGATGAACGAAAACTCCCGCACGTAGTCGGGCGTGAAGTGCACTTCGCTGTACGACACCTTCGCACCGCTTTCATACAGCACGTTGACCACGGAGTTGTCGCAAACGTCCACCTCGCGGCTGTAGGCACACAGGTCGGACGCCCGCACCTTCTCCTTGATGTAGTCGTACTCCACCACCCTGTCCATGCGCTCGGTGCAGTCGTCGAACTCGTCGCACGCTGAGCAGACCTTGTCGGTAGCTTCCTCGCCGCCGTAATAGTCCAGCCCGCCGAACGCGTGCACCCGCACCGGCCGCGATCCGATCACC
>CBFCZG010000441.1:0-3272 GCA_965602375.1 uncultured Phycisphaerae bacterium | reverse complement strand
AAAATCGCAGCCTTTTGGGGTCTGGCGGGGGCGCCGCCGCCCGGCATTATGCCTGTTGCGTGCTCCAACCCGGCCACAAACCCACCGCAATTCCCCCGGAATCACCCCGGAATCACCCCGGAAACCACCCGGATAGCAGCCGGTTGACCTTCACCAACAGCCTCGAAGGGCCGGGCTTCGAGGTAGGAGCAATGTCGGTGGGGGGCAAGCCGAGTGCGACAATCGCACAACGTCACCAGCGCGGCGGCTACGTCAGCGTCGTCGGCCGCATCGATCGGGCAGACTCACGCGCGCCGGCTCGTGCGTTTCCAACTCCGTCCTTTCGTCGGCCGGCAGGCGTGCGTTGTCGAGAAGGGGTCTGGCTTGCCCGTCAGCAAACGCAAAGCATCCGACCCGTATAATCCGGTGGGCTCAACTCGTCTCAGGGCAATTCTGAGACTTTTGCGGTCCGGTGCGGCTTGGTGCGACTTCGCTTCGAAGTGCTGCTTTCACCTTGGCGACAAGCTCGGCTCTGACGGCTTCGGGCAGGCGTGGCCACGCATCGACCACGACTTGCAGATCGGCCGACTTCTGGCCGTTCGGCGCATCGACTGCACCGGATTCTGCAGCGCGCGGCTCGCCCCCATCGCCCGAAGTCCTGTTGTGGCCGTTGCTTACGGAATCCGGTTCGTGTCCCGCCTCGCCCAGTCGTGTGCACGCATATTCGCCGCGCGGTGAGAGTGGACCGGGCGGTTGGCAGGGCGTCCCTGCTCTCCAGCCGCGGCAGGCACACTGGGCACTTCTAGAGCATGTACATCGTTTCGTGCACGAAAATGACCGCATGCATGTAAAGTTTCCAAATCGCTGAGTAATACCATGGAAGCGGGGCGCAAATCATTAAGGCGGCCACCACACCGAGGGTAAGTCCATGGCGCGCAGGCAACAGCCGAAAGCGGGAATACAACAGCCCCGCAAACGCGCCTTGGATGAGAAACGGGACACCCAGGGCAACATAGGCTGCTAACACCCCGTAACCCCACACACCGGCCACCGATAGCTGCGAGAACGGCCTCAGGATCGGCGCCACGAGTGCGGGGCAGCAGCACAGGACGATGATGCCCGTTGGGACGGCACCCTCGTCACTTCCGTTCTGTCGCCAACGGGAAAGCACGGCCATCGCGCCAACGCTTACCACCAGGAATGCGGCCTGAAGCGGAATCAGGCAAAGGTTGAAAAGCACCAAAGGGATAAGGGCTTCAAACACTTCACGCAGGTAGTCCCTGAGCAATGTCCCCATAAGCATTTGTGGTGGGCGCAGGATGAGGACTACCTCTCCGACCGCGGCCAGCAGGGCGTACAAGACAAGTGTAGTGACTGCGAAGGTGAGTGCTCGTCCCCAGCGGTGGCCACCTCGAGTCGCGCCCAAGACGTCTGGTTCGATTCTCAAGGCAAGAATGTTCGCCAAGAGTCTCGGATATGTGCGACACATCGCGAATGGGCTGCCGAAAGTCCATTTGTCCATGTGCTCCCGCACGGGGGTCTCCCCAACAGCGACCCCACTATAGTGGCCAACGAGCTATCGGTTCAAGACCAGCTTGGTGGACCATCTTTGGAGCGCTTTCTGAATCCTGCTACACATTGCGTGGTCGGTTTGCTCATCGGGTCCCCCACATTTGCAGAAAGGGTGGGCCGCGCGGATCAGGCTGGGGTGGCGGGGGCGGTCGTCGAGCCAACGAGCAGCGACGATTCGATCAGAATGCGTTTGGATGTGGTGGCAGGGTCGGTCAGTCTATTGAACATGTGCTCGGCCGCGGCGGCTCCCATCCGTTCGGGTTTGGAGACGAGCGTGGTGAACTCGGACGCTGGCTCATCGGGAATACCGCGCGTGACAATGCTCACTCCAGACGGGCAGGCGACACCATGCTGTCGCAACATCATCATGGCCTGGGCGGCCAAAAGCGGATCGAAGCAGACCAGTGCGGTCGGTCGCGGTTCGAGCCGCCACAGGCGCGCAACGGCTGCCCGAACGAACGCGTCGGACCGTGCCCGGTCGGCGCGGCAGGCAACGTGATAGCGAGGCGAAGGGTTCAGACCGGCCTGCTGCTTGCAGTGCAGCAGCGCCTGGCTAAGCCGTTGGCTGTCGGGATCCATGCCGCCGGTCCAATGATCGGGCGCATCGGATTCCCAGGTGTGCAGGAACGCGATCGTCCGATGCCCGCGTTCCCGAAGGTGCTGAACGACGGTGACGGCCTCGGCCTCGCAGTCGACCGCTACGCTGTCGACGCCTTCGACGTCAGCGACATAATCCAACGTCATCACCAAAGCGCCTGCGCCCACCCAGTCGGCCAGCAGCCCAGGCGAGACGCCTGACAAGGCAACGATGGCGCTGAATCTGGCCTTGCCTGGCTCGAAACAGACGCCGCCCGGCACGACAGCACAGCTCACACGACGTATGCTGGGCAGCAGGGATGTCATGATTTCGCGTCGTTGCAGTTCACTCATCAGGCTGCCGACCAGCAGGGCTATATAGTTTTCACGAACCAGCCGGACATTCGTCCATGGGAGCAAAGCGACGGCCGGGTACGGCTTGCAGTAGACCGGGTGGACGGCAGGGCGCCGGCGGATATAACGTCGGCTCGGGCCGGCCGGACTGATGACATGTTGGCTGACCAGCAGATCGAGCGCCCTGCGGACCGTGTTGGTCGCCGCGGTGTGGCGGCGGGCGAGCGAGCGCAGCGAGGGAATCTCGACGCCGTCGCGATAGGTAAGGATCTCACGTCGGATTTGGTCAGCCAGTTGAACGTAGAGGGTTGGGCCTGGCATCGCGAACGCTCCGATTGCCACATTTGGCCCCTGATGTGGCAGGAGAAGCTTACCGGATCGAGCAGAGTGACTCAAGAATTGTATCAAGGACACTGTCTGAGCCTGAAGGGCTGCGGGAGCGTTTACCTGTGGCATCGCCGTAACATGCTTGTTGGAAGAGGGTTGAGACGTCGCTTTGTCGTGTGTTGCCTGGCTGCCACATGGTCGTAGCGGGTCCACACGATAGGGGGGACGACCTGGGTGCAGTAGCGGAGCCCACAATTAGTGTGTGGGTATGGGCTTAGGGCTTCTGACGCCAAGGCGCCTCAACGATTGTGCGCGATCGTTGGCATGGGCTTTGCGCGTCCAGTATTCATCGGTCGGGGTGCAGGCGGTGCGTGGTGGGCTCGTCAGCGGGTCCATCCAGTTCTGTATCTCGATTGGAGGTCTTGGCCGGCGCGGCGCCATGGGTCGTGTCCGGCTTTGACGCA
>CBFCZG010000440.1:0-3286 GCA_965602375.1 uncultured Phycisphaerae bacterium | reverse complement strand
ACGATGGCGAGGTGAACCTTGTTCTCCTGGAACTCGTGCAACAGGTCGGGCAGCGACTTACTCTCGGGAACGAAGGGAACACCGCGCATGACCCGGCGGGCGTCGAATGACTCGCCGCTGTTCAACTGAAGCAGGTCCTTGGCGTAGAGCACCCCGTTGATGTTGTCGAGCGATCCATCGTGAACGGGTATGCGGGAATGACCTTCCCGGGCAATCAACTCCTTTACGTCTTCCAGGCCCGCCGTTACGTCGATGCTGACCATCTCGGTACGTGGCGTCATGATCTGACCGACGTGAGTGTCCCGCAATTCGATGACCGACTCGATCATCTCCTTCTCTTCCTCGGCGACGGCACCGTGCATCTCCCCTTCGCTGACCGCCTCGAGGATTTCCCGCTCTGCGGTCTCGCGCCCCTCGACGCGCGCGGCGTCGGCCTCGCCGTTTGGCACGCCCGCCAAGCGCCGGACCAGTCCGTCGAACAGCCGCAGAAACGCGGTGACCGGTTGCAGCAGCCAGCGACAGACACACAGGCCGACGAACGATCTGGCCAGAAACACCTCCGAAGCGTACTTCGCCCATGCGTTGGGAATGGCCACCACAAACACCAGCACGAGCGCCGACGAGGCGGCCAGGGCCTCAACGTAGTGGACCATTCGACCTTGGTCCGGTCCCGCCCACAGCAGCTCGACCACCGCCAGGATAATGCCGACACTGACGATCATACGGACGACGGCCGTCGCGAGGATCATGTCCGATCGCAGAACGTCAAGCCGGTCGAGTCGGTCGACCTTCCTGCGATCCTCGAAGATCTTTTGCAGCTTCAGCCGCGAGAAATGCCGCAGCGACAGGTTGGCCGTCGACGCCACCACCGCCACCACCGTCAGAATCACAACCAGCCATAGTGCCGATCCCATCACGCTCGTGCCACCTCACTCAACCTGTTCGGGAGCTCGCCCCGCCGCACTCTCACGGGCCGTCCGGCTCGAGAACGGGCGCCCGTAGCCCAGGGCCGAAAGGAGCGCGTCCTCCTTGCGGTGCATACGGTCGGCCTGCTCGGTTGAGCCATCGTCGTAGCCGGCCAGGTGCAGGATGCCGTGCACCAGATACAACAGCAACTCACGTTTGGCGGCGATGCGGCGACGACGCCCTTCCCGGCGGGCGGTCTCGGCCGACAAAACGATCTGACCATCGAGGCTCCCGTTGTCCTCGTCGCGCAGGTCAAAGCTGAGTACGTCGGTGGGGCCGCGGCGCCTGCGGTACCGCCGATGCAGCTCGCTCATCGCGGCATCGTCCAGCAGCGCCACGCTCAGGCTGTAGTGCCGACAACCAAGGCGACGCATGACCTCGGCGGCCACACGCTTGATTTCAGCCTGGCTGATGCGAACGCAGTCGCACCGTCGAGAGACGTGAATTTGTTGTCCCGGTTCGTCGTCCATTGCACCGGCCATCTGTCACGCCGTCCGCGGCGCGCGTTGAACGGCCGCCTTCGGATAAGCAATTCGGCCGTGATAGATGGCACAAAGACTCTTGGATATCGACTCCTCCACCACCGCCAGTTCCTTCAGCGTGATGTCGCAGTCGTCCAGCTGCCCGTCCATCAACCGTTCCATGGCGATTCTGTGCACCGTCGATTCGATGCGGGCCGGCGTCGGCTCCTGTAGGGCCCGAACCGCCCCTTCAGCTCCGTCGCAGAGCATGAGAATCGCCGACTCCTTGGATCGAGGCTTCGGGCCCGCGTAGCGGAACTCCGTTTCCGGCACGGCGGCCTTGCCTTCCGCCTGCGATCGTTCGCTGGCCGCATGGTAGAAGTAACGCACCAGCGTCGTACCGTGATGCTCGGCGATAAACTGCTGCAGCACGGGCGGCAATCCGCCCTCTCGCGCCAGCTCCAGACCGTCCTTGACGTGCCCGACGATAATCAGCAGGCTCATCGTCGGACTCAGCTTCTCGTGCCGGTCGGCGCGGGTCTCATAGTTTTCCACGAAGTAGTACGGCTTATTTACCTTTCCTATATCGTGATAATACGCCCCCACGCGGACCAGCAGACCATTGCCCCCGATCGACTCGGCGGCCGCTTCGGCCATGCTGCCCAGCACAAGCGAATGGTTGTACGTGCCGGGCGTTTCCTGCGCCAGGCGCTTCAGTAGCGGCTTGCTGACGTCGCACCCCTCCAATAGCGTCATCGCCGTCACAATGCCGAAGAGCTTCTCGATGAGCGGCAGAACGGCCTGGATCAGGGCCGCCGCCGCCAGCGCCGCCAGCGCCGCGTAGGACGAGTGAAGCACAATGTACAGCAACTCCTGACGACCCATCAGCCCCACGAAGAACACGGCCGTAAACGCCGCCGCAGCCGTCGCCGCCCCCACTTCCAGCACCTTCAGGCGCGAGCGGACCTCGCCCAACGACACCACGGTCATCCCGGTGGTCGTCAACAGCACGACGAACAACTCGAGCCCCCCGCCCACGCTCATCGTCGCCAGCAGGCAGAACGTGCCCGTCACCCCCAAAGCGAAACGCTGGTTGTAGGCAATGGCAAAGATCGCCCCCACCATCGACACCGGCAACACCGTCCACTCACGCACCGCCCCCATCATCTCGAGCAAACGGCACAGAAGCAGCATCACCAGCATCGACAGCGCCAGCGCCCACGCCCGCGCCGCGTTCTGCTGGATCCTCGGCTGATACAGACTCACGTACCACGCCAGACCAACCGTAATCAGCGCCACCAGCCCGGCCGTGCCCAGTCGCAACAGCATCCGCTGCCGCGCCAACTGCGGGTCCGTAAGCAGGGCCTGCCGATACTGCGCCCAGGCCACCTGCAACAGCGCGTACTCCTGCTCGTCGATCACCCCCGGCGCCACGACCGTGTCGCCCTTTTCCCACGTATCGAACTGAGGCTCGACCCGTTGCTCGGCCCGGGCGAGCAGCTCGTCCGTCTGCTTCTTGTCGAACAACCAGACCGCCCTGTAGCGCTGGTTCGCGGGATCCGGCTGAAGCTGCTTGACGATCAGGCCCGTCAACACGTCATTCAGATCGGGCGTCCTCAGCCATTTCACCATCTGCTCGACGCGGGCCCTGACCTCCTCAGTGTCGGACGGATACACCAGCTTATCGACCCTCAGTTTCTGGTCCGCCCGCGGGCTACCCACCAGCATGACCGTGCTGGCCGGCGGATCGCGCTCGGCCGGTCCGATCTTCTGCACGATCGGCTCGGAGGCCAGCCACTCGGGCAGGCGCTTCAGCCACTGCTCGTAATCCCGACTCGCCGGCGGCTCGGTGAGCCGCC
>CBFCZG010000439.1:0-3317 GCA_965602375.1 uncultured Phycisphaerae bacterium | reverse complement strand
GGGGTCTTCCATACCCAGAAGAAAAGCGCCGAGCCGATCTCTGACACCAGCGGTGCGTAGTGAGCGCATTCGAAGTCGATCGCCAGCGGCCCGTCCGCCGATACGAGAACATTGCCGCCGTGCAGGTCGTCATGTACGGGACCGTTGTCGACGGCAGGCAGCGTGTCCAACGCCGCGCGCAGTTCGATGCACCTGGCGATCACGCGGGGCATCGACCGGTGTATGACGTCGGCCGGCGACTTGAACCAGAGCATGTCCGACCACGTGCTCAGTTTTGCGCCGGCCGCGGCAGGGGAATAGCCGACGGAAACGCGATGCATCTTGCCCGCCAGCCGCCCGACAGGTCCAACGACCTCGCGGCCATTGGGACACTCCTGCCACAGTCGCCCCTCGATACTTTCAAGGCAATAGGCGCTGAAGTGCCACCCATTGGCGGCCTGCGACTCGACCAGGTTGCCGTTGCGCGATCGGTACGGCTGCGGAACCGCCACCCCGCGGGCGTGGAGATGCGCCATCCAGTCCATCTCGCCAAGCAGCAACGAATGGCGCGACTCGGCCGACCGGAGCACCTTGAATATGACCTCACCCGTCGGCGGTGAAGATCTGTAGACAAGGTTCCGGTGACCTCGCAGTAGAGCCAGCGAGTTGGTCGCCAACCCGAAGCGTTCAGCCAGTTCGGGCAACACACGGGCCAAAAAAACCTGTCTCGATCTATCGTCCATGAGGCCCCGCAATCTCGTGCTTTCCCATACTTGTGTCAAGGACCGCGAACATCGGCCAACCAACCCTGATTCGGCATGCATGCGAACGTTCAATCTGGTACGGCCGCAAATCCGAAAACAGCGAGTCCGCTGTCAGGACCGTCACAAGCTCGTCACGTGTCATGTAAGTGCATCCTTGAGAGGACGTTCGTTGAGATTGCCCATGGACCTTCCCATGACGCCAACATCACCGTTCACACGCGGCTACCTGCCGTCGCCCGCATCCCATATGCTAGAACTTCTTCTCTATTTGGTACACTTCCAGCTCAGCTCCTTCGTGAATCCAGCGTGCCGTAGCTGTGAACTCGCTTCCGTTCACACCGGCTTTCTCGAGTGTCGCCAGGAGAGCGTCCAGCTCGTCCTTCTTCTGTTCCCCTATCTTCCAGTGAACCTTCAATCCCAACGTCATTCCGTCGGGATACACGGCCACGAACTGCGACGGGGCAACCGCATCCATTGAAATGCGGTACTGAAGCGTGATCAGCTGGATCCTATTTGTGGGTTCGGACAAACGTCCCACACTGGGTGATGGCGTGGTGTTCTGGTTCTTCACGCATCCAGCGAAGATGCAGGTGCAAACGACAGGTGCAACTAGGTGTTTCGTCTTACGGTTCTGACTGCGTCTGATGTGTTTTCCGGATAGCGCCTTCGGGTGGCACATTTGCCGCATAACACGCCGTTTCGACATCGGTGCAGGCGTGGGACGCGCCGCCGCCAACGCAAGGGCAGCTCTGCCATCTGTTGCCATCGAACTATCCCCCGTTCCAACCAGCCCCGTCTTGGATTGCCCGCCCGGAGTCTATGGGCGACCCCACAAATGTATTCCGTCCAAAGGCCGAACGCAATGGCCTTCACTCGGTCTGAAGTACTTGCTGATAAGGTTGGGAAATCGCTGAGCGCTCGGGCGCCGTCTGCCGACGGCGGACTCAGCCGCGTGCATTCGAACGGAACTCTGGGGTGCCACTGGCGGCTCGTCCGCCAGTGCGGAACAATGCCTTAACCGGACAACCGCTAATTCCGTGATGTGTCTACCGATCGCCCGTAGAGCCAGAACGCAGCAGCAACGGTCCCCGCCGATAGTAGCAGCAGGACCGCGCGCGTGTTCCGCTCGGCGAAGACTCGCTTCCATGCCAACTGGGGAAGCCAATCCAGCGCCGCACGCCACCACAGCGCACCGGCCGCACCGGACTTCGGCAGGGCAGCCCCCGTCGAGCCCCGCGTGGCGACCGAGATCTCGGGAACGACTTTCACCCGCCGCTCGCCCGGCCGGCGGTAGTTGAGAACCGCCTTGGCCAGTTGCTCGTTCACCGCCGGATCGCTGCGGATGGCTTCGATCGCCTGCTGTGTCTGGGCAAGCTCCCCGTCGAGCCTCGCAAGCTCCGCTCGCATCTGCTCTTCCTGCACGAGCAAACGCTCGTGCTGGTCCGCGATGGGTACAAGAATGCATGCGGCAAACGTCGCCCCAGCCATCAGCAGCAGCACCCAGAACATCAGCACTTCGCCCATCGGCTGCGGCCTCGCACGCGCGGTGGGCGCGCGCGATGCCACCGCACGACGAGGTCCCGCGGTCATGCTGCCGTTGTGCCGGTTGCCGGTCACTACTTGTTCCAGTAACGCCCGCCGTAGACGGCGTCCTCGCCCAACTCTTCCTCAATCCGCAGCAGGCGGTTGTACTTGGCGATACGATCGGTGCGGCAGGCGCTGCCGGTCTTGATCTGACCCGCATTGGCCGCCACGGCCACGTCGGCAATCGTCGTGTCCTCGGTCTCGCCGCTACGATGCGAGATGACAGCCGTCCACCCGTTGCGCATCGCCAGGTCGACGGCGGCGAACGTCTCGGTCAACGTACCGATCTGATTGAGCTTGATCAGAATGCTGTTGGCCGCCCGCAACTCGAGCCCGCGCATCAGCCGTTCGGTATTGGTCACGAACAGATCATCGCCCACCACCTGCACCTGCTCGCCGAGCTTGGCCGTCAGCTTGACCCACCCGTCCCAGTCGTCCTCGGCCAGGCCGTCCTCGATCGAGCGAATCGGGTACTTGTCGCACCAGCCTGCCCAGTGCTTCACCATGTCGTCAGTGCTGACCAACTTGTCCGGATCGCTCTTGAAGAAGCGGTACTTGCCCGCCTTGCCGTCGAACATCTCGCTGGTAGCCGGATCGAGAGCCACGAAGATCTGCTCGCCGAGCTTGTAGCCGGCCTTGGTCACCCCCTGCTCGATGACTTCCAACGCCTCCTGATTGCTCGACAGGTTCGGCGCGAAGCCGCCCTCGTCGCCCACGTTGGTGTTGTAGCCCTTGTCGGAGAGCACCTTCTTGAGCGAGTGGAAACACTCCGTCGCCCAGCGCAGCGCCTCACGGAACGAGCTTGCTCCCCACGGCTGGATCATGAACTCCTGAAAGTCGACGTTGTTGTCCGCGTGCTTGCCGCCGTTAAGGATGTTCAGCATGGGCACCGGCAGCACGTGGGCCTTCGCCCCGCCCAGATAGCGATACAGCGGCAGCCCGCACGAGTTGGCCGCCGCCTTCGCCGCCGCCCGCGCCACCGACAGAATG
>CBFCZG010000438.1:0-3330 GCA_965602375.1 uncultured Phycisphaerae bacterium | reverse complement strand
GTGCTCCTCGATGATATCCTTGCAGACCGCCAGGCCCAGCCCGATACCACGCCGATCGGCACGGTCGGCCGAGCGCTTCGTCGTGAAGAAGGGCTCGAAGACGCGCGCCAGGTGCTCCGGCTCAATGCCGACACCGGTATCCGCCACCGACAGACGCACCTTCGCTCCCTCCGCCTGCGCGCTGATCGATAGCCTACCCCCCCTGCCCAGCATCGCCTGACGGGCGTTGAGAATCAGGTTGTACACCACCTGCTGTAGCTGATGGGCGTTGGCCAACACTTTTAGTTCCGCGTCGACGTCGATCGCGAGCGTGATGCCGTCCTTCGCCAGATCGCGCCCGACGCACGCCACCGCCTCGTCGACCACCGCCCTGACGCTCGTCGGCGCAACGCCCGGGTCCTGATTGGTGGCCATGTTCAGGATGCGGCCCGACATGCCCGACACCTTCTCCGCCTGCTCGACGGCCTTGAGCAACGCCTTGCGCATCAGCTCTCGGTCGTCCTTGGTCGAGGCGTACTGGGCGTAGCTCACCAGCGGGGTCAACAGGTTGTTCAGCTCGTGAAGCAGCATGGCCGACATGGTGCCCATCGCCGCCAGCTTCTGGGCTTGACGAAGTTGCTCGGTCAATTCGCCGACGCGCTGCTCCAGCATGGCAAGCTGGCCTTGGACAGCGCCGTCGGAGGCTGCTAGACTCGTGGGCGTTGCTGATGGTGACACGCTCATGTTTGTGCTCGCAAATGCTTGGGTTATCGTCACTTATCGGCAACCGGTCCGGATAGCTTGAGTCACCCTCACCACCGGATGCACCTGTGATGGATCACGGCGCCAAACTCGAAGCCCTGCTGGAGTTAGCCGAGCAACTCGACATCACCGTCCGGCGCGAGCCCCTCGGCGGCGAGGGCGGCGGGCTCTGCAATCTGCGTGGCCGCCGCGTGCTGTTCGTGGATATCCAGGCCGACCTCCAGACGCGCTTCGAGAAGACCGCAGCCGCACTGGCCGATCTGCCCGAGGTCGATCAGCACTATCTGCTGCCCGAGCTTCGAGAGGAGTTGGATAGGTACCGCTGACGCCTTCGGCGCCAAGGCACAATAGGCGATCTTCTTGGTCGCCTTTTCAGACCCGTCGTCGGACGAGGCCCACGCAGAGTGAACACCGCCCCCAGCGCCCCGGCTCGAATCTCCCCCATGTCCGGCCTTGCGCGCACGGTGCTCACTCACCGGCGTCTGCCGGCAGGCGTGGCTATACTGGCGGCCGCCCTGGTCCTGCCGTCGCTGACCGGTGGCTGGGCGGGCGACGACCACTTCCACCGCATGCGATTGGCCGGTCCGGCCGACCGACCCGAACTCCAGCTGCTCGAGTCGGACTCGCCGTTTGCTCTTTTCACGTTTTTTGACGGCGATCCGGCCCGCAACGTGCGCCTGATCGACGTCGGCCTGACGCCGTGGTGGACTTACCTCGAACTTAAGGCCGCCTTTTGCCGGCCGTTGGCGGGCCTGACGCATCACCTGGACTACTGGCTGTGGCCAGACCTGCCCAGCCTGATGCACTTACAGAGCGTGCTGTGGTACGCGGCGCTGGTGGCTGCCGTCGGCGTGCTGTACCGCAACATCATGGGGGCCACAGTGGCGGCTGGTCTGGCGGCGCTGCTGTTCGCCGTCGACGATGCCCACGGCATGCCCGCCGGCTGGCTGGCCAATCGCAACGCGGTCATCGCCGCGCTGCTCGGCGCGCTCTGCCTGGTCGCCCACGACCGATGGCGACGCGCCGGGTGGAAGCCGGGCGCCGCCGTCGCGCCGCTGGCGCTGCTGCTAAGCCTGTTCTCATGCGAAGCCGGCGCGGCGGTGGTGTTCTATCTGCTGGCCTACGCGATGTTTATCGATACCGGCGAGCTGCGCGGGCGCCTGGCCTCGCTGCTGCCAACGGCGTGCGTGGTGGTGCTGTGGCGCGTCGTCTACGTTGCGTTGGGGTATGGGGTCGGCGGTACGGGCCTGTATATCGACCCCGCGCTCGAGCCGACGCGATTTGCCGCCGCCATCGCCGAGCGCGGGCTGTTCCTGTTGCAGCTCCAATGGGCGATCCCCTCGTCGCGCGTGCACGTGTACGGCGTGGTGTTCTTTGTCGTTTTGATGTTGCTGTTGATTCCCGTGCTGCGTCGCAGCAGGCCGGCGCGGTTCTGGGCGACGGGAATGCTCCTGTCGGTCATACCGATCTGCGGCACGTATCCCGACCCGCGCCTGCTGATCTTCGTGGGGCTCGGCGCGTTTGGCCTGATGGCCGAGCTGATGGCCATGGCGCTGTCGGCCAAGGCGCAGCGACCTACCACCCCGTTATGGCGGTGGCCGGCTCTGGCGCTGAGCCTGTTCTTCATCGCGGTTCATCTTGTGCTCGCCCCGGTGGGTTTGGCGGGGCGGGCGGCCAGACCGTTCGGGCCGAAGGGGCTCATGGAGGACGTAATCGGCGCCATCCCGCTCGGCGACGGCGTCGAGCAGCGCGACGTCATCTTCGTGAATGCTCCCATCGCCTACGGCGGGCACTTGCCCATCCTGCGGGCAATGGAAGGTCGGCCCGTGCCGCGCCACACTCGCGTGCTGGGGCCCAGCGGGGCGGGCCTCCGGATCAGCCGGCCCGACGCCCACACTCTGGTGGTGCAGCCACGGGGCGGCTACCTCAGCCAGATACCCGATCGCATCGTGCGCAGCCGGACGCGTCCTACGTCGCTGGGCCAGACCATCGAGTTGACCGGCCTGACGATTCGGGTTACCCGCCTCACCGCCGACGGTCGGCCGGCCGAGGTCGCCTTTCGCTTCGATGTTCCGTTGGAAGATCCCTCCCTGCTGTGGCTGCATTGGGCGGGCGGCCGTTTTGAGCGCTTCACCCCGCCCGAGGTCGGCCAGACCGCCGAGCTCGCCGCCCCCAAGTTTGCCCTTTGACCCATCCCGAGCAGCCGGCTGATACGGCGAATCACGGTTTTTTCGGATACACCACGTGCAAGGACGGGTCGGATCGGGTATATTGGGAGTGCGCCATCCTCCTTGCTGTGGGGATTCGGCGGGGAATTCGGGGAGACCAGGTCATGTTGAGGACCGTGTCGGGTGTGTTTCTGCTTGCGTGTCTCGCTGCGGCCCCGGCGGCCGCCGACGTGTACACCAACGCCGAGATCGCTCAGGAGCGGATGCGCGAGTTGGCGACATGGTTCTCGATCTATGAGAACGAACATGGCGAAGGGTCATTGAGCGATCCGGCGATGCTTTATAGCAACTACGTGTCGGATCCGCTTACGTTCTGGCACCCCGGCGATTCGGACCCCGCACCGACGACGATCGACAACTC
>CBFCZG010000437.1:0-3337 GCA_965602375.1 uncultured Phycisphaerae bacterium | reverse complement strand
TGGCGATTGGGTCGTTGACTCGTTCCATGTTGGCGAGTTGCCTGGCCAGGCCCCCCGTCAGCTCCTTGTAGGTCGGGGCGATGCCCGCGCCCATCTCGGTGGGCTTGCCGTCGGCGTCGAGGTATCTGTTCTTCTCATCGTAAATGATGATGCCCAGATCGCCCTGGAGGAACTGATACCACAGCCGCCACACCTCCATGTCGCCGAAGCCGAAGGCTGTGGTGACGGCCGGCTTGTCGGGTGCGAACGACCGCCAGATCTCGCGGTTGTTGCCGATGTTGTAGGGCTCGATCGCGGTCATCACCCTTGAAAGCAGCCAGTAGTCATATCCGCCGAAGGCCGAGGGCATCTGACAGCCCACCAGCCCGGCCCGGGCGTGCGGGTCGACCTGCTCGACGGCCTTGGTGCCGGCCAGCAGCGTGTCGGCAAACGCCTTGTTCATGAAGAACCGATGATCGGCCCAGGGCGAGAAGTTGTCGCCGCCGCGGGCCATCATCTCATCGGTGGTCAGGGGCACGACGTCCTTGATGTCGGCGAAGTTGGTGCCCCACTCCTCGTTGATGGCGGTCAGCGACCCGTACTCGTCGATGAGCCACTTGCGCATGGCCGACAGCGTCCGCGGGTCGAAGCAGAAGTCCCACGCGGTGACCAGATCGGCCACACCGCCCTCGTCGGTGTGGGCGTAGAAGAACGGCCGATACCGCATCTGCATCTTGACGGCCGTCCGCAGTCGGTCGACCGCCTCGGCGAGCGCCTTTTGGTCGCTCAGGCATGGCTCACGATAGAGCGGCTTCTTGCTGGTACGGTCCTTGACGTACTCGGCCTTGGCCAGCTTGAGCATCTTGTTCTTCGGGCTGTAGGCGGGCGTGTGGTAGGCGGCGTAGAACGCGGTGGCGATCTGGTCGCAATAGAAACGATAGTCGTAGCGGTACCAGACCTTTCCGCCATCGGGGCTTTGTGTGCCGCCGCTGGAGAGCTTGCCGGCGGTGATCCCCACGTCGCGCAAGGCCGCCTGCTGATCCGGCTTGTAGGCGTAGTACATGATGATCTGATAGTCGTCCCACGCGGTCGACTCGGGGGTGACGATGAACGCGACCTTGTCGGCGCGGACGGTCTGGCCGGCGACGGTGAGTCTGGCCTCGACGAAGTTTTGCAGGGCGATCGCACGGTCCAGTGGCAGCGAAAGCGGCACGGTGTCGCCGTCGACCTGCACCATGTCGGTCTGCTCGGCGACGATCCGGCCGTAGCTGTCGGTCCACCTCAGCGCGAGCGTGCCCTGGCCGGTAAGCGGCTTGTCCAGCTTGAGCGTCGCCTTCAAGACGTCGCTGCGGGTGACGATGGTATCGGGGATTTGCAGTTCGGCTGCCATAGCCGCGGTGGCAGACAATAGTACCAATAACGAGCAGGTCAGGTTCGTCATGTTTCCATTTCCTTTTGGCTGTTGGTCTCAGTAAACATTTGCAGCGAACGCATCGGACTCACCCGTGTTCGTGTCGAAACATGGCCACGCTGCGCGTGACCATGCCACCCCTTTGCCTGGGATGGCGGCACCTCTCATTCATGGGGGTATCCTATCGTGGGCGGTTCCCTGCCACCAGCGACATCGAGGTGCATCGCTCGTTCCCCTGTCGGCAGACAGAGGTACCCCTCAAACATGCAGGCCCATATCTGGCCAGCGCCGCACGCAGGTACCCAAACGCGACTGATTGACGGTCTTGCGCCGATGTGCTATCGACTCATCCGCAAGGCAGGAAGCCGTACGCCATGGTGAGGAATCTGGTCTATCTACCGAGTCGCGAGGTCGAGGCCGCCTTTGCACGCGGCGTCGATCTGCTGGTGGTCCCGGTCGGCGGCACGCACTTCGCCGGCCGAGAGCTTCCCTTCGGGTTCACCAACGTACTGGCCGAGGCCTTTGCGGCCGCCATCGCCGAAGCCGGCGACGGCTTCTACCTGCCGGTCATACCCTACAGCCCGGGCGAGGGGGTGGGCCACCTGCCCGGCTCCGTGTGCCCGGCACCGAGTGCGTTTCTGGCCTACGTAGGCGAGGTAGTCGACCAGGCGATCGCCAACGAGTTCAAGCGGGTGGTCGTGCTGCTGGAGGGGCACGAGGGCTACCTGGTGTCGGTCGACGCGTTCGAGCGGAACGACCATCCGGTGCTGATCATCTCCTACACGTCGCTGATGTCTCACGACGACCTGGCGGGCGATCTCGCGCCGGCGTGGCACAAACAGGTCGACGTGTTTCTGGGTGCGTTGAAGCTGCTCGGCCGCGAGGACGAGATCCCGAGCTTGATCGATCGTCTCCGCGCCCTGCCGGCGGCCGAGGACCATGGGCTGAGTGCGAATCAGTTCACACTGGTGGACGTGGGCAACGTGGATGCGTTTTGCCGCAGCGACCGGCGGAGTCGGCTCAGCCCCGACGTTCGCTTCGACGCGACAGCCGGCCAGGCCTACATTCGCGCCGTGGCCAACAAGCTCCGTACCCCGTTGGCCGAACTGGGCCGATACGCCGATTTCATCCGCCGCCGACCCACCTTCAAGAAGAACAGCGAGGGCCGATATGGCTGGCCACACGCTGAGTGATCTGTCGCTCGAGCAGTTCGTCGCGCTGCCGTCATCGCGGCGGCAGACGGCGGTCATGCCGCTGGGCAGTCTCGAGCAGCACGGGCCTCACCTGCCGCTGGGCACCGACCTGCTCTGCGCCGAGGCCCTGGCGCGGTTCGTGGCCGACGAGGCCGACGCGGTGCTGGTGCCGGCGCTGCCCTTTACCTGGACCGGGAGCACGCGGACGTATCCGATAGCCATCAACATCCGCAATCAGATCGTGATCAACATGCTTGAAGTGTTGTTCGACGCCGTTCGACGGGCCGGGTTCAGGCGACTGGCGCTGGTGAACTGGCACGGCGGCAGCGGGGCGTCGGTCCGCGCGGCCGTCAGCGAATACTTCGCCCGGACCCGCTGGCCCGTGATCGTGCTCAAGCCTCGCGGCGGCAGCGAGGCGCGCGAGCGGCTCGAGCCGCTGCTCAAGGGCAATCACTCCGAGGCCTCGTGCACACTCGGCAGCTTGATCGTCCTGGGACACGAGGAGTTGGTCGAGCCGTTCATGCAGCGGATTCGCGAGGCGTCGGCCCAGTATGAATTGGTCGAGGTCACCGAGGACTTCCCGATGCTGAACCTGATTCGATCGGTTGGCATGGTCGGCCACGACTACGCCCACGAGTGCCGACACGTTGCGCCCACCCCACGGACCGATCCTGAGGCGGGTATCGCGTACTTGAAGGAGTATGCGCGCTACCTGGTGGCGGCGGTCAAGGCGCTGGAGCAGTTCGAGGCCGAG
>CBFCZG010000436.1:0-3337 GCA_965602375.1 uncultured Phycisphaerae bacterium | reverse complement strand
CGTGGCCGCGGCCTGATCCTGGGTCAGGCGCTGGCGGCTCGAGCCGCGTCGGCCTACACGATGATCGTCAGCATGCGGCTGATCGGTTTGTATTACCGACATTTCAAGACGCGCTTCCCATGGCGGGCGGAGTGAGCCGCCCTCGCGCCGACGCTCAAGCCAATGCCGATAGACAGTAATTACAGCCCGGCGGCCTTCTTTGCTTTGCGGATGCGACCGTCAAGCTGGCGCTCGTACTGTCGGCGGAAGGATGCGTCGAACAGGACGCCTCGATAGTGGGCGTGCAGGTCCGGCCGATGGCGGCGAAGGAACGGCTGCACGCTGGGCCAGACGCGCGGACGCGGGTTCATCGCGTCGGTCCAGATGCGATCGACTTTCAGATCGGCCGCCAGCTTGAACAACCTCGCGAGCACTTCGGGTGTGTCGCTGATCTCGGGCAGCAGCGGGCCGAACATGACGGTCGTCGCCAACCCGGCCGCCTTGGCCTGCCGGAGGATCTCGATTCGATCGGCCACCGACGACGCGCCGGGCTCCCAGAGCCTGGCGATCGATTCGTCGGGCGTGGTAATCGTCACGCCCACGCAGACATCGCGGCCGCGAAAGACATCCAGATCGCGGAGCACCAGTTTGCTCTTGGTCAGCACGTTCAGATGAAAGCCGGCGTCGAGAAGCAACTGACAGCACCGCCGCGTCAGCTTGTAGCTTCGCTCGATGGGCTGCCAGCCGTCGCACGCGCTGCACGTGAAGACCGATCCGGGCTGGGTCCGCTTGAGTTGCCGGGCGAGCACGTCGGCTGCGTTGATTTTGACGTCCACGAACGCGCCCCACGGCTCGGCGTGCGGGTGAAAGCGCTGCATGAAGCGGGCATAGCAATACACACAGCCGTGGGCACAGCCGGTGTAGCAGTTGAACGAGTAGTCGCCGATGCTGCTGCGGTTGAGCAGGCTCTTGCAGGGCACCTCACGGACGACCACCTTGCGGCCCGCGACGCGTCGCACGCGGGGGCGCGACTCGGTGTGCTCGAACAGCAGCTTTTGCCTGGCTTTGCCCATGGCCGCGGAACCACCAAAGCATGTTACGGCGGCAGACGATGCTGTTGAGATTATACGGTGGGGGTGGTCGGCGTGGTGGCCAATCGAGACAAGGGCGCCAACTAGCCGGGTTGCGGGTGGCCGCCGTCAGGTCCGGACGACGGCTTGGGTGCCTTGCCGGACTCGCTGGGGGCCTCCTTTTCCTGCGGACGGGCGGGTTTGGCGACCTCTTCGAGGTCGGCTTCGGCGGCGGCCTGGTTCTCGCGTTGGATGGCCTCGTAGACCTCCTTGCGATGCACCGGCACGTCGGATGGGGCCTTGATGCCCAGCCGCACCTTGTCGCGACGGATGTCGACGACGGTAATCTCGATGTCGTCGCCGATCATGATGGTTTCGTCGCGTTGTCGTGACAGTACCAGCATGTCCCTCTTCCTGGGGCCGGCCCTGCCGATGGCGGCGGGCTCGTCTGCAACATTCTAACCCCGCAGACGCGCCGCCGACGTTGCAGTTACGTGGAGAATCGTCACACCAGCCGCCCTGCTTTAGCAAAACCTCGCGTGCCATCGCAGATAACTCTAGTTTACGACGGGACTTGCGCGGATTCGTGGGTCCGTTGCTCCCTTGCTGCCATTTGTAGATTCCCGATGGGGACATGGGCAAGTTTCGCCCCGAACCGGCCGCTGGTCGGCCGCAGCGTCAAACAGACGCCGATGTAGGCCTGACAGCCCTGCCGCGCCGTCCCGGTCGATGCGTGACACCCGCCGACGGGTCCGTCATGATGTGCCCAGTGTCGCGGTCAGGTCGGTCAAACGGGTAGTCCAATGCCGGTCGGCGCGACACCGGACGTATCTGGAGCCGCCTATGAGTTCGTCCCCGTCTCGGTTTCACTATGGCTGGGTCATTCTGGCTATGGCCACCCTGGTGGTGTTCGGTGCGCTGGGTCTGGCGCGGTTTGGTTACACGGCCGTGCTGCCGGCCATGCAGGCGGAGCTGGAGATGAACAACACGCAGGCGGGGGCGCTGGCGACGGCCAACCTGGTGGGCTACTTGGCGTTATCGGTGATCGGCGGGGCGATGGCGGCCCGTTACGGCCCGCGGGCGGTGATCGGCGTGGGCTTGGCGGTGGCGGGCGTGGGGATGCTTCTTACCGGACTGGCGAACGGGTTCTATGGCGCGGCCCTGTGGCGCGGCGTCACAGGTGTGGGCAGCGGGGCGAGTAACGTGCCGGTCATGGGACTGCTGGCGGCATGGTTTGCCAGGCGACGACGCGGACTGGCGGCGGGCATCGCGGTGGCCGGCTCGTCGCTGGGATTAATTCTTGTCGGACGGATCGCGCCTCGCATCCTGAGCGCCTACGGCGAGAACGGCTGGCGGGTGTGTTGGTTCGTCTTCGGCGGGGTGGCGCTGTTGCTGGCGGCGGCATCGCTGCTGATTCTGCGGAACCGGCCTTGGCGAGCGGGGATGATGCGGGCGCGGGCAGAGGTCGACGAATCGCCACCCGCTTCGCAGGAGAAGGCCCTTCCATGGGCGTCCGTGTATTGGTCACCGACGGTGTTTCACGTGGGGACGGTCTATGCGGCGTTCGGGTTCTCCTACATCATTTACATGACGTTCTTCGTGAAATGCCTGGTCGCCGAAGGGGGGTATAGCGAGCAGGCAGCCGGAAGACTGTTCATGATCATGGGGTGGTTCAGCGTCTTGTGCGGGCTGATCTGGGGCACGGTGTCGGACGTTATCGGCCGCAAGGGCGCGCTCGTCATTGTGTACTTGATACACACGGTGGCGTTCGGTCTGTTCGCGCTGTGGCCCGCCCCGGCGGGGTTTACGGTGTCGGCAGTGCTGTTCGGGCTGTCGGCCTGGAGTATACCGGCGATCATGGCGGCCTTGTGCGGCGATCTGCTGGGGGCGCGGCTGGCGCCGGCGGGGCTGGGGTTTATCACGCTGCTGTTCGGCATCGGCCAGGCGATCGGCCCGAGCGTGGCCGGCGCGATAGCCGACGCCGCCGACTCACTGTTGCCGGCGATGCTGCTTGCCTCGGGGGTCGCTCTTCTGGGGGCGATCGGTTCGGCGCTGCTACGCCCGGCGTCGTTGCGACGCGCGGCGGAGGGGGCGTGACTTGGCTAGATCTGGGGAAGAGTTTGTCTCGACGGCACACCGTTCGAGGCACTGGCGGATCCCGGCGCGCCGAGACCAGTGGCACCCGAGGGTAAGTGACGCGAATCGTACGTCCATCCGATTGCTCCTGGTTGCACAATACTTCTGTACTTGCTGGGAAGGGCCTGTGGGCAGATGATTTCTGCAACCGG
>CBFCZG010000435.1:0-3342 GCA_965602375.1 uncultured Phycisphaerae bacterium | reverse complement strand
CGCCCTCTTCCGCACCACCCTCGATTCTACCAGCCGCGAAGAGGTCATCATCCTGCTGACCGTGCACATCGTCAAAGATGATCAGGCCTACCACGAGCTGTCCGAAGACTTGGCCGAAGACGTCGAGCGCATCCGCCTGGGAAGCCGCCGTGGCGTGCACGCCTTCGGACGCGATCGACTCGGCATGGCCTACTACTGCCGGGCGCTGGAGCACCTTGAGGCCGGTCAATACGACAAGGCCCTGTGGGACGTCCAGATCGCCCTGCATATCAGCCCGCTTAACGTGTCGGCCTTGAAGCTCAAGGACAAAATGGTCAGCCGAGGAATCTGTGAACGCCAGGTCGGCACCATCCGTAACCTCATCGCGCGTCGCATCATGGGCGAGGACCCCGAGCCGACCGTGCCGCCGCTGCCCGACAAGACGGACGCGCAGCCGCCACCCACGACGCAGGAGGCGCAGGAATGACCCGACGTTCGGTCGCCATCGCTCTACTCGCGCCGCTGGTTGTCGCGGGCTGCAACGCGCTCAACCATTCCACACAGGTCGAGCAGTCCAAAAAACAGTGGAGCCACGTTCGAGCCCGCGTGAAGCTTCAGCTCGCCCGCCGCAGCTTTCAGAACGCAGCCTTGGACGACGCCCTGAACGCCTGCGCCGAAGTGGTGGGTCTGGCCCCCGATATGCCCGAGGCACACCAGTTGATGTCTCGCATACATCTCGAGCGCGGCGAGGTAGCCAAAGCACAAGCGTCACTCTCGATCGCCGAATCGCTCGCGCCCGACGACCCTGAGACCGCCTATCTGCACGGCCTGATCGCCGAGCGACGGGGCAAACTCGACGAGGCGATCGAGTCCTATCACAACGCCTATCAGGTCAAGTCCGACGAATTGGATTACCTGGTGACCTATGTGGAGTGCCTGATCGCCGCTGACCGCTGCGCCGAAGCCCTGGCGATCATCCAACCTCGCCGCGCCGACTTCGAACGTCATGCCTCGGTGCATGCCCTGGCCGGACAGACCTTCTCGCTGCTCGGTCACAAGAACGAAGCAGCGGGCTGCTATCAGCTTGCCGTACACTTGGCGCCCGAAGACCCGGTCCTGCGCGAGGAGGCTGGCTTTGCCCTGCTGGCTGCCGATCGTATCGAACAGGCTCGCGCGCTATTCGACGCCTACCCGGCAAATTCCAACTCGGCCATTTCGCCCGGTCTGACGGCCCTGCTTGCCGATAGTCTCCTGCGCAAGAGCCGCCGGCCCGATCAGGCGACTCGACTGCTCGAACACGCCGTCAAGACTCATCACAACGATCCGACGCTGTGGCTGCTACTGGCCGAAGCCTGCATGCAAATCGACAGGATCGACCGCGCGGGTGAGGCGATCGACCAGGCCGCCACGCTTGCGCCCGATCGCGCGGAAGTCTGGCTGCTGCGGGCCTATCACGCACTGGCGAGCGGCTACCCAGCCGACGCCGTCCGCGCCGCCCGTCGGCTCGTCCAACAGAATCGCGACGACATCGAGGCCCGCGCGCTGCTGGCCAAAACACTGGAGATCGATCCGCAGACCGCCTCCGAAGCCGCCACGCACTACCGCCATATTCTCGCGATCGCCCCCGACAACGCCTGGGCCGCCCGCCGCCTCGACCAACTCAACCAGCGGCTGCGAAACGCCCAACAATAGCCGCGCCATTCAACCGTTTAGCCTGGACCCGAAGGGGAGCGCGTATAGTCGCGCCAACCGGCGGGTATCCGATGCAGCCGTCGAGAAACGCCCATCTTGTCGATTGATCCGTTCGCGTCAGATGGGCATGGACCGCTTGAAGCATCGCTTGGATGCGGGGTGTCTGGCCGCGTCGGCCGAACTGCTCCAGGCGAGCGCCTTGTCCGCTAGTGCCCCCAGGCGCAAGGCAATCGCGTGCAGTGTTTGTGTCACTTCCGCGACTGCCCCGGCCGACGGCCGTCGCGACGCTACCCGATCTGCTTACCCAGCAGCCGGGCGACCTCGACGCAGTCCTTGTCGCCCCGGCCCGACAGGTTCATCACTACGATCTGGTCTTTCGCCAGCGTCGGCGCCAGCTTGACCACGTGGGCAATTGCGTGGGCTGGCTCGAGCGCGGGGATGATCCCCTCGGTCTCCGCCAGCATGGTAAACGCCGCCAGCGCCTCATCGTCGGTCACCGCGGCATACTCGGCACGGCCGGCGTCCTTCCAGTACGAGTGCTCGGGCCCCACGCCCGGATAGTCCAGCCCCGCCGACACCGAGTGCACCGGCTGGGTCTGACCGTCCTCGTCCTGAAGCACGTAGGTAAACATGCCGTGCAGCACGCCCGGCTGACCGCAGGCCAGCGTGGCTGCGTGCTTGCCGGGCACGAGCCCCTGCCCGCCCGCCTCCACGCCGATCATCCTGACCGTTTGGTCCGGCACGAACGGGTAGAACAGCCCCGCCGCGTTGCTGCCGCCGCCCACGCAAGCTACCAGGTAGTCGGGCAGTCGCCCCTCCAGCTCCATGATCTGCTCGCGCGTCTCCTTGCCGATCACCGACTGGAAGTCACGCACGATCATCGGGAACGGATGCGCCCCCATCACGCTTCCGATGATGTAATGGGTGTGTTCGACGCTGCCCATCCAATCGCGAAAGGCTTCGTTGATCGCGTCCTTGAGCGTCTGCTGCCCGCTGGTGACCGACTCGACGTGCGTGCCCAGGAGCTCCATGCGAAACACGTTGAGCTTCTGCCGGCGGATGTCCTCGGCCCCCATGTAGACCACGCACTCCAGCCCAAACGCCGCCGCCGCCGTCGCGGTCGCCACCCCGTGTTGGCCCGCGCCGGTCTCGGCGATCACCCGCCGCTTGCCCATCCGTACCGTCAGCAGCGCCTGGCCCAGCGTGTTGTTGATCTTGTGGGCGCCGGTGTGATTGAGGTCTTCGCGCTTCAGGTAGATCTTCGCCCCGCCCAGCCGCTCGGTGAGCCGGCGCGCGTAGTACAGCGGGCTCGGCCGCCCCGCATAGTGCCGAAGATACCAGCCCAGCTCGTCCCAGAAGCCCTCGTCCTGCCTGGCCCGGGCATACTCCTGCTGAAGCTGCTCGATCGCTGCCATCAGCGTCTCGGGCACGTACTGCCCGCCGTAAACGCCGAACCGTCCTGACCCGTTCGGTACATCGACCGTCGCCGTCTGATCGGCCATCGCTGTATAACCTCCTGCCGGCCTGGGCCTGGTTGTTATTGTAGCAGCCGCCCTAACTTGCTGCGAGGGTGGGACTTGGCTGAGCTCCCTCGACCTGCTGAAGGTACCACTGCACGGTCATGGGGATGCCCTGCTGGTAGCTCATCGTCGATCGGAAGCCCAGTTGCTC
>CBFCZG010000434.1:0-3365 GCA_965602375.1 uncultured Phycisphaerae bacterium | reverse complement strand
CCGCCACATCGGCGGAATCGACAGCCTCTAGCGTGCCGGCGAATTCCTGCACCACTCTTTCCGGCGTGGACGCGCCGGCTGTGACCCCCGCCACCGCCTTGCCCGATACCATATGCGGCTGGAACTGCTGCCAGCCTTCCAGATGATACGTGTCCACACCGGTCTGGCGACATAGCTGCGCGAGCTGGCGAGTGTTGGCCGAGTGCATGCCGCCCAGAACGAACATGACGTCCACGTGTCGACACAACTCCAGAGCCGCCTGCTGGCGGCGCGTCACCTCGGGGCACAGCGTGTTGACAATCTTGATCTCGCGGAACGGTTGCGAACAGATGGCGGCGATCATGTTCGCTACGTGCTCCGGCCCGTGTGTCGTCTGGGCCACAACGCCCAGTTTCGCGTTCTTCGGCAGCGCCGCAGCCACGTCCGCCTCGCGCTCGACCACGATGACATCCGGCGCGTAACCGATCACGCCGCGGACCTCGGGGTGATCGCGGTCGCCGATCATCACCACGCGGTAGCCTTCCTCGTGAAGTTGCCTCACCGTGCCCTGGGCTCGCTTGACGAGCTCGCAGGAGGCGTCCACGACCTTCAGCCCGCGCCGTTGGGCTTGCTCGAGCAGCTCGGGGCCCACCCCGTGCGATCGAATCAGCACCGTGCCGCCGACCGGGATCTGATCCAGACTCGACACCTGCTTCAGCCCCGCCTGTCCCAACCGCTCCACTACCTGCCGGTTGTGAATGATCGGCCCGAGCACGTAGACCCCGCCTTCGATCCGACTGGCGAGCAATTGCTCGGCCAGTTCGATCGCCCGCTCGACGCCGAAACAGAAACCTCGCTTCTCGGCAAGCTTTACTTGCATAGGCCAACTATCCCAAGTCGCCGACGAAGCTCCGTCTGCGTGGTCACGAGACGGTCGCGCACCTGCTGCACCAGCTCATCGGGCGGCATGCCTGCCGCCGCCTCCGGCGCGATCGGCTCACCATACACCACTACGATCCTATGCGGGGCCGGCAGACGCCGCCACCGAGGCCACGATTCGAATGCGCCCTCGATCACCACCGGCACCACCCATGCCCCCGCTCGCTTGGCCACCGAAGCAAATCCGCCGTGCAGGCGCCCGATGCGCCCGTCGCGGGTCCGCGTCGCCTCGGGAAAGGTCACCACCACCTTGCCGTCACGCAGGCGGCGCATGGTCTCCTTGATCGCACCTACGTCTGCACTGGCCCGTCGCACGGGAAAGGCATTGAGCGACTCGATCAACACCCGAAACAGCCGCTTGGCAAACAGGCTGTCGCGCGCCATGTAGTTGCCCTCCCGGTGCAGGGCCAGCGTAGCAAGCACCGGGTCGAGATAACTCTGATGGTTGCACACCAGCAGTACGCCCCCACGACCGGGCACGTGGCCCAGCCCGAAGACGCGGCCGCGGAAGTACAGCAGGAACCCCATCTGGCAGATAAAGCGGCAGAAGCGATAGTAGAGTCTCATAGGCTGTGTGACACCCGACGTCAGGCGCTAGCCGCGACCGGGAAGGCGGACGTGCGGGACGCGCCGCTTCACCTCGTGTTCGAGCAGATCGACCATCTGAGTGACGTCCATCGCCGTTGTGTCGATGCGAACCGCCCCGCCCGGCACGAGCAGCGGCGCCCAGCGCGATCGATCATTGCCGTCCCGCTGCCGCAGGTCTTCCAGAACCTGCTCGTAATCCACCGCCTCGCCGTCGTCGCGCAGCTCTCGGTACCGGCGCTCGGCACGCTTCTCCAGAGTCGCGTCGAGGAAGAACTTGACGTCGGCCTCGGGGAAAACCGTACTGCCCTGATCGCGGCCCTCCGCCACGAAGTTGCCCAGCTCGGCGCCGATCTGTCGCTGCTTGGCGATTAACGCATCGCGCACACCAGGCACGCGCGCGACGTACGGCGTGGCCTGCGTGACGCGCATGGTGCGAATCTCGGTCGAGACGTCCTCGCCGTCCAGTGTCACGCGCGTGGCATCGGCCTGCGATTCCAGTCGCAAGGAGGCCTCCCTCGCCTGCCGCGTCATCGCGTCGGCATCGTCGAGGTCGGCGCCCTGGCGCAGGGCCCGCAAAGCCACCGCGCGGTACATCGCCCCGGTGTCCAGATACGCTGCGCCCAGACGCAGGGCCAACTCCCGGGCTGCCGTGCTCTTGCCGGAACCCGCTGGACCGTCAATCGTTACGATCATTTCTGCCTCCAACGGCGGTGCGATTATAGTCCGTGCCAGCATGGCGGCAACCGGCGTTGTTGGCCCCCCATGATTCGGCTATCATGTCTGGTGGATCTGCACGGAGGTGTCCCGTGAGCGCCGCAGCGAAGGAAAAAACTCCGCGGCTTTCGGTCGTGATACCCCTATACAACGAGCAGGACAACGTCGGCTCGTGCTACCGAGAACTTACCGACGTGCTGACACGCGCGGGTTTGGATTACGAAGTGATCTTCGTCGACGACGGCAGTAGCGACGCCACCTTCCAACGCCTCGAACAGTTCGCCATTGATGACCCGCGCGTCACAATGCTCCAGTTTCGCCGCAACTTCGGGCAGACGGCCGCCATGGCTGCGGGCTTTCACCTCGCCCGCGCGCCCGTGGTGGTTCCGATCGACGGCGATCTCCAGAATGACCCGGCCGACATTGCTGCACTGATCGCGCGCCTCGAAGAGCCGCCCGGTTACGACATCGTCAGTGGCTGGCGAAAAAAGCGTAAGGACAAGATGTTCAGCCGGCGCCTGCCCTCGATGACGGCCAACTGGCTGATCGGCTGGCTGACCGGTGTCCGTCTGCACGACTACGGCTGCACGCTCAAGGCCTATCGGCGCGAGGTGTTGGCCGACGTCGACCTCTACGGCGAGATGCACAGGTTCATACCCGCCATCTGTAGCTGGCGCGGCGCCAGGGTCACCGAGATGGTGGTCAACCACCGCCCGAGAACGGCCGGTCACGCCAAGTACGGGCTCGGACGCACCGTCAAGGTCCTGCTCGACCTGATCACCGTCAAGTTTATGGGCTCGTACCTCACCAAGCCGATCTACTTCTTCGGCAAGCTCGGGCTGTTGAGTCTGGCGGGCGCGTTCCTGTGTCTGGGGTTGGCCCTCTACCACAAGTTCGGCCCCGACGACCTGCATCTGAACCGCAACCCCCTCACGCTGCTGGCGGGCATCCTCGTGATCGTGTCCGTGCAGGTCGTGTTGATGGGCCTGATGACCGAGATGCTCATCCGCATCTATCACGAGTCGCAGGCCAAACCGATCTATGCCATACGGCGGATGATTCGCTGCGGGCAGTCGAGTCACCGCCAAAGCAGCACCGAACAGCCCGCGCCTCCGCATCTGGCTCCCCAGGTATTTGACTTTACT
>CBFCZG010000433.1:0-3370 GCA_965602375.1 uncultured Phycisphaerae bacterium | reverse complement strand
CTGGACGCCGGCTCGGACGATGCTGCACGGGACGTGCCGGATAGCGACGCAACGGCCGACCCAACCTCGCGCGTGGAGCGAGCCGACCTGGCTGGAAGGTTGGCCCGGGCTCTGGATGAACTGCCGGCAGAGCAGCGACAGGCGTTCGTGCTGCACGCTGACGGCGGGATGCGATACGCCGATATCGCCGAGGTGCAGCAGGTGGCAATCGGGACGGTGATGAGTCGAATTTACTACGCGCGCCACCGACTTCGAGAGATGTTGGCCGATCTGGCTGAGACCGGCGGAGCGAGCGTGCGGAAGGATGTGCAGCGATGACTTCGTGCGAGAAATATGCACCTTACCTGGCAGCCGTAGCCGACGGCGAGTGGGACGTGATGCCGTCGTCGCTGCTGCCCGAGTTGCGCGCGCATCTTGAGAGCTGCTCGGCTTGTGCCCGCCAGGTAGACAGGCTGGCTGCGGTCAATCGTGTGTACGCCTCCCAAGGGCCGCCGCCGGTTGACGACGCCCGGTGGCAAAAGGTATGGGCCAACATCGAGCAGCAGACACAGCCCGAGGCCATCCCGCATCCGGTGCTGCGCGCGAAGAACGCGTGGCGTGGATGGGCGGCGATATCGGCCGTCGCTGTGGCGGCCGCGATCCTATTGGCGGTGTGGGTGTTGCCGTTCGGCGAGCGTCAGGCAGGACCTATCGCAGCGAGACCCGTGGCCGAAGCTCCGGTGGTACTGGCCACGGCGGACGACACTAAGATCGAGCAGATGGAAACGTTCGGCGAAAACGGAACGCCCATGGTCATCACAGCCGGGCAGGACGGCGTTTTGGTGGTTTGGGTTGCCGGTGCACAGGCGGAGAAGGGCTGATGAAAAGAGGCAGCTACATCACGACGAAACACGGTGCTGTGGTCGTGCGTTTCGGGGTGCTGGTTGCGCTGGTCGGCATGGCGTCGGGCGGCGGGATGGCTCGGGCAGCCGAGAGCAAGGACGCCAAGACCGTCAAGTTGGAGGTGCTGACCATCATCGCCAGCAACGATGACGACCATATCGACCCCCAGCTCAAGGCACTAGCCAAGCAGTTGAAGCCAACCTTTCGGTTCTCGAGCTACCGATTGGCGGGTCGGCAGGCGAGGAGCGTCCAACTGGGCCGCACGTGGAAGGCCAAGCTGGTCGCGCCGTACGTGCTCGAAGCGACACCGACGGCGGTCAAGGACGATAAGGTTTCTCTGACGTTGAAGGCTGTGCGCGGCAGTGGTAAGGAGCAAAAGGTGCTTCTGCAACTGAAGATTCAATTGCGCATGGGCAAGTACCAGCTGTGCGGGGGATGGCCCGCGTCGGGCGGTACGCTGATCGTTGCGGTCCAGGCGCGAAGCAAGGGGCAACCGGATGGCTCCGACAGTAAGTCGCGTGCCAAGCGCACAAGCCAATTGACAGGTCAGCGGGTCGGGGCAAGACGAGCTGCTGACGTTGTCAGATACCACGGTTGGGCGGGGGCCGGGGTGGGGCGACTGGCGCTACATTCCTGACTTCATCTCGTCTAATGGGCTGGCGCTGCTGTGGCCGGGCCCAGGGGTCAGTTTCCCGGCAAGTTGACAACCGTTGGGGTTTGCGGTCTGGTAGCGGCTTCGCGTGCCCGGTCTGGCCGGTTTCGGTAGGCGAACCGGGCGACAGGGGTTATGGGCTTTGACCAGGCTGTGAGGCACTCGAGACCGGTCGGGTCGTCGTGGAGGATGGCAGTTCTATGAACCTTCCATGTGGGCGTTGGGCGTGGCTTGGCAGGGCGTTGGCGGGAGTCTGTTTTGTGGTGTGGTGCCCTAGATCGGGTCTGAGCGATGAGGTCGCCGACCTGCAGCAGGTGTCGCTGAGCGCGTCCGGTGCGTCGGCTGCCGTAGAGGCCCGTACGGGGCAGGTTGTGTCGCTCCGCGTCGGGCCTGGCCGGAGGGAGACGGCCGTTTCCCACCCGGCGGGCAGCGACAAGCCATACGGTTTTGTGGAAGTTGTGGATCTTCTGGGCAAGCGAAGGTACGGTCCATTGCACGCCTCCGGGCAAATCAGTGACTGGCACGTGAGCACGGTCGACGGTCGAAACGAGCTGAGTTTCACTCAGCAGTATGATGGTGCGCCGTTTCGCATCCGGCAGCGCTTCGTCGAGACATCGGCGGGCATTCGTTGGGAAGCCGCCGTTTCATTGCTTGAAGGGCAGGAGCAGGATCGATCGGTTCAGGTGTGTTGGATGCTGCCGCTGCCGTTCGGCTGGCAGTTCTGGGGCCCGAACGAGCTCGTGGGACACAGGACCGACGGCGTCACGCCGTATCGGTACGTCTACGGGCACACGGATCACAACGCGTACGGCACGGTGATTCCGCTGGTCGGCATTTGGGGTCGTCGTAACGGCTTGGCCGTGTTTTCCCCGCCGGACGTGCGCAAGACTCAGATCATGTTCGACGTGTACACCCAGAGCATCTGCGATCCGGCAAACGGGGTCATCCGCCGCATCGAGGATCTCCAGATGCTTCGTGTGGCGCACCATATGGTGGGACTGCGGCCGGGGCGAGAGCTGCGGCTCGCCATCGTCTTGGCTGGGTGCAAGGCTGGATGGCGGTCGGTGCTGGGCCACTACGTGGGTATGTACCCGGAGCTGTTCGACCCGCTTCCCGCGGCGCGGAAATGGGAGGGGCTGTACGGCATCACGACTCCACCGCGGCTGCTTCGTGACCGGCCGGGCCGCATACGATCATTTACGCGGCTGAAGGAAGTGCGCGCGACGTGCCTGGAAATCCACGGGCATTTCCTTGAGTACGGCGTGTACGTTACCCGAGAGGTGCTGGCCGACCCGCAGCAGGAATACGAGTGCAGCCCTCACCCTGCCGGCCCGGTTTCCTTGGCGGGCAACCGCGCACTGGTTCGCAGGCTGCTGGACGTGGGCATCGGCCCGTTCATGTACTTCTACAACGTGCACGCCGACCCCGAGACGATCGAGCGCCTGTTCGCGTCCGATCTGATGCGCGGCGAGGACGGCGAGCCGCTGGTCCAGTACCACGGCGAGCCGGCCCTGCGCGCCCAGCCGGACAGCCCGTTCGGCAGGCATCTGATCGAACAGATGAAGCTTCTGCTCCAGGCCCATCCCGACGCGCCGGGGATCTTCGTGGACAACTTTTCCATTCAGAAGCTCGATTTTGCACACGACGACGGTGTGTCGATGGTCCACAACAAACGCGCCTACGATCTGAACCGCAACCATCAGGATGTGGCTCCCATCTGCTTCGACCTGGCCCATCAGGCGGGAAAAACCATTCTCGTCAACAAGCTGGCGACTATCGAAAGTGGTGCCGGCGCCGACATGGTGTTGCTCGAGGGCGTGAGTCCGGCCGGCTTGC
>CBFCZG010000432.1:0-3428 GCA_965602375.1 uncultured Phycisphaerae bacterium | reverse complement strand
CCTGATGACGTTGCACGCCGCCAAGGGTCTGGAGTTCGACGTGGTGTTCATTGCCGGACTGGAGGAAGGGCTGCTGCCCCATCTTCGGAGCCGCGACAGCGCGGACGAGTTGGAGGAGGAGCGCCGCCTCTGCTTTGTGGGTATGACTCGTGCGAGGCAGGAACTTTACCTCAGCTATGCCCTTTACCGAAGCCTGCGGGGATCGACCACCCGAACGATCCGTTCGCCGTTTGTCGATGATCTGGAAGGAGCCGACATCGAATGGCACGACCGCAGCGGGCGGCGCGACGCCCGCCCGCGGCGACGCACCGACCGCAGCGAGGCTGAACGGCTGGCCTCTCGCTGGCGCGTCGGGCAGTTGATGTATCACCCGGAGTACGGGACGGGGCGACTGGTTCGTCTGGACCGATCGGGCCGTGGCACGATGGCTCGGGTACGCTTCACAGCGTATGGTGAGAAAAGCTTCAGTGTCGAGCACACTGAGCTGGAGGCAGTCGAAATCGACGGAGATTTCGAGCAATGAGTAACGATGACGTGGTGCGCGTGTACTACCGGAACGTGATGGCCCGCGCCGTCGGCGCCGAGCACGGCCTGGAAGCCGAGCAGTTGGACGGCCTGTCCGGGCGAATCGGCGAGATCGTCGAGCAGATCGAGGAAGGTCGTGCGCGGGGCGAGCGTCGGTATCGTGAGTTGCCGTATGACGAGTCGATGGTCCAGGCGGTTGAGGCCGCTTGTGCCGTTCGCCGCGGCAAGTACGACAATCTGGTGGTGCTGGGCATCGGCGGCTCGGCGTTGGGCAATATCGCGTTGCACACGGCTCTGAACAGCCCGACGTACAACCTGCTGCCGAACGCTCAGCGCCGCGGGCCGCGACTGTTCGTCATGGACAACGTCGACCCGGTCCAGTTCGGCGCTTTGCTGGATCTGCTGGACGGCGAGTTGGATCGGACCTGCTTCAACGTAATCACCAAATCGGGCGAGACGGCGGAGACGGCCGGTCAGTTCATCATCGTGCGTGACCTGCTACGCCGTCGCATGGGCGCCTGCGGCGCGCGCGATCGCATCCTCGTCACGACCGATGCTGAAGCCGGCACGATGCGGCAGATCGTCGAGGACGAGGGGTACGACGCGTTGCCCGTGCCGGACGGCGTGGGCGGGCGGTTCAGCGTGCTCTCGCCGGTAGGCCTGTTCAGCGCCGCGATGTGCGGCATCGACATTCGTCGGCTGTTGGCCGGCGCGGCGACGATGGACCTCCGCGTCCGCAATCCTGAACTCCGCAAGAACCCGGCCGCGCTGCTGGCGGCCGTCCATCACCTGCTGACGCAGCGAGGCAAGAGCGTGCACGTCATGATGCCCTATAGCTATCAGCTCAAAGACCTTGCCGATTGGTACAGGCAGCTTTGGGCCGAAAGCCTCGGCAAGCGCAGGTCGCTCGACGGGCGCGACGTGTTCGCCGGCGCCACGCCGATCCGTGCCCTGGGCGCCACCGATCAGCACAGCCAGGTGCAGCTCTATCGGGAAGGGCCCAACGACAAGGTGATGACCATGCTGGCCGTCGAGAGGTTCGATCGCGACGTGTCGATCCCGCAGGCGTTCGATGATGTCGGCGCGCTGAGTTATCTGGGCAATAAGTCGCTCGGGCAACTGCTCGACGCCGAACGTCAGGCGACCGAGCAGGCGTTACTGGCCAGTCACCGACCGGTACTGACCGCGCTGTTTCCACGGGTCTGTGAGGAAACGGTCGGCCAGTTCATCTACCTTTACGAGTGTGCCACCTCGATCATGGGCCTGTTGATGAACGTGAATGCCTACGATCAGCCGGCCGTCGAGTTGGGCAAGCAGTACACCTTCGCGCTGATGGGCCGCGCCGGCGGGCAGGAAGAGGCGCGGCAGCTTCAGGCCAAGCTTCAGATCGAACCGGCTTATCGAGTGTAGCCGATCCCGGTCGGTCGAGCGTATTTGTGGACGAAGCAACAACGAAATTCGTGATCATGGTCGCCGTGGTGGTGCTCTCTTCGGCGGCCGGCTATGCGGCGCGGCGTCTCGGTTGGCTTGCCGAGCATATGGCGACGCGCATCACGCTTTGGATCATGATTGTGGGGTACCCGGCGGCCGGGCTGCTGGCGGTTTGGACGCTCAAGCTCCGCTGGGCCGACGCGTGGGTCACGGTTCAGCCGGTGATCCAGAGTTTCGCCTGCTTCGGCCTGGGTTTGCTGGTAGCGCGATGGCAAAAGCTGCGGCGCGAGTCGGCGGGCGTGTTCAGCTATGCGGCTGCCCACTCCAACTGGGGCTTTACGATGGGGGGCTTCATCTGTCTGCGGCTGTTCGGCGAGCAGGGGTTGGCGTACACGGTCATCTACGTGACGCTGTGGACGATTATCATGTTCGGTCTGTTCTTTCCGCTGGCCGGCCGATTCGCCGGACGGACCGAGCGCTACGGCCCGGTGTCGTTCGTGCGGAATCTTCTCGACCTGCGATGCCTGCCCTTGGCGGGTGTGCTGGCGGGGATCGGACTGAGTCTGTCGGGCATCGAGCGCCCGGCGTTTTTCGAGCAGTGGCGCATCATCGATGCGCTGGTGATCCTGTGCACGGCGGTTATGTTCTTTGTGACCGGTTTGCGTCTGCACGTTTCGCACGTGTGGGGGCACCTGCGACTGTACGCGTGGCTTGCGGGCATCAAGTTCGTTTTCTCGCCGCTGCTGGCGTTGGGGTTGATCTGGCTGGTCCAGCAGGCGGGTATGGGTCTGGCGGGCTTGCCGGTCAACGTGATGATCGTAGAATCGTTCATGCCGATGGCGCTGTTCGCCGTGGCGGCGGCGAACCTGTACGGTCTGGACGCGCCGCTGGCGAGTTCGCTGTTCGCGGCCAACACGGTGATGTTTCTCGTTCTGGTGTTGCCCGTGATCACGCTGGCAATCAGTTGGTAACCACAAGGCGTATCCAAGAGGCGGCAAGATGAATCGATGTGCGGTAATCATGGCCGGCGGCGCGGGGACACGGCTCTGGCCGCTCAGTCGGGCCGATCGACCCAAGCAGCTTCTTCCCCTGATCGGCGGCGAGAGTCTCTTGCGCAAGTCGTACGAGAGGCTCACCGAGCTGCTTCAACCCGAACAGATCTTGATCATCACGGGCGCGGCGCATCTGGATCAGGTCCACGAGCAGTTGCCCGAGCTGCCGCGCGAGAATCTCATCGGCGAGCCGTGCGGGCGCGACACGGCGGCGGCCATCGGGCTGGCCGCGTTCATTGTGAGGAAGGCGGACCCGGAGGCGGTGATGGCCGTCTTCTCCGCCGACCACGTCATTTCGCCCGCAACGGAACTGCTGCGGTGCATCGAGCAGGCGGCGTCCGTCGCGACCTCGCACGGCGCGCTCGTGACCTTCGGCGTCAAGCCCCGTGAGCCGAGCACGCTGTACGGCTACATCCGCCG
>CBFCZG010000431.1:0-3453 GCA_965602375.1 uncultured Phycisphaerae bacterium | reverse complement strand
CCCCCCCCATCCGCCGCGCTTCGGCGGCTCGTCGCCACGCCGAGGACCCGCCGTCGATCCGTACAGGAACCCGCCCACCTTGGTCTCGCGCCCGGCAGGCGACGTGAATGTGACCTCAAGACTCACGTCGACGTACGGGTTCGCGTATGCGCAGTCATGCCGAAAAGTGAGCTCCAACACGTCATACCGCGCGATGCGCTTCGTGTTCTGAGAATGTGCCACGTCCATCGACGGTGCCGTCGTCTGACCGGATAAGGATGGCCCCATCAGGAGCGCAACTCCCGCAGCCAACACCCCACACCGCATGGTGTTTGGCATCTGATCCATGGCTACGTCCCCTTGTGACCTGCCAACTCGCCGACGCAACGCCGGACTCGACTCCCCGGGCGTTTCCCATTTGCCGCCCACGTGAGCAGGGCTTTCCCTGCACGATGGGGTCCGGAGAATTGATTCGAACCCAAACGGGAGAGTTTGTCCACCCCGTGTTGGGGCAACACGATCTATCCTGTCAGGGGCGTCGCCAGTATGCTGCCGCATGAGAGTTGCGGCGCGGGCCAATGTGTGCCCGAACCAAAGGCGCCGTCAGTCTGGAAGACCAATCTCCTTCCCGACGGAGATGTCCGGTAAGTATGGCTGCGGTATATGACATTTCGGAATTCGTCGATTGGCTACCGGAGTATGTACAAGCACACCGGCTCCGCGGCTCCGAGCCGCGCTACCGGCGGTATTGTCAGCCAGAGGGGCGAGACGACGGCACCGACCTGGACGCTTACGGCTGCGCCGACGCCGCCAACATCCTTTACACGATCGGCCTGTTGCCGCGCGAACCTCGCGTGCGGCTGCAGTGGGTCGCGGTGCTACAGGAGTTCCAACGGATCGAGGACGGGGTGTTCGTCAATCCAACGCACAGTGACGAGCACACCACGGCACACCTGACGGCCGCACTGGAACTGTTCGACGCGCGGCCGCTGCACCCGCTGCACTTCATGGAGCCATGCAAGACGCAGGAAGGAGTCGACCAGTTCCTGGACGCGTTGAACTGGCGCAGCCCATGGGAGCAGTCGCACCGGGGAGCGGGCGTGGGGGCGGCGTTTCTGATCACCGAGGCGGTCGGACCCGAGTGGTTCGACTGGTACTTCGAATGGCTGGACGAACAGGTTGATCCGGAGACGGGCTTCTGGCGGCGGGGGATGATCGATCGCGATGATCTATTTCCGCACCTGGCGGGCAGCTTTCACTACCACTTCAACTACGTGGCGGCGCGGCGGGCGATCCCGTATCCCGAGCGGGTGATCGACGCGTCACTGGGGCTGATGCTGACAAGCGGGCTGTTCCATCGCGATGGTGAGCTGGGCTTTGCGGACATCGACGGGGTGTTCTGCATCTACCGCGCGCTGCGGCAGTGCGGGCATCGCCACGACGACTGCATGGCGGCGCTGCGGCGGACGCTGGCGGCTGCGGTCAAACTGGTGACCGACCGCGGCTACCGCGAGTCGCGCGTGTTCGACGACATCCACAACACGTTCGGTGCGGTGTGCTGCCTGGCCGAGCTTCAGCAGGCCCTGCCGGGCGAGCTGCGGACACCTCGCCCTCTTCGACAGGTGCTCGACCGCCGACCGTTCATTTGACGCTTAGATCTAACGACCCGCGGCATATGCGTCGGCCGCAGGTACTTCGAGTCGCGACAGGTCAGCTTGTCCTCGCCGCGCCCGCGTCCGCGCAAGCCGATGCGCCCCGAACGCGTAGACGGCCACGGCGAGGGGGACAATGATCCAGAGGGTCGACGGGGCAAGCCGCTGGGCGATCAAGATCGGCAGCGCGGCTGCGACGGCCAGGCCGATCGGCTGGAGGTAGGTCTGTAGCCAGCGGATGCCCGCTCGATGCTTGATCACCAGCCACAGGGCGATCACTCCGCCGGCAAGCCACCCAGCGATCAGCCACCACAAGACGGTCGCGGGCGAGCCACTCGTAAGCGTCGACCAAACCATGCCCGGAACGGCAACCAGGACCACCACGCCGACCATCTTGGCATAGGCCGACGGATGGCCCAGGCCCATCAGCACGTGGCTGATGATGCGGACGGTGGAGTTGCCGGCCAGCATGATAAGCAGCAGTGGCAAGTAGCGTGCCGCCTGGTGGAACTCGGGTTTGTAGTACCAGCGGATGAAAGGGGGACCGGCGACCGCCAGAACCAGCACAACGGGTAGCAGCATGAGGTTGTGCCAGCGGACGAGCACGTCGGCCATGGCCCGGCGTTCGGTGCGGCTCGGGCGCTCGGCGATGAGGGGCACGGCGACAATCCGCAAGGAAAAGGCCACGATAAACCCCGGCGCGACGGTGGTGACGGCGATCTGCACGAAGCCCGCCTCCTGGAGGGCGATCAGACCCACTAGCATCACCAGCAGCGGGCGCAGGCCCGCTTTGACCAACTCGCCGGCGTACACGGGCAGTGAGTAGCGCATGAGGCTGGAAATCAACGCGCGATGCTCGGCAATGCGAACGTCGAGATGGAGTCGCCGCCGCATGGGCCACACCCAAAGCAGCACCACAGCGACCAGGCCCAGCCCGTAGCCCAGCGCCGCAGCCTGTGCGCTGCCACGGCTGATCCACCCACCCACGAGCGCCCCGGCTGGCGGGGCGAGCACCCGGCAGACCAGTTGGGCGCAGGAGACCACAAACCGTTTCTGGGCGTTGAGCACGGCCTGGAGGACGTTAAGCAGAGCCACCGCGATCAGGAACGGCGCGACAATCCGCAAGGCGCCGGCGAATTCGGCGCGGTCGTACAGGTGGGCCAGCGGGCCGGCTGCCAGGATGAGCACCAACGCCATGGCTGCGTGCAGCCAGACGCTCAGGGCGAGGGTAACGCCGAGCACGCGGTCGGTCTGGAGCTGGGGTCGGCCGGTGCGGGCCTGGGCGGCGTAATAGCGCAGGCCGGCTGTGAGCTGGAGCCCGAACAGCATCGGCGCCAGCATCCCGATCTGGAAGACGATCTGGACGAGGCCGTACGCGTCGGGGTCGAAAATGTCGGCCAGCTCCTTGGTGACGACGTACTGGCCGGCCGTCATTAGCAGCAGGAAGCTCAGGGCGATGGCTACGTGCCGTAGGAGAGGTTCGGCTGGCTGCTCGGGCGGTGGTGCCGGCAGGTGAGTTTCCACTTCGGTTACGGCGGTAGCCACGTCTGATGACCTCAATCCTACATCCCTACCACACACGGCTGGGTGATTTCAAGTGCGGTACCGCGCGGCGGGTGAGCAGGTGCCGCGCGGCAATGACGGCAAGTGGATTTCCCAAAGACACTTCTAGCGTGCCGAGCCGTCTGGCCGCATTGGGTGGTTGCCCAACTCGTAACGCATACCTACTGCACAGACAGTGGAGCACTTCGGAGGGCAGAATCGAATTGGGCGCGGAAGGATTCGAACCTTCGAAGGCTAACGCCAACGGGTTTACAGCCCG
>CBFCZG010000430.1:0-3456 GCA_965602375.1 uncultured Phycisphaerae bacterium | reverse complement strand
CGTCGGCCGACGTGACCGCAAAATAATACGTCGTCGCCGCCGACAAACCGGTGACCGCAAAGCTTTCGGTCTGACCCGGTGCGGACGGCGTCGGTTCACCGGTGCACTGCGTGGCCGCGTCCCAATTGTTCGGATCGATGGGCGACTCTGAATAACGTATATCGTACGCCGCGGCCGGTCCGGCGGCAGGATGATCGTCGCTGGGCGCGGTCCACGACAACGTGATCATGAACCAGTCGCTCGGCGCGCCGGCGGCCAAGTCGGCAACTGCTGTGGGCGGATCGTCGGCAACCTGCCAGGCGTGCACCACCCCAACCTTGTTCCACCCGCCCTCATAGCCGTAGAGGATCTGGTTGTCGGCGTCGTACGCCAGGCCGAAGAGTTCCTGGCCTGCGAAGAGACGACTCTGGACCGACTCAATCTTGTAGGGCTGTGGATCGTACAGGTTGACGGGGCTCTCGAGGTCTTCGGTGCGACAGAACCACAGTGTGGCAGCCGCAGCCGATGTGTCCTTGCCGGAGATGATGATGTTACTCTCACCGCCTACCGAGACCCATTGGACGGCGTGGTGTGCGTCGTTGTAGTCGTAGTCTGTTACTTCATGACCGCTTTGGTAGACCAGCAGCGGCAGATCGCTTACCGGATCGTTCCACGGGTCGACGGCAGCCAGGCGCGGGCCGTAGCGTTTGCCGACCATCATCAGATTCTTGCCCCCCGCAAAGCCGCTGGCCCACGCGTCGGGCAGTTGGGTCAGCCCGTTGCCCCCCTCGTTCCAGGCCGGCCCCGATCGCTCGGTCGATTCGCCCGTGCCGTCGGTGCTTATATAGCGATAGTGGACGCTGGCCGACCCGCTGGCCGCGCTGGAGACATACAACAGACCGTCGGTCGAGCGCCAAACCATCCCGTTGGGGGTCGTGCCCACGTCGAAGCTTTGAAGGGTAGCGGCCAAGTTGAGATCATTGACATCCGAGCTGATCACCAGCGACGGGATGTTGAGTTCGAAGATTTCCTTCCCGGTGCCGACCGGTGAATCGGAGACAAACAGCGAGCCGTTGCCGCCGTCGCCGAGCGGGTAGAAAGCCAGCCCGCCGCCGTACACCTGTGGCGTGCCCGCCAGGGCGCGGAACGCGCCAATGTAGCTCAAGTCCAGATCCGCATGAGCAACCGCCGCACAGCCGACCACCACAGCCGCTATCACCAGCGATGTCGTTGCCTTCATTGCCAGCTCCTCAGTGTTCGCGGTACTTTCGTCCGGCCCGAGCCGCCACCACGCAGTCCAGCAGTCAGGCACCTCTGCCCAGCGCGCGGGACGAGGCCGGCGCAAGCAAAAGAGGGCCCGGCCCACAGTTCTGGCGCCGGCACCCTGTCCCTTCGCAGAGCTGGATGCTCGCAAAGGCCGTACCTGGGTCGGCTTATCGGCCGCCAGGTTGCACCGCCGAATGGTAAGCCACTGCAAGAACGATGGTTAGGGCCAGACTGGGGATGCAGCCGACTGCTTTGCAGGCCGTTGCAGCGAGCGGTCGTGGTGAGGCGAGTCAACACACCAGGCGTGCTGTCTCGGGCTGACCTTTCCCAGAGCGCGTATGTACATGCCTAAGAACGATTTGTGTCGTGTTGCGTTGGGGCAACGTGCGGCCGCCGTACTGGCGGCGACGGCCGGCTTACGCGGGATTACTCGATCTGCCACACCGTCAGATCGCGGAACTCCAGGTGGCTCATATAGCTACGGAAACCCAGGTATCCCCCGGCCAGCGGCTGCGGGTCGAGCCAGGTGTAGGTCTCGTGCGGTAGGCCGTCGACGCATACGCTCACCTGCCCGTCCCTGATTAGATATTGAAACTTGTACCAACGGAAGTTTTCGCAGACGTAGGCGTGGGCCTCTTTCATGAGCACGAAGCCCGGGTCTCGCCGCATGCGGTAGCGGAACTTGTCGGAGCCGTCCGGGTTCTGCTGGTCGGAGGGCAGGCAGGTGAACAGGTAGTTGTTCATCACGTGATACTCGGGATAGTCGCCGGTCCGCTGGTCGCGCGTCTCGTAGAGGTCGCGACCGTCGGGCATGCTCGTGTGGATGAAGAAGTTGAAGTTGCGATGCGACTGATCGCTCGTGCTGCGACCCCAGTACTCGACCATCAGATTGCCCGAGAAGATCTTGCGCACGAAGACCGACGAGACGAAGTGATACTTCTCGTCGCGCTGAAGCGTGGTTTTGACGCAAAGGCGGTTGCCTTCGACGCGGACGTCGGGCGAGCCCTCGCACCAGAAGTCGTCGAGGCTGGCAAAGTCGGATCGATACACCACGTCGCCGCTGAACGTGCGATCTGCGAATTCGACGTTCATGGTCTTGCCTCCACATTCGTTGGCTGGATCGCGCACAGCCGAACCGGTATACGGGCCACATCCCGCGACCATCCATAACACCCCGAACCCGACAGACAAGCGCGGACCGTACACCCAGGAAATCTCCGCTTAAAACGCCATTCGTCCCCAGCCGCGGGCCTTGGGGTCGCGAGGGGGCACGTGCAGGATCTCGCGGCCGGTGTCGACATAATAGCGGTAGTTGGCCAGCGGCGTGCCGTTGGGGATGCGATGGTCTAGCCCGAAGATCGTACCGCCCTGGCGCAAGAGCGGCTGCATCTTGTATTCCAGCTCTTTGCGAATGTCGGCCTTGCTCTGGCGGAGCACGTGCTTGTCGATGCCGCCGACGATGGCGAGGCGCGGGCCGTACTTCTTGCGTGTGGCCACCATGTCCATACCGGCGGCCGGCTCGAACGGATGCATCACGTTCACACCGGCGGCGAGGAACGCATCGATCACCGGGTTCATGTTGCCGTCGCTGTCCTGGTTGAACAGCTTCGTGCCGCGACCGGCAAGCAGATCCCACACGCAGCGATAGTAGGGGCCGATGAACTGCTCGATCTGCTTTGGGCCGGCCAGCGGACCGCTCTTGCCGGCCATATCCTCGTGGACCGACAACTGATCGATATGGAGGTGCTCACTGATCCGCTCGTACACCTTTACGCACGTGTCGCCGACGGTCTGAAGGATGTCGTGCACCAGTTCGGGCTGCTCGTAGTAGGCCAGGCAGGTGTGCTCTTCGCCCATCAGTTGGCGAACCACGTCGAAGCCGCCGGGCATGCCGGCGCGGACGACCGCGCCCTGCTGTTGGAGCTGCCGCGCGCGGGCGACGGCGTGGGCGTCGATCCGCCGGTCTGCAAACTCGAACCGCGGTTTGAGCTCCAACCAGTCGTCCATGTTTTTGACGGGATAGTCCAGTGGGTGTGCGATGGTGGCGGCGGCCTTGTACATCTTGGTGGTGCGGCCCAGCGAGTCGCGCTGGATGAGGTATGCGTCGGTCTCTTCGAGCGTTTGAGGCGGATGCGTGTCGAGCGCGCCAACATACCCACCGCAGTCGGTATAGGGCACAAAGTCCCAATCGAAAGTGGTCTGATCGACCTC
>CBFCZG010000429.1:0-3490 GCA_965602375.1 uncultured Phycisphaerae bacterium | reverse complement strand
CGTTGTGTGCTGCAGCGGGGCTGATGTTATTCGCCGCGGCCGGCTTGGCCGACGATGGTCAGATTGGCTTGGATCCGATCGCCTGGAAAGCAGGCGAGCTTGCCGCCGCCGCACCCAAGGCCGATCCTGAGGCGGCGCTTTCAGCGGGGACGAGCCGACACGTAATCGTGCAGTTCGGCGCATTACCGCCGGCTGACCGCCGTGGCATACTGGCGGTGGGTGGCTTACAGCTTCAGCGGTATCTGGGCGGCAACGCCTATTTCGCCCGCCTGCGTCCCGGCGCCGGAGCGGCGGCGGCGGGCGTGCGCGCGGTGATCGAGCCAACGGTCGAGCAGAAGTTGCACCCGATGCTCCTGGCCGGCGACTATCCTTCCTATGCGCGGGCGCTGATGTCCGCCGCGGCCGCGAGGGTCGGCAAACGGCAGCAAGCGTCGCAACAGGAAGTGGACATCCTTGCGGTCTATGTCCTTTTTCACCCCGACGTCGATCTTTTGTTCGAGGGCATCGAGGCCGTTCTGCGGCACGATGGGGTGGTGCGCGACACCATGGCCGGCATCAACGGCGTGGTGGCGTGGGTTCCGCAGGAGAACATCGAGGCACTGGCGGCCGAGGATGCGGTTCAGTGGATCGAGCCCCCGCTGCCGCCCATGTCCGGCACCAACGACTCGAACCGCGCCCGCGTGCAGGCCGACGTCGTCAACGCCCCGCCGTACAGCCTGGATGGATCGGGGGTCAACGTGCTGGTCTACGACGCCGGCACGGCCTTGGAGACTCACACGGACTTTGGCGGCCGACTCACCGCCCGCGATTACTCGGGAGTGGCGGATCACTCGACGCACGTAGCGGGCACGATCGGCGGTGACGGATCGGCTAGCGGCGGACGATATCGCGGCATGGCTCCCGGGGTGGTGATGCAGTCGTACGGCTTCGAATACGACGGGACCGGTTCCTTCCTGTACACCAATCCGGGCGATCTGGAGGACGACTACGACGAGGCGGTCAACATCTTCGGCATTGAGATCGCCAACAACTCCGTCGGCACGAACGTCTCCATCAACATGTTCCCTTGCGACTTTGAGGGCAACTACGGGGCAACGTCGATGCTGATCGATCAGATTGCCCGCGGCTCGCTGGGGGCGCCGACGCGAATCATCTGGGCCAACGGCAACGAGCGCCAGTCGCCTTCCCGCTGCCTCGGCGCCGAAGGCTTCGACGTTCCTTATCACTCGACAGCGCCACCGGCCTGCGCGAAGAACCACATCACCGTCGGCGCGGTCAACTCCAACGACGACAGCATGACCAGCTTCTCGAGCTTCGGACCGACCGACGACGGGCGGCTTAAGCCCGACGTCAGTGCGCCGGGCTGTCAGGCGGACGGTGACGGGGGCGTGACGTCCACGACGGCTGACGGCGGCTACGACAGTTATTGCGGTACGTCGATGGCCGCTCCGACGGTTACCGGAGTGGGCGCGCTGATTCTTGAAGACTTCAAACAGCTCCTGCCACACCTGCCGCTGCCGCGGAATTCGACGCTCAAGATTCTGCTGGCCCACAATGCGGTAGACTCAGGCAACGTCGGGCCCGACTACCGCTTCGGCTACGGGTCGGTGCGGGCGCAGGCGTCGATCGATCTCCTGCGCCACGGCGATTGTGTTGTCGACACCATCGGCCACGCCCAGCAAAGGGTGTACTACGTGCGGGTAGCGCCCGGCGCGTCGGCGCTGAAGGCAACGCTGGCGTGGGACGACCCGCCCGGGGCGATCAACACCACGCCTGAGTTGGTCAACGATCTGGACATTGTGGCCGTCGCGCCCGGCGGATCGACGCACTATCCCTGGACGCTCGATCCGACCCATCCCGGCGCGCCAGCTGTCCGCAATCAGGCGGACCACGTGAACAACATCGAGCAGGTGCTGGTCAACACGCCGACGGCAGGGGTGTGGCAGATTCGCATTACGGGCTTCTCCGTGGCGCAGGGGCCTCAGCTCTTCTCCCTGGTGACCACGCCCGGTTCGGCCACCGGACGGATCCGTCTCGCCGGCGAACTGTACGCGTGTGAGACCACCGCATGCGTCGTCGTGCGAGACGCCGATCTGAACACCGCGCCCGATGCGGTGGAAACGGCCACGGTCACGGTCACTTCGACCGGCGAGCCCGTCGGCGAGAGCGTCCAGTTGACCGAGCTGAACGCGGATTCGTCCACGTTCGTCGGGACCTTTAGCCTCTCACAGACCGACGCAGCCGGCGTCCTCCAGGTGACCGGCGGCGATACGATCACCGCTCGCTACGATGATGCAGACGACGGTTCGGGTTCGTCGGCCGTGGTGACCGATCAAACGGCGGTGGAGTGCACGGCCCCTGCGATCACCAACATCATGGTGACCGACATCGGCGGCAGAATGGCCACCGTCACGTTCGATACCGACGAGCCGACAACTGCACGGGTGCGCTGCGGCGCGACGTGCGGCGGACCGTACCCCGTTACAGGTCAGTGGCTGGCGCCGAGGACCAGCCACAATATCCGTCTGACGGGTCTGGAGCCGCTAACGACCTATCGCTTCGTTGTCGACGCCTGGGACGCCGCAGGTAACGCCACAACCGATGACAACGGCGGTGCGTGTCACGGCTTCATGACGACCCATCTGAGAGACTACTTCGCCGAGCAGTTCTTTGCCGCCGGTAACGATCTGGACAACCTGGCGATCACCTTCACACCGGACGGCTCGGCCGATTTCTACGCCGCCTGCGTCGAGCCGGCTTCGGCTTTCCCGACCGACCCGCTCGGCGGGACGCCGCTCAGTCTGGAAGACGACGATTTCGCACTGGTGATGCTGTCGGGCGGAGCGACTGTCAGGCTTTACGGCAGTTCGTACTCGCTGTTCTACATAGGCAGCAACGGCTACATCACGTTCGGCGTGGGCGACCTCAACATGGTCGAGTCGCAGGCGGCACATTTCGGCCTGCCTCGCGTGGCGGCCTTGTTCGATGACCTCAATCCTGCCTTCGGTGGAACCGTGTCCTACCGACAGCTTGCCGATCGCGTGGCCGTCACGTTCCAGAATGTGCCCGAGTACTTCATAAACAACTCGAACAATTTCCAGATCGAGCTGTTCTTCAACGGCGTCATTCGCATCACGTGGCTTCTGATCGCTGCGCAGGACGGGTTGGCCGGGCTATCAGACGGCGGCGGCGTGCCTCTGGACTTCGAGTTCAGCGACCTTAGCGCATATGGCCCCTGCGCCGACGGCGATGGTGACGGCGTGCCCGACTCGGGCGACAACTGCCCCGGTACGTACAACCCCACCCAGAACGACACCGACGGGGACGGCGCGGGTGACCTGTGCGATCAGTGCCCAGGCACCCCCTTCTGCGCATCGGTTGATGCAAACGGCTGCCCGAGCGACGTCGACGGCGACGGCGTGTTCGACGGATGCGATCAATGCCCGAACACTCCCTCCTGCGCACCGGTTGACGCAGACGGCTGCCCGAG
>CBFCZG010000428.1:0-3491 GCA_965602375.1 uncultured Phycisphaerae bacterium | reverse complement strand
CCCTTGTCGAGATACTCTGCCCACCCGGTCGCCTTCCACAAATAGTAGAACACGTGCGCGCCGCCGGCCTGGAAAAACTTGCCGGCGAAGTCATCGGGCTGCTGCCGGTAAAGGTAGAACTTGCCCCGCGGCCACCCGTCGGGCATCAGACAGTTGCCGAAATACCACGCCGCCCACAACCGTGCGCGATGCAGGTATTCGTCGTCGCGCGTCGCGCGGTGCAGATGCATCAGCCCCGCCGCCGCCTCCATGCTGTCGCGAACGTTGACGTACCACGACGTAGGCACCTCCTCACGGATCGCCCCGTAGCAGCGCGGGTCGCGGGCATCGAGAACCTGAAGGTTGCGAATGTACTCGCCGCCCAGCCTTGCCGCCGTCATGTATTTCTGCTCGCCCGTCATCTCGTGGGCGCCCAGTAGAATCATGATCGCCCGGGCCTGCGTCCAGCTTATCCCCAGCACCACCTGTCTGCTGGGCATGTGATAGGTGTAGACGAACCGCCCGTGGTTCGCGTCCCAACACGGCTTGGCAAACGTCACCTGCGAGTCGACGTACCAATCTGCCGCATGCAGCACAGCCTGTCTGGCCCGGGCTTTCAAATCCGACATACGCTACTCCTCCGGCACCCACAGCCATCCATCGGCCGCCGCACCGTCACAACGGCCAACGGAACTTCCCGTCGCCTGCACAAGCCTACGATCGTGGCGACCTCACAGCAAGGGTGTTCGACTCTCCCCCAACGCGTCATGCAAGATAGGCTGTAATCCCCTTCTGAAGTCTTTTGGCCCACTGCGCCCTGGTTGCGGCCGGCGTTTCAGCGTAGATCGACACGATGTCGTCCACGTGCTCCTGGAGCCGCTGACAGAACTGTCGGGCCGTCAGTTGATCCCCTTCTGACAGGTCCAGCCGCCGACACCACCGCCGATCGATCAGCATATTGTAATTCGACATCAGCGGCGGTGCGCCCTTGCGGACGCTAGTGTCGATTATGTTGTTGCATCGCCCGCCCGCGAAGTACGCGCACGGCATGCAGATGTCATCCGACCCGAGAGCAATCTCCAGCACGGCGTCCCTGTCTTTCAGTAACCGTGTGACGACGCGGTGCACGTCGTGGCCGAGTTCGCCCGGCAGCGGAATCTGCCCCGTCGAGAAATGGGCTCGAACAATATCCACGAAGTGGTGCGGCATAATCCGGATCGGTTTCTGCATCGTGCGTATCTCCTCCAAGCGCCTGCATGCCCACGAGGCGCAGGGCAAACCGCCACCGCCGTGCATGCCAAACGCGCCGCTGACTGCATCCCCCAGAAACCGGTACGTCAATCCCCACAGCCGAGATGCCGATCGAAGAAATCGAACGCCTCACGCTGCATCGTCACGTCGAACTTGTGACCGCCCGGATAATACTCGAACCGCAGGCTATCTGCACCCCCGGCCTTGGCGAAGATCGCCTCCAGCATGACTTCGCTGTCACGCACCGCCTCGTTGGAGAACAGCCGATCCTCCGTACAGTGCATCACCATGGTAGGTGCAGGCGCCCGCAAACCCAGAATCTCCGGAAAGTCCAACTCCGCCGGAAGCAGCGGCACGTACATCATCCACGTGTGCGTGTGCACCTTGCGCAGTAGAAAGTCACGCCACGTGCTCATAAACCCGGCACACACCGCACAGCCGATCCGCTCGTCCAGCCCCGCCAGAAAACACGTCCGCAGCCCGCCGCCCGACAGGCCGCCGCAGCCCAACCGCCCCGCATCCACGTCGTCGCGGGCCGCCAGGATATCCAGCGCCACACGATCCTCCTGCCAGAACACCCCCGGCCAGGTCGTGCCCGCGCAGAAAAGCGACTTGGCCATGATGTGCTCGTGCCCGGAGGCCCACCGGTTGTAGGCGTCGATCGAGTCGTGGTCGTCGTCCGTCGGCTCGGCGCTCACGCCACGTACCGGTTCGGCGCACTCGCCTGACCGCACCCGGCGACTGGCGAAGGTGAAGGCATCGTGCACCAACACCACATAGCCCCGCCTGGCCAGTTCGTTCGCCCACGCCCGGCCGCCGTAGTAGTGCTCATGGTGCTCGACCATCAGCGGGTGCCGCTGCGCCCAGCGGGCGATCTTTCGTCGGCCAAAGTACTTCTTACCGGCATGGTCGTGTAACGCCAGCACACCCGGCAGCGGGCCTTTCTGCCCGGTGGGTTTCAGCAGCACGGCTTCGGTCGCACGACCGTAGCCTAGGTCCCAGCGAAGCAGCTCCACGTCCAGCCCGTCGTGACGGCCCGATTCGACCAGTTCGATATCCTTCGGCGTCTGCAACGTCGGCGGGGCCAGACGCTCGATCACACGCTGCCGCGCCCGTCGCCGCCAGTCCTCGACGTCAACGAACTCGTCGCGTCGAAAGCTGAGCTTCGGCGGACCGTCGCCCACCAATCCCGCCGCCCACTCGCCGTAATCGCCGATCATCGTCGCCTGCATGACACACACTCCCACCTGCCTGGCAGGCCCGGAGTGTAGCGGCAAATCGAGTCAAAGTGGTAGAAAAAAGCCGGGTGGAAAATCTGTTGAACGCGTCTTGCGTGGGTGGCATGGCCAAGCGGCTTCGCCGGTGAGCACAGTCGAACCGAAGCGCGGCCATGGACGACGATAAACAGAACGTGCACTGCTACCAAGCGGCGCGCCCCCAAGCATACGCAAACAAGTTAGCCCTTTACGATGGCCCGATCGCGCCATTGAGGATCCCACTGCCCCGATCACCCGCCTGCAATCGCAGCCGGCGCCGACGGCACGTTCGACAGCATCCGCTCCAACGCCACAATCGCCTCGCGCTTCGTCTGCGGATCGACCCGGATCTGATTGACCACGCGCCCCGCCGCCAACTCATCGAGCGACCACAGCAGATGTCGCGGGTCGATGCGGTACATCGTCGCACACAAACACTGAATGTCGCTCAGGCTCCGCACGGTCTTCTCCGGCGCGTGCCGCTTGGCCAGACGACTCACCAGGTTGATCTCCGTACCCACCGCCCACTTGCTGCCCGACGGCGCCTCGGCCAGCGCCCGGATGATGTACTCGGTGCTGCCGGCCTGGTCGGCCTCCTGCACCACCTCCCACGTGCACTCCGGATGAACGATGATCTGAAACGCGTCGTCGAGCCGGCGAATCTGCCGGCAGTGCTCCACCGTAAACAGCATGTGCACGCTACAGTAGCCCTGCCATAAAATGAACCTGGCGTCGCGCACCTGCTGCTCGCTCGCTCCGCCGTCGGGCAGCGCCGGGTCGTACACCACCATCGATTCCAGCGGCCAACCCATGGCATACGCCGTGTTGCGACCGAGGTGCTGGTCCGGCAAGAACAGCACCTTGTCTCCCTGCCCCAGCGCCCATTCCAGCACCGCCCGCGCGTTGCCCGACGTGCAGCACGCCCCCCTATGGCGCCCGCAAAACGCCTTGATGCTGGCGGCCGAGTTTACGTACGTGATCGGAACGATCGTCTCGCCCGTCGCC
>CBFCZG010000427.1:0-3500 GCA_965602375.1 uncultured Phycisphaerae bacterium | reverse complement strand
TACCTTCGTGGCCAGGGACGTCACCGCATCGGTTCCCACCGACTCGACGCGCATCACGCGATGCTGATTGCGGTCGTCCTCCAAACGCATCACGACAGCCGTCAGAACCCCCTCCGCCCCCGCTGCCTGCACTATACCCGCCACACGATCATCCTCAGCCGAATATCCCCCAAACCCCGGGTAGAGCTTGACCAGTCGCACCGGCCAGCTCGACACCAGTCGCCGCAGGTCTGCCTCCGCCGTCCGCAACATCGGATCGACCACGCCCGCGGGAACCAGCCGCTCGTGCCCGGCAAGTGAGTCGCACACCCGCTGCGTCGCCGCCAGCGGATCGGGCGCCAGAACGGCCTCTACCGCAGATACGTGCGCCTGCGTCACACCCGCATCGGTCATCGCCGCCGCCAGCTCTTCCACCCGTTCCGCCCAGCCGGCTACAAAGGGCCAACGTCCCACTGCTGCGTTCAGGTCGATCACGCCTGTGTGCTCCCTCGCTCGCCCCACAACGCAAGCGCGTTGTCGTGCAGCAGCGCCCGGCGAACCGTTTCATCGCCCACCGCCGCAAGCACACTCGCCAGCTTCACACCGAACTCGCGAACCGGATAGTCCGATCCGAATACGATCCGCCCCGGCCCCAGTCGCTCCAACGCATACTCCAGCGTCCCCGCCAGCGGCTGCGCCCCCGCGGTATCCACCCACACGTTTGAACAGCCCCCCACCTCGTTGAGCCCGCGACAGCCCACCCCGTTCATGTGGGCCATTTGTATTCGAAGATCCGGGAAACGCGCCGCCAGCTCGGCCACGTCCGACGAACGCGAATGGTCGGGCTCGTTGCCACCCGCGTGATCCCACGCGTGCTGCAAAACCGCCACGCCCAACTCCACCGCCGTCTCAGCCACAACGTCCACCACCTCGTCACCCGCACGCGCCGCAACCCACAGCTTGATCCCGCACAACGAGCCGTCACGCACGCAGCGGAATATTTCCTCTCGCGCCGCCCGCCCATGTCGAGGGTTCACGTAGCACAGACCCCACAAGCGGTCGCGCTCCTGCCGAACGGCCGCCATCGTCTGGTCGTTCACCGCACGCACGCCCTCGGGCGAGGGATGCGTCCCCGCCTGCATCACCGAGCCGGCCAGCAGCAGCCGTTCGATGCCCGCCGCGTCCGCCCGACGCAGAAGCGTCGCCAGTTCCGCCTGGTCCACAGCCACACCAGGACTGTCCAGGTGAACATGTGCGTCGATCATCACCGTCAGCTCCCATCCGTCGTTCAACCAGCCCAATCTTGATCGCCGGATGCCGGTGACGCAAGACCGTACAGCCACACCATCTGCGATCAGGCAAGACGCGGCTCCAGCCGAAAACAGCAACGTCGATTTACGATTCTTGGCGATTGCGTCGCCACCCCACGCCGATACAATACCCTCGCTGTCCCGCTGTAACCGGCCATTCGCAGTCCGCGTCCGCACGACCTTCATATCGTGTGGGCAGTGGGGATCGTATTGTGCAACCGCATAAGCAGATCCGTAAAACTCGCTTTATAGAATCACCTGTTCGTTCCTTCCCGACGTCTCCATCTGTTAGCGTCCGTCCAGACTATTCCCTCAATGTTTGCCATATGTTTCGGAGTGCCACACGATGAGCGACCCACAGTCCCCCCAAATCAGCGTGCAGTGTGAGTGCGGCAAGAAGCTTACGGTACCCGCCGCCGCGGCCGGCCGTAAGGCGCGTTGCCCCGCATGCCGGCGGACCTTCGTCGTGCCACATGTCGCGGCCGAAGAGCGCCCGGCTGATGAAGCCGACTCCGCCCTGTACGACTTGGCGGCCCAGGAGCAGTCGGTCGAGGCCCCCCTATCGGCCGCAGGCCGCCCATGCCCTCACTGCCAGGCACCCATGGAGGCCGATGCTCGTCTGTGCGTCTCCTGCGGCTACGACACCCTGACCGGACATGCCGCTACCGCGCCCGACACGCACACGAGAGCCCCGTTGGCCATCGAAAGGCTTGCGGGCACCTTCCTGCTCGGGTGCACGCTTAGCGCGGTCGCGGCATTGGTTGGCGCCGCGGCCTGGGCCTTCATCGCTATAAAGATCGAGTACGAGATCGGATGGATCGCATGGGGCATCGGGCTGCTGGCCGGCCTTGGAATGCATTGGGGATACCGTAACGCCAGTCAACTGGCCGGCTGCGTGGCCGCCGGCCTGGCCTTCCTGAGCATCGTCATCGCGAAGGCGTTCATTTTCGTTTTCGTCATATACATCATCGTCACCGGTAACACCGACAGCATCGACGGACAGCGCCTCTTCCTGAAGGCGCGCGTGGTCGACGAGGTGCTCGACGAACGCGAAGCCTGGTCCGACGAGGAGCGAGAAGAACAGTGGGAGTCGGCCTACGAAGAGGCCGAAAGTCGCGTCGATCAAATGAGCGACGATCAGGTGCGCGAAAAAGTGGCCGAGTATCGCGAACAGGAAGCAAGGCTCGCCGACCTCATAGACGGCGACAGCAAGGTGGTCGACCACTTCCGGCTGGCCGGCCACCGGATGGGGCGCCGCGCGAACGCCATGGGTCTTTCCTACGATGACGACAAGCGCGAACAGATTTATGAAGAAGAACTCGCACGCGTCAAGGAGCTCAACGACGAACAGCTCGAGGCAGCCGTTGCGAAGCTCGACGAGTGGGAGGAGACGGGCAAGTGGTCCGACAGCCAGTACATACGGGACTACCTCGTCTACCACTGGGCAAATGAGGAAATCCAGCAAGACGCCGCAGACGAGGACAGCGAGGATGAGACCCTGTCGCCCGAGCGGTGGCAGGCGGCATGTCAGAACGCCGTCGCCCGCGTCGATGCGATGTCCTTCGAACAGCAGGTCGAGCAGGTTCGACAGATCGAGCGAGAACAGGAAGAACAGTTCGCTAAGTGGCAGGAGGAAGCCGAACTGGCAGACGGCGAAGAAGGCTCCGGTAGCATGCTCAGTCTCTTCTTCTCTACGATGTTCGGCGGCATGGACATCGTGTTCTTCCTCCTGGCCGTCGTCACGGCCTACAAGGTTGGCGCCGGTCGGTCCGCCGGCACAGAGCAGTAGCGTTCCCTCTTGCGCGATGTCTACGGTGGCTTTCCCGGCGTCTTGGCCGTCACCGGCAATACGTGGCCGGGCTCCACTCGTCTCGACTGCTAACGCGTCCCCTTCTGCCGCCACCGCCGCCCATTCGACTGACCACGGCAGCTCTGCGCTTGCATCCCCAACGCGGTGCGAGTATAGGCGTTGTCCGTAAGGACTTTGTCGCCTGCCGCAGGCAGGGCGCGACAAGCGCATACCACCCACCGGTGAGACGCGCTTTGGAATGACGCCTGTTGGGCGCACAGGCGAGGTGTTACATGGCCAGCGTCAACGTACTTGTCCTGCGAGCGGCGGGAATCAACTGTGACCAGGAAACCGCGCACGCATGGCGGCTCGCCGGCGCCCACGTCGATCCTTTTGACGACGATGCGCATGGGAGCATCTTC
>CBFCZG010000426.1:0-3523 GCA_965602375.1 uncultured Phycisphaerae bacterium | reverse complement strand
GCGGCCGAAGAAGTAGCCCACGGCCGAGAAGTTGCGGACGGTCTCGGGCGTACAGACCTGCCATTCGGCGTCCACGTCGGCCAGCGGCAGGCCCGATGTCGTGCGGCGCACCTGGAACAGGCGAATCCTGGGGTGTTGGGCGGCGGCGATCTCCTTCTCCGCGTCGTCCGCTTGTCGGACCGACCATTGCATGTTCGATTGGCCCGAGCATAACCATACTTCGCCCACCAGCACGTCGGTCAGGCGAATGGTGTTCTCGCCGCTGACGGTCATTTCGTGCGGGCCGCCGGCCGGCAGCTCGGGCAGGCGAACCATCCATCGCCCCCGCTCGTCGGAGTGACCGCTGACGCTATGGTCCCCCAGCTTCACGGTGACCGCCTCGCCCGGATCGGCCCAGCCCCACACAGGCAGCGATATTTGCTGCTGGAGCACCATGTGGCTGCCGAATACGCGCGGCAGCGTCACATCCGCGCCGGCCACCGAACCGGCTACGTGCAACCATGCGACTGCCAGGCCAATACCTGCCATAAAGGTCCATCGCCTACCACACATCATCTGCACACCTCTCTTGGAATTTCGTGTAAGGACCTCCGCCGGCTCAGTGGACCGACCTGAAAGGCAGCGCGACGTCCACGTACTCGGCCGGCACGTTGGGAAAGTGCCGGTTCAAATAATCGACCATAACCTGCATTCCCGGCTTCTCGGCCGTGGCATGATTCACGACGAGAATCGGCACGTTCAAATCGAGCGCCCAGAGCGCGCCATCCCAGGAGTTCATCCCATCATCGGTTGCAAGGATGGCGTCGACACCGAGATCGCGCATCGTCGGCAGATGCGTGATCGCACCGGTGCCCACGGCCAGCCTGTTCACCTTGCGGCTTTCGTCGCCGAGCACAAGCACGGTGTCCTGGCCGAGCGGACGCACCTTCTTTAGCACCGCACGGGCCGTCTCGGCGAGGCTCAGCGAGGGGACACGGCAGACCTTGTAGAACGACTCGACGGGGCGATCCTCCGTCTCAAAACCAAGGTAAGCCGCCCACGCGTCGGGGATGCCATATTCCGGCATCCTGTCCCACGTATCGTGGCACCGCACGACCACCATCGCACACTCATCGAGGAGCCGCTTCTTCTGATGGATCATCTCGTCGCCGCTGCGGGTCCCCTCGTATCGTCGGGCGAACGCATCCTCGTGCGTGACGAACAGGTTCAGGCCCTTGGCGTGTGCCGACTTGAGGGCTTCGTTCGTGGGAATCCACCCGGTTGCGATACCCGCCACCTCGGTCTGAGGGTCGCCATGGAGGAACCTGTCACAACTGTTGTTCCAGTTCACCCACGAGCCGATTTGCTGAAAATGATGGAGCACCTCTGCCGCCTTCATGTAACCCTCGCTTTCCTTCGCGTCGAATGACGCGACTGTGGCAGCGATTATCGCGCATTGGCGGAATTGTCGCAACGTAGCGGCTTGTTTGCGCACGTGCTGCCGCCACTGGAGACCATCGCCATGTGTCGGTAGCATGCTCGTATGAGGTCCGGCAGACGGCACAACTCCAGCGGACCGAAGTCAGACAGCATACCAGGTCACAGCGTACACATGGAAAGAGGGACGTGATGATAAGCCGATTCGTATGCGTCCTGTTTGCAGGGCTACTCGTCTGTCCGATCTCGCTGGCATGTACGATATTTGTGGCCCAAGAAGGGAATGCCACCCTCGTAGGCAATAATGAGGACTTCTACCCGCCCGGTCCCACCATCTGGGTTCGCCCTGCCACGAAAGGCAAATACGGATGGATCGGCTTCGGCTTTGAGAAGGACTACCCACGCTATCCCCAAGGCGGCGTGAACGAGCAGGGCCTGTTCTTCGACTGGGCGTCGCTGCCCAAGAAGAGAGACGTGCGGTTTCCGTCCGACAGGCCGTTCTTTAACACTTATTCGCCCGTTAAGATGCTGGAGCAGTGCGCGACGGTAGCCGAAGCCATCGCCCTATACTCCAGCTACAACGAGCGGATCTTCAGGCGATCCCACATCATCATCGCCGACAAGCACGGAGATTCAGCCATCATCGAATGGGGCAAGGACGAGTTGGCCATCATCCCGGGCACGGGCCGATACCAGTTGCTCACCAATTTCAACATCACCGATCCGGAGTTGGCGGGCGGGTTCCCATGCCGACGCTACACCATCGCCGATCGAATGCTGGCGCAAGGTGATGTCTCTGTGGAACGCTTCGCCGCCATTCTGAAGGCCGTCCACCAGAGGGGCAGGTACCGTACTCAGTACTCGAACATCTACGACCTGAAGAACGGCATGATCTACGTATATCACGAGCATTATTACTATGAACACATCGCCATAGCGATAGCGGATGAAACAGCCAGACACGCTCACTGCTATGAGTTGCCGTCGCTGTTCGCCAAAATGGAGATGTTGCTTCCAGCAAATGGCCAGACGACGACGTCGACGAACGTTACGTTCCGCTGGAAGGCGTTGCCCCGGGAATACCTCCTCTACTGCTCAACCGACCCCGGATTCGCCGGATGCACACCGGTAAGGGTTGCCGGCCCGAGTAGTGCGACTGGCGGTGGCGCCTCGCCGACGACGGCGCCAAGCATGTCATCACCGGATGTGGCCGCAAGATGTGAGATGGCTGCGACGATCGAATCGCTCGAGCCCAACACGCAATACTATTGGAAGCTCGTCGCCAAGGGATCGCAGGGCATCGACTGCGAGAGTGTGGTCAAGACGTTTACTACGGGCGAGTGACAGCAGTCAGAAACGTGCCCTGCCCCCGCCCCCTCACCTCCCAGAAGCTGACACCTGGGCCTGGCGACGACCTCGAACGGCAGAATCGTGTGGGTTGGCGATGCGGGGGTCCGCGATTCGCCCCGCGCCTCTGCCGGGCAGACCACGTCATTCGCAGTCGATCTGGGCAAAAAACTCAGAGTCCGCTTGACATTTTGATTACATGTGTAATACTTAGTGTGATTACATCTGTAAGCAAAGGGGACGTATATGGCGGAACTACCCAGGATTTCTGAAGCGGAATGGCAGGTGATGCGGGTCCTGTGGGCCCGGCACCCGCTGACGGCCAACCAGGTGGTCGATGCACTATCGGACGCAACCGACTGGAAGCCCAAGACTATAAAGACGCTGCTCGGGCGGCTGGTGGACAAAGGCGCCCTCGAATACACCCAGCGTGGGCGGGCATACCTGTACCATCCCGCGGTGAAGCAGGAGCAGTGCGTCCGGGCCGAGCGCCGTTCGTTTGTGGAGCGGGTGTACGATGGGGCGCTCACGCCGATGCTGGCGGCGTTTCTGCGAGAGGAATCGCTCTCGGCAGACGAGATCGCCGAGCTCAAGCGGATTCTGGACGACAAGGGGACCTAGCGATGAGCGAGGCGTGGGCGGGGTCGATGGCGGCGTTGTTCGACTGGGTGGTGCGCAGCAGCGTCCAGGCCAGCGTGCTGGTGGTGGTGATCGTGCTGTGCCAGCGACTTCTGTCGCCGGTGCTGTCGGCGCGCTGGCG
>CBFCZG010000425.1:0-3535 GCA_965602375.1 uncultured Phycisphaerae bacterium | reverse complement strand
GCGGCCAGGACGGCTTCGGCGGAGGGTGCGTGCTCGACGGCGGGCGGGAACTCGGCGAACACCTCGTGGCTGAACTGTGCCTTCAGGTCGGCGAGGAACTTGTCGTTGGCCTCGTTCCAGAAGATGTCGTAAGCGAGAACCTTCATGCCGAACGCCATGGCGCGCTTGGCCACCTCCTTGCCGATACGCCCGAGTCCGAGGACACCGAGCGTCTGGCCGGCCAGTTCGTGGCCGGTGATGCGCTTCCATTGGGCCTGATGGACGAAGCCGTTTTCCTTGGGGATGTTGCGTACCATGGCCAACAGCAGGCCTATGGTGTGCTCGGCGACGGTGGTATGGTTGACGCCCGGGGTGTTGCAGACGGGAATCTTCAGCTCGGTGGCGGCGTCGAGGTCGATCTTGTCCAGGCCGATGCCGTACTTGCTGAGGCACTTGAGTGTGGGCAGGCACTTGGCGAGCACAGGCTTGGTGAAGGCATCGTCGCCGCAGATGATGCCTTCGAAGTCGCCGACGAGTTCGAGCATGGTGTCCTCGGGCAGGGGGCCACGTTCGCGGGTGAGGTCCCATCCCTGCTTGGCGAGCAGGTCGTGGTGGGGGCCGGGGGTGTCCTGAAACGACGTCGTAGTGATCAGCACCTTCATGCTGTGGCTCCTGATCTGGGATGCTTCTTCGACGAACCCTTTTGGGCGTTTCCTGTGGCCGGCCATTTTGTCGGACAGGGCGACAGGTGGCAAGGGGCCGGCGGGCATGACTGGGGCGTTTTCCGTGGGGCAGGATTCACCAGAGCAGCCTGCTCTTGATCGACGGATAGCGGATGTCTATAGTGCGGCTGGGCACGCCCAGACGGGGAGGCATTATGGCGCGGATTTACGTGGACCAATTGTCAACCGGGCAGCGAGTGACCGATCAAGTGTTCCTGGTTCGCACGAAGGACCTGCGAACGGCCTCGAACGGCAAGAAGTACATTCACCTGGTGCTGGGCGACCGCACGGGTCGCCTGCCGGGCCGCATTTGGGACGCGAGCGAGTCGGACTTCAACCAGATCCCGGAAGGGGGCTACCTGCGTTTCACGGGGCGGTGCGAGACCTACCGGGGGAATCCGCAGTTCATCGTGGACGGGTTCCGGCCGGTGGATCCGGACAGCCTGGACATGTCCGACTTCGTGCCGCGTACGCCGGCCGACGTCGAGACGATGTGGAAAGAGGTCAAGGCGGCGCTGCGGTCCATCAAGAACCGCGACTTGCTGGCGCTGATCAAGCAGTTCGTGACCGACGAGTCATTCGTGCAGCAGTTCAAGCAGGCGCCGGCGGCGATGGAGCGTCACCACGCCTACCTGGGAGGTTTGCTGGAGCACACTCACAGCGTGCTGAGGCTGGTGCAGGTAGTCTGTCCGTTATATCCGCAGTTGAGCAGCGACCTGATGATCGCGGGGGCTTTCTTGCACGACGTTGGCAAGATCGCGGAGATCGAGGCGGGTGCGGCGCTGAACTACACGGACGACGGTATGCTGGTGGGCCACCTCGTCCGCGGTGCGATCTGGATCGAGCAGCGCGTGGCGGCGGTCGAGGCGGAGACGGGGCAGCCGTTTCCTGCGGATTTGAAGGGGGTGCTTCAACACATCGTGCTTGCACATCACGGCGAGCAGCAATTTGGCAGCCCCAAGCCGCCCGCCGTGGCCGAAGCGTTCGCGCTGCACTATCTGGACAATCTCGATGCCAAACTGCATCAGGTGTTTCGGCACATTGACACCGATCCGGATGCCACCAGCGACTGGACACAGTACGTGCGGCCTCTGGGCACACGGCTGTTGAAGCGGGATGTGTCGGACCCGGACGACGACGCGTAACAGCGGTTGGGGGCAAGTCAGGCAATTCCCGAGGGCAGTAGGCGTTTGGATGTGGGGGGCGTTGTCGGTCAAGGTGTGTTTGCTGCGCGGTGCTCGTGGAACGGTCGGCGGTCTTGGTAGAGCCGGAGCCGGGCGCGGACCTGCGAGGCCAGGGCTGGCTGGCCAAGCGTTTCGGCCCGTTCGATCGCGCGCGTAGCGATATCGACGGCCTGATCGAACAGACCGGCCTCGGCGTAGGCTGCGGCGAGGGTGTCGAGCATTTGCGGGGGCGTGGGATCGACCAATCGGCAGGCCCGCTCGGCCAGGTCGACAGCGCGGCTGCCGTCGCGGACGTCGGGGTCGGGACAGGCGGCCAGCAGCCAGGCGAGGTTGTCCAGCACGGTGGGCTGATCGGGCGTTGTCCTCAGGGCGTGCTGGTAGTGGGCCACCGCATCTTTGAAGCGGCCGAGCTGAGCGAGCGCGTTGGCAAGATTGTGGTGGGCGCCGACGTTGGTCGGATCGTGGCTAAGGATGCGTTGATACTGCTCGATGGCCTGGGGCAGCTTGCCCTGGGCGGCGAGGGCAAGACCCAGCCCGTTGCGCGCCGCTACGTTTTCGGGGTCCATCTGCAAAACGAGTTGGTACTGACGCAGGGCGGGTTCGGTTCGGCGGTGCCGCAGCAGAAGCGAGGCAAGATCGAGCCGTGTCTGAACGCGGTTGGGGGCGATGCGAAGCGATAGCTCATACTGTTTGACGGCGTCTTGGACCGCACCGAGTCGGTCGAGTGCCCCGGCCAGATCGACGTGCAGGTCGGCATTGTTGGGATCGATCGCGAGGGCTGTGCGATAGATCCGGGCAGCCTCGTCGGTTCGGTCGACTTGCAGCATGACTCTTGCGAGGTTGCTGAGGGTCACGACGTCACGGGGCTTTATCTCCAGCGCGGCAGTGAGGTGGACGATCGCTTCCTCGTACATGCCCTGTTCGCTGAGGGCGGCGCCGAGGTTGTTGTGAGCCTCGGCGTGGTGGGGCTCAATTTGGAGGGCTCTGCGGAACTGCTCGACGGCGGCGGACAGTCTGCCGGCACTGCGAAGGGCGACCCCCATGTTGTAATGGCCCTCGGCGAAGTCGGGCTTGATCTGCGTGGCGCGTCGGTAGCGTTCGATGGCTTCGTCTGTGTCGCCACGGGCTTGCAGGAGATTGCCGAGGTTGTAGTGGGCCATCCAGGCGGAGGGGTTCTTGGCGAGCGTGTCCCGCCAGAGGGTCTCGAGGTTTTTGTAGGATTTGCTCTGCCGCCAGGTAAGCGTGGCGAGGATGATGAGGATCAAGCCGGGAGCCGCCCATTGGCAGGCGGCAAGGGCCAGGCGGCCCGGGCTCTTCGGGTGTGACGGGCCGATTCGCTGGTGCGCACTCCGGGCGAGACAGGTCAGCGCCGCGGCGAAGAGCGCGATCGGCCCGATGCTGGCGAGGTACTGGAAGTGGTCGGCCACGAAGGAGAACCGCATCGGATAGACGTCGACGAATCCGAGGGCGGGCAGGAGCGTGCCGCCGAAGAACAGGGCTGCCACCAGGGGTCCGAGGCCGAGGCGTCGGCGAAGCAGCCAGAGGGAGGTTACCAGCATCAAGGCGGCGGCCGGGTAGAGGTATTGCCACCAGACCGACGCATCGATGTGCCATCGAGGGTAGGTAAAAGTCAGCTGCGCCGGCCAGGCG
>CBFCZG010000424.1:0-3542 GCA_965602375.1 uncultured Phycisphaerae bacterium | reverse complement strand
CCCCGGCCGCCCCGCTGCCGGCTGGTCGGTTCAGGCCGGTCGATCTTGCTTCATCCGGATACCTTCCCCGCCGGTGGCATTCGCTAGTCGTCGTGTAATTCGCGCAGTCGCGGCGAGAGCCTCAGCATCAGACCGACCCGCTCGAAATGGTCCACCCACTCCTGTGTGGCCGCCGCCAGCAGCCCATCGGCACCCCCCGTCCCCGTCGGGCACGACCAGCCGACACGTTCAGCCGCCATCTGCCGGTACTTGGCCAGCGTGCGATCCCCCACGCGGGCACACTCATGGAAATCCTCCGACAGAAACACCGTCACCGGCACGCGGTGGCCCCCGCAGAGAGCGACCTCCGCCTGAGCGTCCGGATAATCGTCGCGATCGAGAAAACGCAGATCGACCTTCCCCGCCGACGCTTCCGCGATTCGTTGCAGGATGGGCCCCTGATCGACGCAGTCGCCGCACCATGCCCCGGCGATGCAAAGGACGTTCATCGAGCGCACCATCGCCGACAAAACCGCGCCTTGATCAGCCGTCAACCGCACTTGGCCGTAGACCTCTTGCCACCTGGGCAGGTCCTTCTCCGGCTTTGCGTACTTGGCCAGGAACCGCTCGTACGGCAGCCCGGCCTGAAACGTCGCCTCCCAGTTGATGCTCATTGCAGAACGACTCCTCTCGCAACGCGATTGCGTTAGGCCATTCATCCGCCATCGACGTCTGGCATAGAAATCCGGCTCGCCGGTTCGGTACGGTCGGCGCCCGGCGTGCTGGTCATCTCCCGGCTGATCCTCACGGCGCACCATTCGCGGCCGCACATTCCGCAGTAGTCGGCGTCGGACGGCAGCTCGGGGTCGCGCATGGCGCGGGCGGCTTCGGGGTCCACGGCCGCAGCGAACTGGCCCTGCCAGTCGAGCGCCGCGCGGGCGCGCGACAGCCTGTCGTCCCAATCCCTGGCCCCGGGCAGCCCTCGGGCCACGTCGGCGGCGTGTGCAGCGATCTTGTAGGCGATAACCCCCTGCCGAACATCCTCGCGCTTGGGCAGGCCCAGATGCTCGCGCGGCGTGACATAGCACAGAAACGCGGCGCCGTGGTACGCCGCCGCCGTCGCCCCGATGGCCGAGGTTATATGGTCATAGCCGGGGGCAACATCGGTGACGATCGGCCCGAGTACGTAGAACGGCGCGCCGTCGCACCACTCGTTCTGCAATTTCATATTGCGCTCGATCTGGTCGAACGGCACGTGGCCCGGCCCCTCGACCATCACCTGCACCCCCGACTCGCGGGCACGATGCGTCAGCTCGCCCAGCGTGCGCAGCTCGGCGAGCTGCGCCTCATCCGTGGCGTCGGCCAGACAGCCTGGGCGAAGGCCGTCACCGAGCGAGTAGGTCACGTCGTGCTCGCGCATGATCGCGCTGATCTCGTCGAACAGCTCGTACATGGGGTTCTGCTTGCCGTGGTGCTGCATCCACCTGGCCAGCAGCGACCCGCCACGCGAGACGATCCCCGCCAGCCGACCTCTCACCAGCGGCAGGTGCTCTCGCAGCAGCCCGGCGTGGATGGTGAAAAAGTCCACGCCCTGTCGGGCCTGTTTGGTGATGGTCGCCAGGATGTCGTCGTAGGTAAGGTCCTCCACATTCCGTGCCACGATCATCTCGTAGACAGGCACCGTCCCCAACGGCACCGTGGCGTGGGCGATCAGGTGCTGACGAATCTCGTCGAGGTCGCCGCCCGTCGACAGGTCCATCACCGTGTCGGCCCCGAACCGCACCGCCCACTGCATCTTCTCGAACTCCGCTTGCTCGCTCGAGCAGACGGGTGAGGCGCCCAGGTTGGCGTTGATCTTCGTGCTGATCGCCCTGCCGATGCCGATCGGCTCGAGTCGCCCGTTCGGCGGTAGGTGGTTGATGTTGGCGGGTATCACCAGGCGGCCGGCAGCCACCTCACCGCGCACCGTTTCGGCCCGCACGTTCTCGCGCTCGGCAACGCGTCGCATCGGTTCGGTTATGCGCCCGTCGCGAGCAGCCTGTAACTGCGTTTGCATGGCTCGCCTCCGCAGACTCCAAGACCGGCCAGAGTCACTGCCACGAGTCTAAGCTGTGTGTGAAAAGCGGCGGGAACTGACCAAAACCCTGTCGGGCCTTGCGTTAGGAGCGTCGCTTCCCTACGCAGCTGCTCCCGGCTTGGCTGGCCGGGACCGTAGCTGATCAGGTTCGAAGGGTCGCGCGGCCGCGAGCCGCTGATCTCAGGCTGACCGATCGCGCCAGCCACCCCTAGCGAACACTGCTACAAGTATACACCGCGCCCAAGCAGAGCAAAGCCTCATCCTGTAACCTCGCCCCAACAGTATGGGGCCGTGGGTGCAGAACGGCCCCCAAGGCAGACGCGGCCGCCGCCCTAGAAGCCCCAGCGATCGTAACAGACTATTTCAGGGACGCTTACGCGTTTTTTGGGGCCCGCCTGGTCGGCTGGGTAACCCAGCGGCAGCACCTCGATGATGGCGATGTGCTCGGGGATGCCCAGAAGCTGCCTGACTTGGTCGGCGAAGAACGAGCCTATCCAGCAGGTGGCCAGCCCCTCACGTACCGCTTGGAGCGCGATGTGCTCCAGGGCGATAGCCACGTCGATGGGGGCTGAGTGTTGACCGCAGCGCATCACGTGGTCGGCTTTGTCACCGCAGGCCACGATCACGACCGGCGCCTGCCCGACGAACTGCTGATTGTTGCAGGCGGGCACCAGCTTCTTGCGCAGCGCCGCGTCGCGCACCACCACGAAGCGCCATTCCTGCATGTTCCTCGCCGACGGCGCCAGGCGGGCCGCCTCCAGAACACGATCTAACTTATCCTGTTCTATGGGCTTGTCCTGGTAGGCCCGGCACGAATACCGCTGCACGATCTCTGGCAGAACGTCCATCACGCCACCTCCCGGGGATAGAGAGCAGATACCTGTGGCTAGGATCGGCTTACTCTTCGGGGGTGTCAAGCGGGCTGGGACTAAGGGCCGGCCCGACTCGAGGTCGGCCGGTGCAGATGCGCGCTTTGCAGAGACGCCTTGGTCGCCCCGGGTTGGAAACGTCAGCGCCCTCGCACCCGCCGCCAAGGCCGGTGAGAGGGCGCTGTTTGTGCTGGTGATGTAGCGAACTGCGCGCTACTCCGCGGGGGAGATTGCGTCAACAGGACACTCGTCGACGCACGCGGCGCAGTCGGTGCAGACGTCCGGATCAATGACGTACTTAGGGTCGCCCTCGCTGATCGCCTCAACGGGGCAGACATCCTTACACGCGCCGCACATCGTGCAATCGTCCGAAATGACGTATGCCATAATCGTTACTCCTTTTCGGTCATGCCGTTGGAGCATGCCGAAGCCGATACTTCCTTCAGCCCGTTTCCACACGGGCACCCAACCAAAGGCAAAACATGATAGCGACAAGGACAGCGGATGCAAACGCCGACAGTAAAACCTGTAAGCCCTTGTGCCATCTGCACCTAACGCGAATCCACAGGCTCGGGCTTACCGACGCGGCCCGTGCCGCTTGCCGAAGATGGCGAGGG
>CBFCZG010000423.1:0-3567 GCA_965602375.1 uncultured Phycisphaerae bacterium | reverse complement strand
CAGCAACGAGCACGACGAGCCGGCCGACAGACCCACCACGCGGTAGTCGGCGCCCAGCTCGCGGATGACCTGCACCGCACTGGTTCCGATCGAACCGGTCGAGCCAAGAAGAATAATACGGTTCATCAGACGCTAGCGTCCCTCGGCGTGAATCGGCAATGGCCGCACGACCTCACTATAGAACGCCTACCCCGGTGTTTCAAGGCAACCCACTCGGCGCCACACGCTCCTGTTGGTCCGACGCCCACCACCTCGCTACGCCGAGAGCAAGTACACGCCTGCAGGCAGCGGCGCCATGCGCGCGACCGGCCTCGCGCCGTTGTCCCTATGGCGCACCCTGTTTATAATCAGAATGCCTCGGGCTCGCACCGCCGTTCGAGCGACGGAATCCGATCCGAACCATGGGTTGGCAAGATCGACCATATTCCGGCTACGACCCACCCGGCGGGCCACGCCCCACGGTCCATTGGGTCTGGCCACCGCTGACCAAGTGGGTCCGCAATCTGCTGATCATCAATTTCGGCGTGTTCGTGCTGGACCTGATCCTCCGTAACGGCGGCTCCACGTTTATACCCCGCGCGTTCAGCTTCGACGTGTATGACGCCACGGCGGGCCTGCAAGTGTGGCGGTGGCTGACGTACCAGTTCGTCCACGGCAACGCCCGTCACATCATCTGGAACATGGTCGGGCTGTATTTCTTCGGGCCCGAACTCGAGCGAACGTTCGGAACCCGGAGATTCCTTGCGTTCTACCTGAGTTGCGGCGCGGTAGGCAGCCTGTTCTACACCGTGCTGGTGCTGACCACCTCGGCACAGGACTACGGCATGGTCGGCGCCTCGGGCGCGGTGCTGGGGCTGCTCGCCGGCTGCGCCGTCCTGTTCCCGCGTATCATGATCTTCGGGATCATCCCCATCCGAATCGTGGCAGTCATCTTCGGGCTCATCTACCTGCTCAGCGCGCTCGACCCCGCCTCGGGTCAGCGCCTCAGCGACGCCTGCCACTTGGGCGGCATGGCGGCGGCGGTGGTCTGGATTCGCTACCTTCGTCGGGGCTCCAGATGGATCACCCGCACGCAGGAGCGATTCCGGCAGAGCACGTGGAAGCGCAAGACGCGGCTGCTCGAGCTGGAGCGGGAGGAGGTCGATCGCATCCTGGCAAAGGTTCATGCCGAAGGCATGCACAGCCTCACCCGGACCGAGAAGAAGATCCTTAAGCAGGCCAGTGAGCGGCAGCGTCGCGAGGAAGGCGAAATCGAACGCGGCAGCCGGCTGTAGTCGTTCCCGGGGGCTTGCCGCCGAACGAAAGGGTAACGAAAACGCAGTCGGCGAGGACACGAGCATGAAACGTTGGGCCCATCAACAGTGCATCAATCCAGACTGTGCAGCCACGTTCGACATCGGCGAGGTGCTGTTCAACTGCGACAAGTGCGGCGCTCTGCTCGACGTTCTCTACGACTGGGACCAGGTCGAGGTTCCCCGCGATCTGAGCTTCTTCGAGACACGTTGGGGCACGCGCGGGCTGGCTGGCGAGGGCTCGCTCGACTTCTCGGGTGTGTGGCGCTTCCGCGAGCTGCTGTCGTTCGTCGAGCCCGAGCACGTCGTCACCATTGGTGAGGGACGCACCAACCTCCAGCGAGCCGACCTGCTCGCCCGCGAACTGGGAATGAAGCCCGGCAAGCTCCGCCTTCAGTACGAAGGGCTCAACCCCTCCGGCAGCTTCAAGGATAACGGCATGACCGCTGCCTTCAGCGTCGCCTGCGCCCTGGGCCGGCGGCGTGTGGCCTGCGCCTCGACCGGCAACACCAGTGCAGCCGTTGCCATGTTTGCGTCTCTGTCGGCCGGGGTGGATGGAAAACCCATCCAGGGTATCGTCTTCGTCGGCAGCGGAAAGATCGCCTTCGGCAAGCTCTCGCAGGCCCTCGACTACGGTGCCCTTACGCTACAGATACAAGGCGACTTCGACGCCTGTCTCCGCCGCGTCCGCCAGGTGGCCGACGAGCTCGGTATCTACCTGATGAACTCGGTCAACCCGTTCCGCCTCGAAGGGCAGAAAGCCATCATGTACCGCATCCTCGAGGCCTGCGGTTGGCACGTGCCCGATTGGGTCATCGTGCCCGGCGGCAACCTCGGAAACAGCAGCGCCTTCGGCAAGGCCTTTGCCGAACTGCACGACTTGCGACTGATCGACCGCATCCCGCGCCTGGCCATCATCAACGCCACCGGCGCCAACACTCTGTACGACCTGGTCGAGCAGCAGAACGTTCGCTGGAACGCAGGACGCTACGATCGCGGTAAGATCGACGCGCTGTACAAGAAGATGGATGCCTCGGGCTACAAACCGCATACCGTCGCGTCGGCGATCGAGATCAGTCGGCCGGTCAACCTGCCCAAAGCGCTGCGGGCGTTGGAGATCACCAACGGTCTGGTCCGCCAGGTGCCCGACGAGCAAATCCTGGAACATAAGGCCATGGTTGGGCGGTTCGGCTTCGGCTGCGAGCCAGCCAGTGGGGCCAGCGTGGCGGGCTTGCACGTGCTGCTCGACGAGCAAATCATCTCGCCCGACGAGACGGTCGTGTGCATCCTCACCGGTCACGAGCTGAAAGATCCCGACGCAACCGTCAAGTATCACACCGGCATCGACACCAAGGCCGTCACACCCCCGCCGCCACAACCCACCACCGGCAAGTACGCCAACCAGCCTATCCAGGTGCCCGCCGATCCATCTGCCAGGCACTTGGCGAGCCGGTCACCGACCGGTTGCTTGCTTTGGCCGAAGGCGACGTGTCGACCGATCAAGGCGATGATACGGCCACGATGAAAGAGTATTGAACCGGTACCGGCACACATAACCGCTCGCGGAGGAACTGCACATGATTCGCCTTGCCGTTACAGGAGCTGCCGGAAGGATGGGCCGACGCATTATCGAGTTGGCCCGTGATCGCAAAAACCTCCAGGTCGTCGCCGCCCTCGAAGCACCGGGCCATCCCCAACTTGGCCGACCCGCAGCCGGTGGCGAACCCATCCTCACCCACGACTGCAACGTCCCCTTCGACGTGCTCGTCGATTTCTCGCTGCCCGCCGCCACCGAAACGATTCTGTCGCTCGCCCGTAATGACGCCGCGGCGATCGTCATGGGCACCACCGGGCACACGCCCGATCAACTCGCCGCTATCGACCAAGCCGCCAAGCACATCCCGCTGCTCAAGGCCCCGAACATGAGCGTCGGCATCAATCTGTTCTTGAGACTCATCGGGCAGGTGGCCCGGGCGCTCGGTGCCGACTACGACGCCGAAATCGTCGAGGCCCACCACCGATTCAAGGCCGACGCGCCCTCGGGCACGGCTGTGGCCCTGCTGGACGCTCTCTGCCAAGCGACCGATCGAAAGCCCGATCGCGACGCCGTGTTCGGCCGCCACGGCCAGACCGGGCAACGACCCGCCGGCCAGATCGGCGTGCATGCCGTGCGTATGGGCGACGTGGTCGGGCAGCACGAGGTGTTCTTTTCGACGCTCGGCGAAACCGTCTCGCTTCGCCACACCGCACACACGCGAGACACCTTCGTTCAGGG
>CBFCZG010000422.1:0-3569 GCA_965602375.1 uncultured Phycisphaerae bacterium | reverse complement strand
TCGATCACAACGGGCATGGTCTTGACGCGGCAGCCGCCGTTCGCCCGCAAGGCAATCCCGACCCTTCAGGCGACGCTACCGTTGCACATGGTCGGGGTCTCGGTACTTGATCCGACCGCCGACGATGGTCATCACGGCCTTCGCCGGCACCTCGGTCCCGTCGAACGGGCAGTTGCGGCTCTTGGAGGCAAAACGGCTTGAGTCGATCCGCCACGACCGGTTCGGATCGATCAGCGTCACGTCCGCATCGCTGCCAGGTTGCAACGACCCTTTCTGTAACTTGAGGACTTGCGCCGGTTTGCTCGTCATGGCTGCAACCACCTCAGGCCAGTCAATCAGCCGCGGCTCGATCAGCGCCCGGGCAAACAGGGCCAGCGAGGTTTCCAGCCCGATCATGCCGAACGGGGCCGCCAAAAACTCCAACTCCTTCGCTTCGGCACCATGGGGAGCATGGTCGCTCACCAGGCAGTCAATCGTCCCGTCGACCACACCCTCCAGGCACGCCTCCACGTCAGCCTGCGTCCGCAACGGCGGGTTCACCTTGAAGTGGGCGTCGTATCCCACGCATGCCTGCTCGGTCAGCAGCAGATGGTGCGGGCACACCTCCGAGGTTACCGCGAGCCCCTCAGCCTTCGCCTGCCGCAGAAGCGCCACCGCACGCGCAGTCGACACGTGCGCTACGTGGTACCGGCACCCAGCCGTCCGCGCGAGAACGATGTCGCGTTGAACGATCAACTCCTCGCCGATCGATGGAGAACCCGGCAGGCCCAGGCGGGTCGCCGTGGCGCCCCCGTTCATCACGCCCTCGCCCGCCAGATCCGGGTCCTCGCAATGCTGAATGATGCAGCGATCGAACATGGTGACATACTGCATGGCCTTGAGCATCACACTGCTCTTGGCGATGCACGCGCCGTCGTCGCTGAACGCCACCGCGCCGGCGCGAACCATCTGACCCATCTCGGCCAACTCCGCACCCGCGCGTCCCTTGGTGGCCGCCCCTATCGGGTAGACGTTGCACTGATCCGCCCGCAGCGCCTGACGGTATACGAACTCAATGTCGGCCTCCGTGTCGAGCGGCGGGCTCGTGTTGGGCATGCACGCCACGGTGGTGAACCCACCCGCCACGGCAGCGGCCGATCCGGACGCGATGGTCTCAGCCTCCTCGCCGCCCGGCTCGCGGAAGTGCACGTGCATGTCGATCAGCCCGGGGCAGACGATCAGCCCTCGGGCGTCGACCGTCTCATCGGCCTTGCCGGCTCGGCCGATTTTCTCCACCTTGCCGTCGGACAGCAGCAAATCCGCTTGGGTATCCAGGTCTTGTGAGGGATCGATGATCCGCCCGTTTGTGATCTTTATGCTCGGTATAGCCATTTCAGCGTAATACGTGGCGACTTCGTCAGGCAGCCTTGGAACTCGCCTGGTTTAACAGGAACAATACAGCCATACGAACGGCCAGCCCGTTACTCACCTGCCGCAGGATCGCGCTCTGTGCCCCGTCGGCTACGTCACTGGCCATCTCGACCCCCCGGTTGATCGGTCCGGGGTGCATCACCAGCAAATCGGGCTTCGCCCTGGCCAGCCGCTCACGCGTCAGGCCGAACAGACGTGAGTACTCCTGCAAACTGGGGAACACGCTGCTGGTAATCCGCTCGTTCTGCACCCGCAGCATGTTGACCACGTCGACGCGCCCGATCACCTCGTCCAGGTCGCAACTGAGCGACGCTCCCATATCCTCGAATCCCTTGGGCAGCAGTGTCGCCGGCCCGATCAGCGTGACCTCGGCCCCGAATTTGCGCAGGCCGAACAGATCGGACCGCGCAACCCGAGAGTGCGCGATGTCTCCCACGATCGCCACCTTCAGGCCCTTTATGCGACCTTTCATCTCGCGGATCGTGAACAGATCCAGCAACCCTTGTGTGGGATGCTCGTGCTGCCCGTCGCCGGCGTTCACCACGCTGGGCTCGATGCATCGGGTCAGATAGTGCGGTGCCCCTGCCGCCGAATGCCGAACCACCACCAGGTCCACGCCCATCGCTTCAATGTTGCGTGCCGTGTCGCGAAGGGTCTCGCCTTTGCTCACCGACGACGTCTTGGCTGAAAACTCCAGAACATCTGCGCTCAAACGGCTGGCGGCCAGCGCGAAGCTCGTCCGCGTCCGCGTCGAGTCCTCGAAGAAAAGGTTCACCACCACCTTGCCCCGAAGGGCCGGCACCTTCTTGATGCTCCGGGTCGACACCTCCTTGAACCCGGCCGCCGTATCGAGAATGTGCTCCAACTCCTCCCTGGAGAGATCCTCCAGACCCAACAGATGCCGCCGCCGCCAGACGAAGCCCTTCTGCTTGCTCATCGACCCTCCACCCCGTCTGAACCGTCCACCTCTTGCAGGTTGACCTTTACGTGCTGGCTGCCTTCCTCCAGCGACAGCCCCACAAAGTCGGGCTGAATGGGAAGCTCGCGACCGCGCCGCTCCACCAGAACCGCCAGCCGGATCGCTTGCGGGCGCCCCAGATCGGCCAGCGCATCCAACGCCGCTCGGACGGTGCGCCCGGTGTACAGCACATCGTCGACCAGCACCAGGTATCTATCCGTGATGTCGAAGTCGATCAGCGTCGCCCGCACCTCCGCCGTACCCCCCTTCTGGGCCAGGTCATCACGATACAAGGTGATGTCGAGTGCCCCGTGTGCCCAAGGAGAAACCCCCATCGACGCAAGCAGTCGGCCCAGCCGCGTTGCCAGCACATCGCCCCTCCTGCGAATGCCGATGACGGCTAACTCCGCACCCGGCGGGATCGAGCGCGAGATGGCTGCGGCCATTGTCTCCAGGGCCCGCGCTGTACCTTGAGCATCGAGTAGAGTGGTCTTACCCATCGCGGCGATAGATTAGCTCACAGCGCCCAAGCCCACAAGCGCAAGACTTTTGGCCGCCCGCATCACCCGGGCGACGGCGAAAAAAAAGCCGGGCCCGCCGCCGGACCCGGCCTCGGTCGCACCATCGTCCACGCACTTACTTGCTCGCAAGCAGTTGCTTGGCCTGCCCAACCAGGTAGAACGAGCCTGCAATGCAGATCAGATCCTCTCGTGTAACCGCCCGCTTGGCAATCGCCAGAGCCTCTCCCAACGTCGGCGCCGTCTGAGCCATCTTGCCGGTCAGGTCGACAAACCGGCTGAGCAGTTCGGCCGGCTCAACCGCCTTGGGCGACCCGTTGCGCGTGAAAATGACCTTATCCGCCCCGTAGCGGAGCCGGTCCAGCATGCCCGCCACATCCTTGTCGGCGCTACAGCCAAAGATCAGGACCATAGAGTCGTAGGGGATATTCTGGCCGATCGCCCGCATCAACGCATCCACACTGGCGGCATTATGGGCGCCATCGACCAGGATCCGCGGCTCCTCAGAGACCATCTCCATCCGCCCCGCAAGCTTTACCGCCGCCAGCCCGTCGATCGCCGCCTGATCCTCAATCTGATGGCCCTGCTCCTTCAACGCATCCAGCAATCCCAGCGCCACCCCGCAGTTGATCGCCTGGTGCTCGCCCATCAGGGGCACGTGCAGGTGTTCGAACCGGCTTACC
>CBFCZG010000421.1:0-3569 GCA_965602375.1 uncultured Phycisphaerae bacterium | reverse complement strand
CCCGCGCCGATCATGCCGCCGGCCAACACGACGCGCTGCGGGTTCGAGAAGTGCTGCATGTTCACACAGGCTGTCGCCAGGTAATAGCAGGCCTCGTCCCAGATGCGGTCAGCCAAAGCGTCGCCCTCTCGCGCCGCCCGCTCGACGTCCTGCGACTCGATGTGCCGGCCGGCGTCGAGGTGCGACTTCAGCGACGAGGCTCCGCCCGCCTCGATGGCCGCGATCGCCCGCCGCGCCGTCGCCGCCGCCGACGAATACGCCTCCAGACAACCCTTCTGCCCGCATCCGCAGGGCTCACCGTCGGGTACGACGATCATGTGCCCCAGTTCTGCGGCGTTATCGAAATGCCCGCGGACCAGTCGCCCGTCGATGATGACCCCGCCCCCCACGCCCGTGCCGAGCGTGAACATCACCATGTCAGCGATGTCCTTGCCCGCCCCGGCCCAGAACTCGCCCCAGGCGGCCGCGTTGGCGTCGTTCTCCAGCACCGTGGGCAGGCCCGATACGTCTTTCACGCGGTCCCGCAGAGGCACGTTGTGCCACCCCGGCAGGTTGGGCGGACTGATGATGATGCCCTTTTTGTGGCTCATCGAGCCGGGCGAGCCGATTCCCACGCCCGTCACCGCCGACTGCGGCACGTCGGCCTGGCGAACCGCCAACTCGACGGCCTGCCCGATCCGGCCGATGACGTGATCGACCCCTTCGTCCGCCTCCGTTTCGATGCTGAGCTTGCTCTTGACGCCGGCCTGCTCGTCGACCAAGCCGGCCTTGACGTTCGTCCCGCCCAGATCAATCCCAACGAAGTAACGCGTGCTCATTCACCGTTCCTCTTCTGTGCCGTGACGGCGCCGTGTCACTCGAAACTCAGAACGCCTCCGAAAGGTCCTGCTGCTCGGCCCAACCCACATCCACCGGCGTCTCGAGTCTGCTCCAGCTCAACGCCGAGAAGTACGGCAGCGGCTGGGGCGCCACCAAACGTGAATAGAGCACCGATGCGTAGCCGGTGCTCCGCTGGTGGATGCGGTCCCGTGCGACTTGATACATGCTCTGCCCGTACATTCCGCCGAACGCCCGCGGATCGCGCAACTGCGTCTCCTGGACGGTCAGGCCGAAGTCGGCCGCGCGGGCAACAGCTTCGGCCACCGCCTTGCGATCCAACGATTTCGGCAGTTCGTCACCCAGCCGCAGAGCGTCCAGCATCGTCAGCCCGGCCATGAAACATCCTGCAAAGTTGCGGAAGCTCCCGTCGGCATGCCGACATGCCATCAGCATGCTCACATTACGCGCAAAGCGATCCAAGTATTTCTTCTCGCCGAATGCCCGATAAGCCGCCAACATGGTCACCGTGGCGAAATCATCGTTGCCGTGCAGCCCATGGAGATCGGCCATGCCTCCTTTACCGTTGGCCTGGTCCGAATCATCGAACATGGTCAGCGCCCGCTCGACGATGGGCCGCAAGCCCTGTTCGACCCACTCCTTTTCGCCCGTCAACTCGCTGAGGTAGTAATAGGCGAGCCCGCCGCCAACCTGCCACAGACCCGCCAGTTGCTGATCCTTTGGCTGGCACGTCGTAAAGGGGAACGTGACTACCGGCCAGCCCTGCTTGTCGCTCCCGTACGTCATGTACCACTTGCAGAACATCCGCACCCGATCGAGGTACTCCTGCTCGTGCGTCAGGCGGTAGAGGGCGAGCAGGCCGAACGCACCGGTCGCCGCGTCGCGGGGGAAGCTGAAGTTGGCCTGCGGGTTGTGCTCGCGAAAAGCCCCGACGCGGCGCTCGTCGCGCGTGTCGAGGATTTGGAGCGTCATCATGTAGCGGGCGGCACGGATCGCGCCCAGGAGGCACGCCCCCGCGACTCCCTGAGCCTGCACCGACAGGTCGATCCCCGTCTCGCGCAGCGCCAACAGCGAGAATATCCCCAGCGTCTGCCCCCACACGCCCATGCCCCGGCTCCAACCCGTCGTCGGGTAGTACTCGTAGAGGAACCGCCCCTCGTCGGCACTGTTGTAGACGCCTCCCCAAGGCTGGGACGGAGTGTTCTGGTTCTGGAGAAACCAATAGGCACTAAGTCGAGCGGCTTCGGCGTAACGCACTTGTTGCTTGGGGTCGGTCTGCTTGAACACCTCTACTCCTCCGGAAGACTGATTCGAACAGCCCTTCTGGTGCCCCGTGGCCACATTACACAAATTCGGGCTGCTGCGGGCATTGAAACGGGCGAGCGGCGTAAATGCAAGCTTCGCCGGCGGGTCCACTGTGCGGCTCTTGCATGTCGCACCGCAGTCGAGTACATAAAAAGGTGCGTTTGGCATGTCCGCAGGAGTCGTCTCTGCGGGTGCCTGCGATGCGGATGTGACTGTCTTGAAGAACGACGGCGACAGGACAGGGGTACGGACGTGAGACCACTATTTGTCTTGGTATGTATAGGTCTGTTCGGCGGCGCGACAAAGACATCGGCCGAACCACTTAACAGCACGCAGCCGGCGGCGAGCCAGCCTGCGGCATCGGCGCTGGTAAGCGTCGATGTGGCGGACATGCAGGGCCTCGATCGGATGGCCTGGTCGCCCGTTCGCACACGCGACGGTATCCGCTACCGTCGCGCCCACGGAGGCAACGCCTTCTTCTCGGTGCCGAACTTCTGGGGACAGACGCCTACGCCCCCACCGGGGCTCTACGCCGTCGAACTGACCCACTTCGATTCGGACTATCGTGCGAGGCCGGTCAAGCTGTTCAGTGGTGGCGGCGAACAAGGCCATCGCATGATCGGGCGTCTTCGCGGAAGAGCCAGTGGGGACCTGGTGACCGATACCCTTCTAGTGGACGCCGAGGACATGGTTACGGGCCCATCCTTTGGCTGGTCCGTACAGTTCTTCCTGACCCGCCTCAGGCCGGTCGATCTGGTACGCGTGGCGATCCGTCGGGCCGCTCCCGCCGAAGCGGAACAAGTCATGCAGCAGGCAGGGCGATGGGATGAGGCGCGCCTGCGGTTCGCCTCGCCCAGGGATTTCACGGCCGACACCATCGAGCCGGGTGAGCTGGTGCTGTACCGCACCGCCACGATCGAGGACATCGCCAAGTATCGCGCCTACAAGGCCGGGCAGAATCGCGATGTCTTCCGCCGCTTCGACATGTACTACATCGGTGCGCCGCGCCCCTACGAAGAGCAGGAGAAGCATCCCGCCACCGACGCCGAAGTCGACGAGTTCGAGACCATGTTGAACGCCGCCGCCACCGGTGTGGCCACGCAGCCGACCGACTTCCCCTTCATGATTCTTGCACTAACCGTAAGGAAGCCGCCGGAAGCCGATGTGATGGCGCCGTTGCCTGCGTCCGGCGTGGTGGCCTTCACACGCCCGATCTACAGCCCCATATCACGCATCTACACCAAGCCTACCGCCGAAGACCTGAAAACTCCCCTGTCGCTGCGGGTTGCGCGGAACGAATGGGAGGGTGGCGCGGTTCTGGTGTACACCGCTGCGGCACAGACCGGGCTGAGACTGCGGGCAGGCGAACTGACGATGGACCAAACGCCCCTCAAGGGTCGCGTCCGCGTCAAGCATGTAACCTGGGA
>CBFCZG010000420.1:0-3611 GCA_965602375.1 uncultured Phycisphaerae bacterium | reverse complement strand
CCGAGACGCTGCTGGAGAGCGAGCTATTCGGACATGAAAAGGGCGCGTTCACCGGGGCCGATCTGCGGCGGGTGGGCAAATTCGAACAGTGTCACCGGGGCACGCTGTTTCTTGACGAGATTGGTGATCTTCCGTTGGCGACGCAGGCCAAGCTGTTGCGCGTGCTCCAGGACGGGACGTTTCAGCGCGTGGGCGGTACCGAGACGATCACGTGTGACGTTCGCATCCTCGCCGCGAGCAACCAGGCTTTGGAGCGCCTGATCGCGGAGCGCCGGTTCCGGCAGGATTTGTATTATCGCCTCAAGGTGGCCAGCATCTTCGTGCCCCCTCTGCGGCAGCGCGAAGTGGACGTGGTGCTGCTGGCTCATCATTTCGTCAAGCGGTTCAATCCGCAGTTCGGCACGAGCCTGCGCAGCTTCTCACCCGAGGTGCTGTCGACGCTGCTGGGCTATTCCTGGCCGGGCAACGTTCGTGAGTTGGAAAACGTCATAAAGGCGTCGTTGTTGGTGGCGCGGGGCACGGAATTCCGGCGGGAATTCCTTCCCGAGCATATCCAGGCTGCAGCGAGGCAGGATGCGGTACGACAGCCGACAGAGGCCGAGCCATCAGTGACGGGCCTGGTACCCACGGCCGTGCGTCAGATGGCCATGGATCTTGTGACCGACGAACGCTGCCGAGGCTCGGTGCACGCACGGGGCATGGCCGCCATCGAACGGGAGCTCATTCGGGCCGCTCTCGATCAGACTGCAGGTCGCATCGCGCCGGCCGCCAGGCTGCTGGGCATCAGCCGTACGACGCTACGACAGAAGATCCGCGAATACCGCATCCAGATCAGCACGGCCATCCAGCTCGAAAACCATTAGCCCAGTGGCACAATCTGTTCATACTGATCATTTAATGGCCGTACCGATCACCGATCATCCATGAAGAGCACCGGTTTTGCCGGCGTCGAAACGAACCGTAAGAGATTATTTTAAAGTGACTTAGGGTTCTTTGTCGTGTTGTGCGACTGGCGGCACAGGTGTTGCTGGGGGTTCAGATGCCGCTGGCGGGAACGGTTGGTGACCGGCCGGTGCCGGCGCGGTGGGCCGGCTGTTCGGTGCTGATGACCAGCCTTCCAGCAAGTTCGGCGACAAGGGAGCGTTGCAGATGGTAGAGCCAAGTCAGACTACACGAGGGCCGGTGACCGAGTACGACGACTGGGCGGCACGATGGCTGTATGCGGGCTTGCCCGAGGGACGGGCGGCGGCAAGCGCCCTGTCCAGGCCGAACGGCCTGTGTGTCGATTGCGGATACGAGATCGATCCCGCTCGGCTTCGAGCCAACCCGCCTGCGACGCGATGCATCGTCTGCCAAATGGACTATGCCAACCGCGTCTCGAGGGCGAAGTACGGGCGTGGTTGAAGTGAGTTTTTGGACGAAGTGTCGAGGATGAAGGAGCGTGTTGTATGGCAGGGCGAACGAAGAGCCTGCGAGAGCGGGCTGCCGACTGGGACTGGCGGATGGCAAACTATGTCTACGAGGGCGCGCGGGGACAAGAGTTGATCGGTCGGATGCGCGGAGGCGCGTATGGGTTATGCACGGATTGCGGCAAGTCGATCGCGGCGGCTCGCCTGGCGGCTCAGCCGGATGCGATACGGTGCCTTGGCTGTCAGGTTGACTATGAGAAGCAGGCTAACAATCGCTAAGAGGCTTTCGATGAGCGGGACGGCGACTACAGTTCGTACTCCAACGCGGGTGGCCCTGTACAGTTGGCCGAGGCAGGCGCGCGGGCCGCCTTGGTTGGAGATTCAGCCGCCTCGGGGGCGACACGCGGACGCGCGCTTCGAATCCACTCTGTTTTTCGGCTCTGTACTATACGGACGGGCGACCCTTGGAGGATCGCCGCGTCGTTGGTCGTCGGACTGCAACGGTGCGGGCGCCAGAGGCAGTAAGGGGCGGAGCGTGTGCCCCGCCCCCGTGCCTTCCCTCCGGCGGTGTGGTCAGTCAGCTCGTCACGGACTGTCTCGTCCGGGGCCCAGCAGCGGGCACGAGAAGTAGTCATCGCCTTCATCCTGCTCGCCGTTTCCGTTGACATCGACCCACCAGCGTCCGCCGAGGTAGCCCGGGTCGCCCGGCCCGAACTCGGTCTGAAGGCCTGACGGCCCGGCCATCTCGAGCAACTGGAAAGGCCCTTTAGGCGGCAGCGGGTCGGCCGTGATGATGGAGTCGTAGAACAGGTCCTGGCCGGTCACGTAGACGACGGGGCCGTCGCCGCGCCCGGCCTGGGCAAACTGGGCGCCGCCAACGATGACCGCGCCGATGACGAGCGTCGACAAGATCAGAGATCCGCTTACTTTACGCATCTTTGGTACTCCCTTCGGGAACTACGTGGGATCCGCACAGGATCCACTTTGGACCGATTCGTGTCCTCACAAAACGAGAACGGGACACTTGCCCCGATCCGTTACGACGCCGGCGCTGGCCCGCTTACGCACGGGCCTGGGTGACTCACCAATGCATTGGTCGGGGCAAGTGCGGCAGCCTTACAGCGAATCCCAAAAATCCTAAGGGGAATTGCTTATCAGTGCCCGCTTGATGCGATCCCTGACATCCGGGGACAGCGTGGCGGTGGATACGTCGGCCTCGGCAGCGATGTGCGCGTCGCGTCGCCGCAGCAGCTGGCGGAGGAAGTGCAGTTGCCGTCGATAACGCCGGCAGAACCTGCAACAGAGATAGTGCAGCCGCAGCCCGACGCGTTCGACCGACGATAGTCGGCGGTCCATGGTAGCCGACGCCAGGCGAGTGGCCTCGTCACACGAGAGCGTCAGGATGTACTTGATCGTGCGGAACATGCTCATAGCGGTCGGCGTCAGGTTTCAGGTGCAAACCAGTTCAGCTCCAGACACCGCCTCAGCAGCATCCGGGCTCGATGCAGACGTGCCCATAGGTTAGACGGTGTAATGCTCAGAACCTGACAGATGTGCTCGGTGGCCAGCTCCTCCAACTCACGAAGCGTAAACGCGTGGGCGAGCGTACCAGGAAGCTTGCCCATGCACTCGTCAAATACGCGCCAGAAGTCCTGATCCTCAGCCACACGACTTGGGTCGCCGGCCCACTTGGTCGGCCTGGACTTCCAGTGCCCGGTTGGGTCGAAGAAATCGGCAACCGCTGACTCGGTGGCGCCGTCCTGATCGGCCGGCTGCTCGCGGGCAGTCCTTCTCACGTGATCGACGATCTTGTTGCGGAGAATGCCCACCAGCCACGTGCGCTCCGCAGATCGGCCCTCAAATTGATGGCGGGCGGCCAGTGCGGCCACCAGCGCCTCCTGCACTAGGTCCTCGGCCAGTTCGGTGCTGCGCACGCGCAGCAGCGCATACCGAAACAGGGCATCGCCGTGCTGGTCGACCCAGCCGGACGGATCACTTACCGGCGTCTGCGAATCGGGTTGTGAATCTTCCATCGTCGGCTACCGCCAAACGACGCCTGCTTCAGGGCGGACAAAAACTTGGCGCGTGTCCTGTATTCCAAGCCATCCACATGGGCGCGCTCGCCTCGGTGATTATAGACGCGCCGCCCCTCGGCTGTGACGCAGAGATGGGCGAGGCCATGATGTTGTGAAGTAGGCTGCG
>CBFCZG010000419.1:0-3626 GCA_965602375.1 uncultured Phycisphaerae bacterium | reverse complement strand
GGCCATCGTTGCTTTCCCGTGTGGCGTGCAGCGGCGGCTGTCAGACGCCCGCGCCGCTCGGCACGGTTACCTCGAGCCACTCGCAGTCGCTATCTGTCGTCACATGCGCCTTTTCCGTTGCGGCAGGAACCAGAACGACGTCGCCGGGGGCAAACGCCACCTCGAGCCCGTCCGACCGCTGGGTGAGCCTGCCCCTACCCGACAACACGATCCAGACCATCATCGTTCCGTCGGCGATCGGCTGGACGACCCCCTCGACGGTGCGCACCTTTTGCATCACGAACGATTGGCACGCCACCAGGTGCGTCACCGTCCGCCACACGTCGGCAACGTGCGAGCGTTTCGGGTTGCCCTCGGTACGACCGAATGCGATACACTCCAGCGCCTCGGCGACGTGCAGTTGGCGCCCATCGTGGCTCCAATCATGGACTCTGTATGTGGTATCCGACGGCGTCTGGACTTCCGCCACCACCACACCCTTGCCCAGCGCGTGCAGCGTGCCGCTGGACAGGTAATAGCAGTCACCAGCCTTGACCGGAATCCGGCGTAAAGTGTCGGGCACCTGATTCCGCTCGACGGCCCGCTCGAACCGTCGCCGATCGACACCGTCTTTCAACCCGCGGTAGATGGCTGCGTCACCCCGGGCTTCGATGATGTACCCCGCCTCGTTCTTGACGCGTACGTCGCCTGCCGATCTGCTGGCCATGGCCTTGTCGGGGTGCACCTGGACAGAGAGGTCGTCCTCGGCATCCAGGAACTTGACCAGCAACGGGAAGCGCCCCTCGAACGGCTGGGCATCTCCCAGCAATCGGGGACCCCACTGCCGCAGCAGCGCTGCGAGCGGCTGCCCCCGCGCGGGCCCGATCGCCGCTTTCGACTGGTCCTGCTTCAAGTCGGCCAGTTCCCAGGATTCGCCGATCGGGTCTCCGGGCGGCAGCGATTTGCCGAAGATCCGCTGCAAGTTGCGTCCTCCCCACACCTTGAGCTTGAAGATCGAATCAAACTTTACCGGGTATGGGTTAACCACGGTATGGGCTCCGTGTGCGATCGGCGCATTCTATGGCCCGCCCGTGGCGCGGTAAAGATACGTCTGCAGACGAGCCCGCCGCGCAACTTGCCCGCATCCGACGTCGGCCGTACACTCCCCCTGTGGGTTTACCACGCCTGTGAGGAGAAGCCGATGGCCGAGGGTGCCGACACGATCACGTACGAAGATTTTACCAAGCTCGATATTCGCGTCGCGCGCGTCCTGGAGGTGAGCGATCACCCCAACGCCGACAAGCTTATCCTGCTCCAGATCGATCTGGGCCCACTTGGTCAGCGACAACTCGTCGCCGGTCTGAAACCCTACTACCCCGACCCACAGGTGCTGGTGGGCAAGGACATTGTGGTGGTGGCCAACCTCGCTCCGCGCACGATGCGAGGGCAAACCAGCTACGGCATGCTGTTGGCCGGCAGCAGCGACGACGGAAAGCGCGTCGTGGTCCTGACGAGCGACGAGTCCGTCGAGCCCGGCAGTAAGGTATCCTAGGCTTTCGGGCCGATACGGTTGCCGACCGTCGGTCGGGCGTGCGCGGCGGATGGGGGTGCTGCCGGGGATGGGTCGAGCGGTTGACGATCGAAGCCCGGCCTGCTAAGAAGCCTGTGGCTTTGTGGAGTTTGTCTGATGGTCCGACGGTGGCTGGTTACAGCGATGTTGGCGTTGGTGGGTGCGCTGGCTGGATGCGGCGAAGGTAGGCCGCTGCCGCCCTACAACTACAATCTGGGGTCTGAACCGGGCGAACTGATGCCCACACCGCCGCAGGCAGTCGACCTCGGCATCCTGGAGGAACGCATCGCTGTACGTCCTGCCCCCGCCAGGGCGCCCGTAGAGAGCGAGGGCGCTGAGCCCCCGCCGGAAGAACCAGCCGAACCGTGAGAGCGTGCGCCAAAGGTGATAGCAGCCGCACTGCCTGGACGCGCGCCGTCGCCCGCCAGCGAGTGGGTCGCTTCGCACTTTGATCCGAACTGTCCCAGGTTCGACTCTGGCATGTGGGACTGTTGGTTTGCACTCGTCGGGGCATGCTTGCCCAGGTTTTTCCGCTGCATCGGCCAGGAACATAGCGACCGCACGCCGCGTCAGGCGTTGACATTGCTCCACGCTGTCGCGAGAATGCGCGAGGCATGCGCGGGTCATGCAACTCGGAGACACCCATGCCGGCTGTCGGATCCAAAGAGGGTCGTCCGGAAGCGTCCGGTGGTAGGTCGGACCGCGGTGGCACCGCGCGCCCTTTGTCGAGTGCAGAGTCTCTCTCGCTTGTATCTGACTCCGACAAGCTGAAGTTGTTGGTGGTGGTCCCGGCGCTGAATGAGGCTTCGACCGTAGGGCATGTCGTCAGCAAGGTGCCCAGCGACATAACGGGTATCGCTCAGGTCGCGGTTGTGGTGGTGGATGACGGCTCGACCGACGGCACGGGTTCGGTGGCCTGTCAGGCGGGCGCCCGTGTGATTCGGCACGATCGGCCTCAAGGCGTAGGGGTTGTGTTCCATCGTGCGTTGGAGTTGGTGGTCGACGAGGCGGCCGACATTCTCGTCTTCATCGACGGCGACGGGCAGTTCAACGCGGGTGACATACCCAAGATCATTCGTCCGATCGTCGCGGGCCAGGCGGACTGTGTGACGGCGTCACGCTATCATCCCGATTCGCCGCCGCATCGGCAGGCCCTGGGACGGCGAGTGGGCAACCTGATCATGTCGCGTCTGGTGAGCGCGCTGATTCGACGTAGGGTGTATGACGCCGCATGCGGCTTCCGTGCCTACTCGGCCACCACCGCACTGAAGCTCAATCTTACCGGCCGGTTTACCTATACGCAGGAGACGCTGCTTGACATCGCCTTCATGGGCGGCCGCGTCGTGGAGGTGCCCATTCGCGTGCGAGGCACGCGCAAGCACGGCAGATCCCGTGTGGCCCACAGCCTGTTGGGGTATGGCTGGCGTGCCCTGATGATCATCCTGCGCGCCTATCGCGACTACAAGCCGTTACGCTTCTTCGGTTCGTTGGCTTTGATCCAGTTCCTTGTGGCTACGTGTCTGGGCGGCTTCTTCCTGCTGCACTTTCTCAAGGTGGGCCGCTTCTCGCCGCACCTTTGGGCCGGAATTACGGCCGGATTCCTGTTCATTGTGGGCGCGCTAACCTGTCTGACGGGCGTCCTGGCCGACATGCTGGACCGCATCCGACTCAGCCAGGAAGAGGTTCTGTACTATGCAAAGCTACGTCTATATGCGGCCAGGAAAGCCGCACTGACAGGGCGTCCCTACGACTCCATAGAGTCGGCTGCCCAGCAGGCAGGTCCTGACGCTACCTTCGGTCAGCCGGCTTCGCCTCGATAGCTCGCTTCTCCCCACACCGTGGTCAAAACGGCACGACAGAACTCGCCCCAATCGACATCCGCAACGCGGGGGACGGCGGAACTGCATTGGGAGTGGGGGCCGTGCCTGAGCGCGGTGTTGATTTTGGCGGTGTTGTACAGCCTTCTCTATACCCGGTATTTCAATCCGGGAGGAGGCGACGACGCGTTCTACCTTTCGGCGGGGCGGAGCCTGGCGACGGGCCAGGGTTACACCTGGAACGGTGCGCCGATCATCAT
>CBFCZG010000418.1:0-3633 GCA_965602375.1 uncultured Phycisphaerae bacterium | reverse complement strand
TTTGCTCTTGAGAATCCGGATTTCGTATCCCCGCCGGCCTCGCCGAGAGTCGCCCTCGCGCATGCGCGCAGCCAGGTAGAAGGTTCCGTCGTCGGATACCGTTACCGACGGTGCCCCGGCCCACCACTCGGGCTTGTCCTGATCAGGCTCCAACACGACCTGGTAGTCCGACGCCGCCGCGACGATATCCTGCAATCTCATGGTTTTGCCTCACTTCAGCGAAGTCCGGCCGCTCGCCGCTCAGCGTTTTGTCCGTCCGGCGCCATAAGGTGGGCTAGACGACCTTGGCCCACTTGGCGGGCAGATACTTGCGCTCCCGCCGAAGCATCTCGTCGATACACCGTTCGACGTCCGGGATGCTGACCGCCACCATGCTGGCCAAAAACGCCTGGCGGAGCTTGGCGCGGTCGCAGGTGACGGCTGCTTCGACGGCCAGCTCGTGTTCGTCGAGGACGCGCTGGACGAAGCCCAGCAGCGGCCGCGGCAGCGGGCCGAAGGGCAGCGGGCGAACCTCGTTCATGTCGACGACACAGGGCAATTCGAGGTAGGCGTCGTCGGTCATGTTGGTGACGGCGCCGTTGTTGCGCACGTTGATGTAAAACGTCTGGGCCGAGCCGCTCCACATGGCTTCGATAATGTCGCTGGCGTGGTCGGGCCTGGTCTCGTCGAGGAATTGCCGGATAGGCTTGCGGCCCGAGGCGAGGGCCCGCATGTCGGACCAACAGTCGTGCATCCACTGCTTGCGAACCTCGACCGACCATTTGGCGAGCTTGAGTGCACCTTTGCGGCTGACGTCGTGCCCCTGGAAAAACGGGATGTACTCCTTGGTGTGGCCGATGCACATCGGTACGTAGCCGATCGCGTCGGTCAGTTGCCAGCGCATCGACGCCGAGAGGGCGGCTTTGGCGTTGACGTTGCGGGCTGAGCGATCCTCCACGGCCGCCTGCCGGACGGTCTGCTTGACCTTGGGTATCACGTCGCGGCCGTTGTGCGTCATCTCGACGAGCCAGTTGAAGTGGTTGATGCCCCCCGAGCGGATCTTGACGCGGGCGCGCAGGGCGTCGGTGACCTTATCCTCCGACCTGGCCAGGCCGGCAGCCACGATGAGTCGGTTGTCGAAGTGGGGGTTGTGCGGGCCGTCGCAGATGGCCAGTGACCGCAGGTGTGGGAAATGGCGCATCATGGCGACGCCCATCGCGGCGGTGGGGTTTACCCAGTTAATGATCCATGCGTCGGGGCAGAGCTTCTCGACGTCGCGGAGGATGGCGTTCTGGCGGGGCACCTCGCGGAGCGTGCGCATCGTGCCGCCGGGCCCGATGGTGTCGGCCGAGCACATGATCATGCCGTGCCTGGTGCTGATGTCGGCGTCGACGCCGCGGAGCTTCACGCCCTCGACGGCGAAGGCGAGGATCACGAAGTCGGCGCCGCGCAGGACCTTCCTGCGGTTGGTGCTGGCTTCGAGCTTCAGCGGCACGCCGGTCGCGTCGATGGCCCGCCGGGCGATTTTGGTCAGCCAGCCGAGTTTCTTGGCGTCGACATCCACCAGCGCGAGCGTGCCATTGGTCAGGGCGGGCTTGGTGACCATGCTCCAGATGGTCTGCCTGCCGAAGAACGCGCTGCCGGCGCCGATGAGCACAACCTTCGGCCCCTTCATGGTCTCCTCCTGAGAGTCTTTCGCCTTGGCTGTCGGTCGGTGTCTGACATCTGCTTGGGTCTAGCCGACGGTGACAATGGTGTCAAACCCATCGACTTATGGGCGTAAGCCATTCTGCTTTGCCGTTGCCCGGCTCATCCGTGGCGTGCGCTCGACCTTGCGACGGCGATGCGGGTACGATAGTAGCTGCGGACTCGATGGCGGGCACCTTTGGGCGTGCCGACTGGGTGTGACTCGCATTTCACGCCGGGCTGGCGTAGCCTGGGTACCCGCTGGCGCATCTAGATCACCTGTTGCCTTGGCGGCGCGATGGTTGAGCCGTCGGATCGGAGCCCAATTATGACGGACGTAGCCCTGGTCGGTTGTGCACACATCCATACCCCCAGCTTCGTCAAGAAGCTGAAAGAACGCAGCGGCGTGAGCGTCAAATCGGTCTGGGACCACGACGCACAGAGAGCGAAGAAGATCGCCGATGAACTCGGCGCCGATGTGGTGAGCGACGGCGATGCCGTATGGCAGGACGATCGCATCCAGGCCATCGCGATCTGTTCGGAAACCGACCGCCACGAGCCGCTCGTGCTGGCCGCCGCCCGGGCGGGCAAACACATGTTCGTCGAAAAGCCACTCGGGACCGGTTCGGCCGATGCGTTCGCCATGGCCAAGACGATCGAGGACGCGGGCGTGCTCTTCCAGACGGGTTACTTCATGCGCGGCAGCTCGATCCACCAGTTTGTTCGCGAGCAGATTCGCCAGGGCCACTTCGGACGCATCACCCGCGTGCGGCACTCCAACTGCCACGCCGGCTCACTCAAGGGCTGGTTCGACACCGACTACCGCTGGATGGCCGATCCTGCCATCGCCGGCTGCGGCGCGTTCGGCGACCTGGGCACCCATTAGCTGGACATCCTGCTGTGGCTTATGGGCGACGTCGAGCGGGTGGCCGCCGACATCAACGTCTGCACCAGGCGCTACGGCGACTGCGATGAGTCCGGCGAAGGTCTGCTCAAGTTCGACAGCGGCGCGGTCGGCACGCTGGCAGCCGGCTGGGTCGACGTGGCCAATCCTGTTACCATGATCGTCAGCGGCACCGAGGGGCACGCCCACGTGGTCGCCGGTGCGTTGTACTTTCAGAGTGAACATTTCGCCCGCGCCGACGGCAAGCAGCCATGGACCGATCTTCCGGCCGCTTGGCCGCACGCATTCGATTTGTTTCTCGATGCCGTGACCGGCGCCGCCAACCCGCCCCTGGTAACCGCTCGGGAGGCGGCCATCCGGTCGGCCGTCATGGAGGCCTTCTACGCCGCCGCACGCGACCAAACCTGGGTGACCCCCAACGTGCCGGCGTAGGGGTACTCACCTCTCCGCGACGCTGGGTCAGTCTGACGTGAGCGCTGAACCAAGATTCAGGTCGGCTCCCACAGGTGCACGTACAGGCTGTCGCGCCAGCCGTGCGAGATGATGCCCAGCTTGCCCGGCGCAAGTTCGATGATCTGCGTGCCGTCGTGGTGCTCGAAGCGATCGTCGAGCTGGTAGCGCTTCCAGGTCTGCCCGGCCGGGTCGGCCTTCTTGTAGACAAACAGCCGACAGCGATTCCGATAGGGATAGAAAGGATCGTGCTCACCGACGACGATCTCGTCGTGCCCGTCGCCGTCGAGGTCGGCCACGCCGATCGAGTGGGCGCAGCGGACGCGATCGATCGTGTGCATCGGCCAGGGCGTCTGTCGCGGGTCGGCGGGGCACTCGAACCATGCCAGCAGACTGAACGGTACGAACTTGGTGGGGTAATCCATCGCCTCCTGTCCCATGACCACGTCGGGCCGACCGTTGCCGTCCACGTCCAGAACGCCCAGCCTGGCCGGATAAAACGACTCGTCGGCCACGATGCGGTGCACCGCAAAGCTCCCGTCGCCGCGGTTCTCCAGCCAATACGGCCCGGCGAACAGGTCCAACACGCCGTTGCCGGTGATGTCGTGCGCGAC
>CBFCZG010000417.1:0-3633 GCA_965602375.1 uncultured Phycisphaerae bacterium | reverse complement strand
TGAAGAGAGCGCCGGCGACCTGGTGCGCTTCGGGCGGGCCGGGCTGGACGTGCTGCCGACCACGGCCTCGGGGCTGCGCTCGGTGCTACAGCTGCTCGACGGCATGGGCGAGGGATCCGTGCGCCAGTGGCTGCGCGAGCGCAACTTTGTCGAGGTCGAGACGCCCACGCTTCAGTCCATCTACGGCGGCGCCGCCGCCCGACCTTTCACCACGCACCATAACACCCTGGATATCGACCTGTACCTGCGAATCAGTCCCGAAATGTACCTCAAGCGACTGATGGTCGGCGGCATGGAGCGGGTGTTCGAGATCAGCCGCAACTTCCGCAACGAGGGCATCGACACCGAACACAACCCCGAGTTCACCATGCTCGAAGCCTATCAGGCCTACGGCGACTACCACGATATGATGGATCTGGCCGAGGGCGTCACCGTCGCCGCCATCGATCGTCTGGGCGGCGGCTATCAGCGACCCTTCGGCACCAAGACCATCGACTTCGCACCACCATGGCGGCGAGCCACTTTCGCCGAGCTGTTCGCCACACACGTGGGCGTCGACATGTTCGACCATCCCGCCGTACGCCGCGCCGCCGACCAGCAGCACATCGACCATGCCGACATGGCCGACGACCTCGTCGTCCAGGCGCTGTTCGATCGACACGTCGAACCCAACCTGGTCAACCCCACGTTTGTGTTGGACTTCCCGGCTTCCTTGTGCCCTCTGACCCGCCGGCACCCGGACGACCCGCGCCTCGCCCTGCGGTTCGAGCTGTACGTCAGCGGTGTCGAACTGGCCAACGCCTACACCGAGCTCAACGACCCGGACGTTCAGCGACAAACCCTCAGCCAGCAGCTTCGCGGCGAGGGCGAAGAAACCATGCGCGTGATGGACGAGGATTTCCTGCGGGCCCTGGAATACGGCATGCCGCCGGCCGGCGGTATCGGGATCGGCATCGATCGTCTCGTGATGCTGCTGACCAACTCGACGAGCATCCGCGACGTCATCCTTTTCCCGCTTCAGCGGCCGAAAGGCTAAATCGTCGCGCTTGACGCCGGCATCGAACCAACAGGAAGGTAGCCAACGCCTTGCGCCGAAAGCTCCTGATCATCGTTTCCCCCGTCGCCGTGCCGATCTATTTGCTGATCCAGGCAGCCGCCTTCATTGTCGCCGCCTGTTACTACCTTGCTTTCACCTGCGGGCTCGACCGCCTTCTCGGCCACCCGATAGCCCTGCCACGCTGGGCGATCCACGCCCTCGCACCGTTGGTCATCGTCCTTTCGCCGCTCGTGCTGACGATTCAGCTGACGCTCTGGTTCGTTGTCGGGCTCGCCCGGTCGATCGCCCACGCCGGTCGATGGCAGTCGGCGCTGGGCGGCGTATGGTCGGCCCTTGCCGGCGCTCTTTGGGCGGTGCTGCTGGTGTGGCTGGTGCTGGCCTGCCTGAGCCCGCCTACCGGGTGGGCCGTCTTCGGACGTGACGTGCCCGGACTCCAGGCCCATCTACAGGCCGTCCGCGACGACCTGCGCCTCGGTGAACTGCCCGACTCGATGCAGCAAAGACGACACCAACTGATCGCCCGCCTCCAACAGCAGGCGCCCAGCAACCCCGAGCGGGCGGGACTGATCGGCGACCTGTCAGACGATCTTGTCCTCTACGCCGCGATGCCCGAGCGATACCAGCGCCTGCTCACCGGCCTGCCCGACTACTACCACCCTCCCGAGTGGCTCGCCGAAGGGGTCGGCAACTGTGACATCCTCTGGGGTACCTTGCTGTTGGGGCTCGTGCTGCTGATCCGCTGGCCCGGGTTGTCGATCGCCGACAGCACGTCGCTTCGAGCCATCGGGTTCCTGCTGCGGGTCGGAGTGACCGCAATCACCGCCGCCGCAAGCTTCGTCGCCGGGATCGGCGCCGCCGATCGAGCCGCATTGATCGCCGCCGGCGCACTGATCGCGCTGGCACTGCTCGCGCTGATCTATCGCCTCGGCGCCAGGCTGCTCGGATCACCCGGCCTGGCACGCTACTACAGTGCCTTCATCGCCGCCCGTCTGCTCCAACGACGTAGAATTGCCTTCTTCTCCATCGGCGCCGTGACCCTCTGTGTGGCCATGGTGCTCATTGTCGTCAGCGTGATGGGCGGCTTCCTCGATATGGTCCGGGCACGCTCGCGCGGATTGCTCGGCGATCTGGTCATCGATCCGGGCAATCCTCTCCAGGGCGTGCCGTACTACCAACCGTTCATCGATAAGATCGTGCAGTGGCCCGAGGTCGAAGCCGCCACGCCGCTGATCTACACCTATGGCGTCATGCGGATGCGCCCGACCAACTACACCCGCGCCGTCCGAATCGTGGGCATCCGCCTGGATGAAACGTATCGCGTCAACGATTTCAGAAATTCCCTTTTCTACGAGGAATGGTACCCCAACACGACCACACTCGATCCTACCGAAAAGCCTCTCTGGGGAGTGCAGGATGGTCAGTACGTCCTGCCGCCCGATCTCCAGCAGGCCCTGCGCGGCCGCGGCCCCCTGCCCCCCGAGTACGCCAACCGGCAGGTCAGGCCCTACCGATCCTTTCCCGGGCCGGGCATCTACGAGTCCACCCGCCAGGGCAAGCTCGGTCAATCCGTCTGGGACGCCGCCATAGGCATCGCCGACCTGTCGCGCCTCCGCGCCGATCTACGCGAGGCCGGGGTCCGAAACGATGAGTCTCCGCCTTCGCAGGAATGGATCTCGCTCCAGCGCGAGTTGGCCGAAACGATACGACAGTCCGCCGCCCGACTGCCCGAAGATCCCCAATTCGACCGGTCCCGCGGCGACATGACGCGCGCCGCCGACATGCTCGCCTCCGCCGCCGACCATCTCGACGCCGGGCGTGCCCCCCAGGCCGAGCAACTCCAGGACCAGGCCTGGCAAATCCTCGAAGGCGTGCTCGATCGGTTACGCGAATTCCTCGACAATCCCCGCTACGAAGGGCCCGCCCTGCCGGGCATCGTCATCGGCGCCGATCTGATCGCCGAGCGCACAGCCGGCGGCCACTACCGAAGGTTCTACCCGCGCGGGTGCAGGGTCGATCTGACCGTCGTGCCCGTTACCCCCAAGGGCACCTTGCTGCTTGGCGAGGGCATGGAAGGCCCGAAGCGCATGTACGGCCGCTACGTCGACGATTCCCACACCGGCGTGCACGAGATCGACTCCTTCTGCCTCTACGTCGACTTCGAATTGCTCCAGGACCAGCTCCTGATGGGCCCGGCCGAGCGCCTCCCGGAGGACGGCGGAGGTATGACTTCTGCACGATGCTCCCAGGTGCAAATCAACCTTTCTCCTCAAGCCGATCCGCTGGCCCTGCGTGCCCGCATCGCCCAGGCCTGGCAGGAGCACATGGCCACCGTCCCCGCCGACCCGGTCGAACAGTCGCTCATGGCCGACGCCGGCGTCTACACCTGGGAAGAGATGCAGGCCGTCTACATCGCCGCCGTCGAAAAGGAGAAAATACTTGTCACCGTGCTCTTCGGCGTGATCAGCCTGGTGGCCGTCTTTCTCGTGCTCTGTATCTTCTACATGATCGTACAGGAAAAGACTCGCGATATCGGCATCATCAAGAGCATCGGCGGCTCGCCCGCCGATTGCGTAAAG
>CBFCZG010000416.1:0-3639 GCA_965602375.1 uncultured Phycisphaerae bacterium | reverse complement strand
GGCAGGCATCCGAACTGGACGAAGCCGTCACCCACATCGTGGACACGTACGGTCGCTGCCTGATCGAGCCGTACATTCGCGGGCCCGAACTCACGGTGGGCATTCTCGCGGGCCGGGCCTTGCCGGTCTGTCAGATCCGAAGCGCAACGGCGTTTTACGATTACGAGGCGAAGTACAAGGACGATCGTACCGAGTACCTGTTCGATGTCGATCTGCCCGGCGAATTGCTGCAACGAGTGCAGCGACTCAGCGTGAGCGCTTTCGAGGCGCTGGGCTGCCGGGACATGAGTCGTGTGGACTGGATGGTCGACGCAGCTACCTTCCAGCCCTATTGTCTCGAAGTGAACACGATACCCGGCTTCACCAGCCACTCCCTGCTGCCGAAGGCGGCGGCGCGAGCGGGCATCTCGTTCGCGGATTTGTGCGAGCAGCTCGTAAGGCTGGCGATGCAGCGCTGAGCGGGCGACATCGAAATAACGGATTTCGAGCAACAGCATGGCTAAAAAACGTCGAAGCAAAAAGGCAGCAAAGAAAGAGAAGCATTCCGGCTGGATCAGCGTGGTTCCGCGCCTGCCAGGAATCGGTGCTGCGCGTGCAGCCAGGCTGACCGTTGTGGTGGGTGTTGCCTGCGCGGCGTGGCTCGGACTGAGCCGCCTGCAACGATACGTCCACAGTCTGCCCGACTATCACGTGCCGGTGCGGCTGGAGTTGGCCGACGTACCACCATGGCTTCAGCGCAGCCAGAACGATCACATCCTCCAATCCATCCAGCAGGAGGGGGGCATCTCGCCGGAACAGAGCTATCTGGACGATGGGCTGACCCGGTCCATCGCCGAGCAACTGGAGAGGTCCGGGTGGGTCAGGAAGGTGATCTCGGTCGAGAAATGCTACGGCGGGGCGGGCGGATCGTGGCGCGTTGCGAGTATCGCCAGCCGATCGCGTGGGTGATGCACGGCGACTGGTGTTTTCTGGTCGACGAAGAGTGTGTGCGTCTTCCCGGACGATACGCACACGTACGAATCGCCAACGCCGGGCTGCTACAGATCGCGGGCGTGAGCAGCCCACCACCGGACGTCGGGCAGCCATGGGATGCGGCGGACCTCTCGGCTGCGATCGAACTGGTTACGGAACTGGCGGATCAGCCGTTCCGCGAACAGATCATTGCGGTTCTCGTATACAATTACGATGGTCGCGAGAATCCCTACGAGCCGCACATGGAACTGGCAACGGATCGACCCGGCAACCGCATCCGTTGGGGGCGGGCGCCGGGTCAGGAACTCGGTCTCGAACCCACGACCGAGCAGAAGCTCGCGTTGCTACAGGGGCTGTACCGCAAGTATCGTCGGGTCGACATGGGTAAGAGCTATATCGACATCCGGCGCAGTCCCTATAGCGTCGACGTACCGACCGAACCCACTGCGGCACAGAGCGCGCTTCGCAGCTAGCAGGTTGCGAACGACGACAGAGAGGCATACCATACGCTAAACGGATGGCAGGCAGCATGTTCGGTGACGGTCAGTTTCTTCAGAATCTCGTCGAATTAGTTCGCTACCACGCGCCGCAGATCGATGCGCAGCGAACCGCCTTCGCCGGCGTGTGTGCGGTGGTGCTGGGAGGGCTGATCGCGCTGTACGGCGCCCGTCTGACCCGATTAGTGGTCGTGCTTCTGCTGGCCGGCGGCGGCGCGGCGGCGGGTTGGCGTATCGGCATCGCGTTGGGTATCGCCCCGCCGGTGGCCGCGGTCGTTGCGGGCGTGGTAGCCGCTCTGGTGGCCGGTCTGCTCTACCGATTGTGGGCTGCGGTATTGTCGGCGGCAATGTTGGTTGTAGTAGCGCTATCGGTGTACGGCGCTCGCGTCGCGTGGCCGCAGATCGAGGCGTTTGAAACCACGCTGACCGGCGGGAACGGAGAGCAAATCCAACTGGTCAGTGACGCCCAGCAGCAAAGCAATCTTCACCCCGAAGTTCGCGAGCGTCTCGGACAGTTCTGGGCCTTTCTCAAGGAGCAGCATCCCGCCGTTGAGCAAGAAGGCGGACTGGTTGTCGCAGCCGCCGGCGGGGCCGGGCTCTTGATGGGGCTGATGCTGCCGCGCCTGGCCATGACGTTGTGGCTGTCGCTGGTCGGGGTGGCGATGACCACGTCAGGTGTGTTGACGTTGCTGGGATGTTATCGGCCTGGCTGGTTGGAGCAGATCGCCGCGCGGGAACATCTAGCGGGTCTGGTCGTCGGGGGCGTATGGATTGTAGTGCTTCTCTGGCACCTTCAGCGGGGTCTGACCGGCACAAAAAACGAACCGCAGCCCGACCCGGCCGCCGCCAAATCGTAAACTTGTCCTGATCCAAAGGTTTCCCGCAAAAAAATGGGGACAGGACATGTACCACTCTGCGCGAGAATGGCTGGCTATCTTCGGCGATCAGGATCCGCTGACCGGCATGGTCCTCGTGATCGCGGGACTGTCGTTTCTACTTATGGGCTCCCGCATGAGCAATCTGGTGGCCGCCCTTGACTCGCTGGTCCTGGCTCTTGTGGCTGGAACACGGGTCTGCGACGGTTTCTGGACCGGTTATGCAGCAGGCGTCGTTGTGGGAGCGGGCCTGGCCATCCTGGCTTGGCTGCATCCCCGCAAGGCAATGATCCTGCTGGGATCGCTGACGGGGGCCTACATCTGCGGCGGCTTTGTGGCCCATCTGGAAGGCAACCCACCTCCTGTCGTGATCGCCGGGGTGCTTGGGTTCGGCTGCTTCCTGGCGCTGGGGTTCGTTGTATTCGACCACATTGTGGTTATCATTACCTCGATCCAAGGCGCAGCCTTGCTGATGGCCGGTGCGGTGATCCTGATCAGCGCAAGCCCCAGTTGGAGCGGCGGCTTTCATGTACTGGCTACGCGCTATGGGTTTTTCCTGCCGTTCCTGGTTTTCGGGTCGGCGCTGATCGGCGTGTTCTTCCAGCTCGGAGAGATCCAGGCGGAGCGATCCGGCAACGTAAAGGTGTAACGCGACAGCCATGTCAAAAAGCAAACCGATTCGCGTGGGGCTGGTCGGCTGCGGCGGCATAGCCCGAGGCCATGCCCGCGCGCTGCTCGAGCAGCACCAGCTCGACGTAACAGCGATCTGCGACCCGGTCAAAAGCCATATCGCAGCCTACCAACGCGAGATCTTCAAGCCTGCCGGGCGCCGGCCGAAGGTCTACAGCAGCTTCGCTCGCATGCTGACGAGCGTCAAACTCGATGCGGTCGTGCTGTGTACCCCGCACACGCTCCACCACGAGCAGATCATGTCGGCGTTGGACCGTGGCCTGCACGTATTGGTAGAGAAGCCGATGGTCACCGACAGCGGGCACGCCCGCGAGGTCGTACGCAAGGCCCAATCGACCGGCTTGGTGGTGGCCATCGCCTTTCAGGGTTCTTGCTCGCCCGAATTCGCCTACATTCACAATGTTGTTCACCGAGGCGTGTTGGGCGAACTACAGGTGATCGATACCTTCGTCGCCCAGAACTGGCAGCGTGCCACGGCCGGCAGCTGGCGCCAGAAGCCGGCCCTCTCGGGCGGCGGGCAGCTATATGACAGCGGTGCCCATATGCTGAATGCCCTTCTGGCATTCGCCGATGCGCCGCCCGCCGAGGGATTCGCTTGCATCGAC
>CBFCZG010000415.1:0-3639 GCA_965602375.1 uncultured Phycisphaerae bacterium | reverse complement strand
CCCGCGCTTCGGCTGGTACGAGTTAGTTTTCCGCTCGTTCGTGCCAAACGGCGTTGAGCTTGGTTAACTCCTGTTCGAGTTGGTCATGCTCGGCTCTGAGCCGGCGCACGCGGTCGCCGTCCTGGTACAAGTCGGGGGCAGCAAACTCGTCCTGCAACTGCGCGAGTCGCTGCTCGCGCTCTATGATAGCCGCCTCCAACTCGGCCAGGCTCATCTTCGCCCCGGCGTTTTTCGGCTTGCCTGTGTGTTGGCGCTGCTGATGCTGTCGGCGACGGGCCGTCGCGGCGGCCCGGTCGGCTTCAGCGCGGGCGGCGGCCTCGACGACTTCGCGCTGCTGTTTGCGCTCGACGTACGCGCTGTAATTACCCAGGAAGAAGTCGCACACCCCGTCGCGATGCATCACCACCAGGCGATCCACCACTCGGTCGAGGAAGTACCGGTCGTGGCTGACCAGCACGATGCTGCCCGGGTATCGCTGAAGCGACTCTTCGAGCACCTCGGTGGTGGGGATGTCCAGGTGATTGGTGGGCTCGTCCAGCAGCAACACCTGAGGCTGAGCCCACACCAGCCGCGCCAGCAGCACACGACTCTGCTGGCCACCGGACAGGTCATCCACACGCTTGAACACCTCGTCGCCGCGCAGGCCGAACAAGGCCATGAACGAGCGGACCTCCAGTTCGTCGACGGCGGGCCTCTGCGACCATACTTGATCGATGGCCCGCAAGTCGGGGTCGAGCTGCCTCTGCTCCTGGTCGTAGTAGCCGACCGATAGATTCTCGTACAGACGCACCTGTCCCGCATCGGGCTGCACCTGGCCCAAAGCCATTCGCAGCAGTGTCGTCTTGCCGCATCCGTTGGGACCCACGATGCCCAGCTTCTGCCCCTGTTGGAGTTCAAGATTGAAGTCGCGGAACAGAACCTGCTCGCCGTAGGCCTTGGTGGCACCCTCACACCGCAGGATCATGTCGCCGCCGCGCTCGGACGGGGTGAACACAATCGTCGCCTTGTGCCGTTGCGTGACGGGCTTGTCGAGCAGCTTGCCGTCTCGCTCCATTCGGTCGAGGTAGCGCTGGCGGCCTCGCGCCTGCTTGGCCGTGTCCTTGCGCGACTTCACCCGCTCGATGTACTCGCGCTGGTGCTGCAACCACACCTGCTGTCGTTCGTAGGCCCGCTCGGTCTCCAGCAGTCGAACCTTCTTGCTCTCGACGTAGTGGGTGTAGCTGCAACCGTAGACGGTAACACCTCGATCCTCAACGTCGATGATCTTGCTTGCCACCCGATCGAGCAGATAGCGATCGTGTGAAACGATCATCAAGCCGCCGTCGTACAGGGTGAGAAACTTCTCCAGCCAGTCGGTGGCCTCCATGTCCAGGTGATTGGTGGGCTCGTCCAGCAGCAACAGGTCCGAGTCGGTCAGCAGCAGCTTGGCCAGCGCCACACGGCACTTTTGCCCGCCCGACAGCACGCCGATCGGCTGCTCGTAATCCTGCGGGCCGAAGCCCAACCCGCCTAGCACCTCCTGGGCGCGGGTGTGATACGCATAGCCTCCCTGAGCCTCAAACTCGGCCAGTAAACGGTCATAGCGCCGCATGAGATCGCGCTGCGTGTCGCCCTGCTCGTGGCCGATCTGCTCGGCCAGGTGCTGAAGCCTGTGTTCGGTGCGACGGAGCGACTCAAAGCCTGCCAGCACCTCCTCCAGCAGCGAACGGTCCGAGTCGAGCTCGGGCTCCTGCGGCAGATACCCGATCCGCACGCGCTTCGCCCGGTGAATCTGCCCCGAATCGGGCTTCTCCTGCCCGGTGATCAGCCGGAACAGCGTGGTTTTGCCCGCCCCGTTGGCCCCGACCAGGCCGATGCGCTCGCCCTGCTGTATGGAAAGATCGATCCGGTCCAGGACCACCTGGCCGTCGAAGCCCTTGGAAACCTGTTGTAACTGCACGAGCGCCATCGACACACCTACCTGCACATCGCAGCAACACTAGTCTATACGACACGCGGCACCGGGTCATCGCTGCTGTCGTTCTGCGGCAAAGCGAGCCAGGCCGGCCATTCCTGTGCGGCTGGCGCAGTTTGGGGGGCGCTTCACTCTTGCCGGCGACGATGCTAAGGTGCGCCGGTTCGAGCGATTGTGTGGACCGAGAGGCACGCTTGATATGTCGTGGACCACAATGGTTTTACGTGGCGTCTTGATCGTCTCCCTGGTCGTCTGGTGCGGCTGCCCGGTCAGTCAGTCGCAGGACTTCCCCGCTCCCATACGGGAGGACCACACGCTGCGCACCCCGCGCGAATATTTTCTGTACGTGCCGAGCACCTATGACCCCGACGAGCGGTGGCCTCTCGTGGTCACCTGCCACGGCACGCGACCCTATGATGACGCGCGTCCGCAGGCCAAGGAGTGGGCGGCCCTGGCTGAGGGGCGTGGCTTTATAGTGGCCGCGCCCAAACTGGAAGGCGTACGCGGGGATGCCGGATGGTTCCGGACAGCCGACAGGCAGATTGAGCTCCAGCTTGGAGATGAAGCGGTCATTCTGGAGATCGTCAGCCGCGTCAAGGCCGCGTACAACGTCGCCGACGAACAGGTGTTTCTGACCGGATGGTCGGCTGGGGGCTACGCTGTGCTGTTCACCGGCCTGCGGAATCCCGACGTCTTTCGGGCTCTGGCCATTCGCCAGGGCAATTTCGACGAGGATTACCTTTCGCCCGTGATCGGCTATCTCGACCGCCAGCAGCCGATCCTCATTTTCTTCGGTGCGACCGACCTGCTGAAGTCGCAGGCCGAGAAATGTATTCAGTGGCTGCGCAGCCGGCGCATGAACGTGCATCGCCGTGAGATCGCCGGCGGGCACCGCCGTCGTCCGGACATCGCCTACGGTTTCTTCCGCAAGCAGGCGCGCGAACCATGGGTTCTCGTGGACGCCATTCGCGCGTACGAGGGCCAGCCGCTGGCGATCCAGGCCCGCGCTCGCTGCCATCCCACGGCGGCAGCGTGTGACTGGTGGTTTGGCGACGGCGGCACCGGCCGCGGAACAGACGTCGTGCACGCCTACGCACAACCCGGCACCTACACCGTTACGATGCAGGCCGTCATGCCGGGCGGCGGGAAGGTGCTTCGCAGGCTCGAGGTCACCGTACCGCCTGCCCTGATCGGCGTAGAACCAAGGCCCGCGGCGCAACCGGGCGCGTCCGGGGCCGGCCTTCCGCTCACCGCCGGTGCTTGCCTGGCGGCCAGGATCGGGCCATAATCCACTCCTGGTGTTGCGGTATGTGTTTTCCGAAAGCCACACGAAACGGAGAGGCTCATGGCTAAGCGCATCCTGCTGATCGACGACGACCCGGATTTTGTTTTGGCCACCCAGACCCTGCTGGAGGCCAATGGATACGCCGTCGAGGTGGCCAGCAACGGTACCGAAGCGGTCGAGCTCATCGAGCAAGGCCGCAGCTACGACCTCTTCCTGATCGACGCGATGATGAGCACGCTGACCGAAGGCTTCGAATTGACCTACCACCTTCGCAACAAGCCGAAGACCGCCAAGACGCCCATGATCATGCTGACCAGCATTGAAAAACGCCTGGGCGGTGAATTCGAGCCCGCCAAGGACCGACAGGATCTCATGCTCGACGCGTTCCTCCGCAAGCCCG
>CBFCZG010000414.1:0-3649 GCA_965602375.1 uncultured Phycisphaerae bacterium | reverse complement strand
GCGGTGGGTGCGGCGGTGGGTGCGGCGGTGTTGGGCTTCACGCAGGCGCAGAGGGGTGCGGGCGGTGCGCTGGTGGACCATCACGGTGTTCTGCGCGTGGCGGCGGCGGGGCTGGCGTTTCTGGCGATCGCCGCGTGCGCGTGGGCGGTGTATGGGTGCCTGCCCAGTCGTAACGATCGGCTGGTGATGCGGCTGCGGCGGTGGGTGCATGACGCGATCGATCCGCTGGAGGATGAGTTGCGGGCGTGCTCGGACGATGATCTGCGCGGCCCGACGAACACGTTTCGCCAACGCCTGGCGGACGGCGAGCCGGCCGAGGCGATCCGCGCCGAGGCGTACGCGGTGGTGCGTGAGGCGTCGCGCCGGGCGCGTGAGCATCGGCAGTTCACCTGTCAGATGATCGGCTCGCTGGTTCTGGAGAACTGCAACATCGCCGAGATGAAGACGGGCGAGGGCAAGACGATCGTATGCTACGGGGCGGTGTACATGAACGTCCTGTTGGGTCGGAAGGTCCACATCGTTACGCACAGTGATTATCACGTGAAGCGCGACGCCGAGTTCGCCAAGCCGATTTTCGAGCTGCTGGGTGTGACGGTGGGATACATCCAGTCCGACATGGACACCATGGGTGAGGAGCGTCGCCAGCAGTACGCCTGTGACATCACGTACGGCACGAACAACGAGTTCGGCTTCGACTACCTGCGCGACAACATGAAGCTTCAGGCCGAAGATCAGGTGCAAGGGTCACTGAACTATGCGGTGATCGACGAGGTGGACTCGATCCTGATCGACGAGGCCCGCACGCCGCTGATCATCTCGGGCCCGGCGCACGACGACGTGTCGCAATATCGCGTGGCCGATGCGATCGCGCTCAAGCTCATCCAGCGTCAGAACCACTCCAACGCCGAGATGCTGCGGAAGATCAAGGACGCCAGGCAGCTCGACACGCTCCGCCAGGAGGCGCGGGCGGCGGGTGTCATGGAAGGGGTGTTCAATGAGGCGGTGGAGAAGTTCAGGCACGATCCGTTCTGGCTGAGCGACAAGCAGGCCGAGGCGATCGGGCACACGCATTACTTCATCGTCGAGCGCGATCGCAAGAGCGTGCACATGGCCGACGCCGGCTCGCAGCTCGCGCAGGAAGAGGCGGGGGTGGGCAGCTTCTACGAGGGCGCGAACATTAATTGGCCTCACTTCATCGACAACGCCCTGCGGGCGCATCTGGTCTACGAGCGAGACAAGGACTACGTGGTCCAGGACGGGCAGGTGATCATCGTCGACGAGTTTACCGGGCGGCTGATGCACGGGCGGCAATGGTCGGAAGGTCTTCATCAGGCGGTGGAGGGCAAGGAGAAGGTCACCGTCAAGGAGGAGACGCAGACGCTGGCGACCATCACGCTTCAGAACTTTTTCAAGCTCTACGGGTTTCTGGCGGGCATGACGGGTACGGCCATGACCGAGAGCGAGGAGTTCATGAAGATCTACCGGCTGGAGGTGGTGGCCATCCCAACGAACCGGCCGGTGAACCGCTCGGACCATACCGACGCGCTGTACTACGCATTGGCCGAGAAGGACAACTCGGTGGTGAATGAGATCCACGAGATGCAGCGGCGCGGTCAGGCCGGCTCGCCGTTCATACTCATAGACGTGCTGCACGCGCTTCTGCCGCTCGTCGAGGACGAGGGCCTGGCCGAGAAGATTCGCAAGGCACTGGCCGATGTGGGGGATTGCGACGAATTCGAGGAGGAGCTGGTCGAACGACTGCGCGAGGCCTACGACGAGGCGACGGCCGACTTCCCGGGCGGGCGACCCATCCTGGTGGGCACGACCAGCGTGGAGAAGTCGGAGAAGCTTTCGCAGATGCTCACGCGGATGTACGGGATCGAGCACGAGGTGCTCAACGCCCGGCAGATCGCCCGCGAGGCCGAGATCGTGGCCAAGGCCGGCCACCGCACCGAGCCGACGAAGGGCAAGGATCGGCGCCCTCTGGGCAACGTGACCATCTCGACGAACATGGCCGGACGCGGCACCGACATCAGGCTTCAGGAGGGCGTGGTGTATCCCAAGTGTATCGGCGAGATGGGGCGTTTCGAGCCGGGGGTGACGGCTACCAGGTGCTGCATTTTCTGCGATTTGTACGACCCCGACACGAACTGCGCCGATTGCTTCAAGCCGAAGATCGACCCGCGTTTCCCGGCGCTGGGTCGGACGGTGTGTCGGCTCAGCCCGCCGTGCGGACTTCACGTGATCGGTACCGAGCGGCATGAGGCGCGGCGCATCGACGATCAGCTTTGCGGTCGGTCGGGCCGACAGGGCGATCCGGGCTCGTCGCGGTTCTTCTTGTCGTTGGAGGACGATTTGATCCGCCTGTTCATCGGGCAGCGGATGACCAGCGTGTTGAACATGCTGGGCTTTCGCAGCGGCATGCCCATCGAGGACCGGCGGCTTACCAAGGCCATCAAGCGGGCCCAGAAGCACGTGGAGGAGCGCAACTTCGGCATCCGCAAACACCTGCTGGAATACGACGAGGTGATGGACTACCAGCGGCGCGAGTACTACGGGCTGCGGCAGCAGGTGCTGGAGGGGAAAGACCTGGTGGAGTTGATCTGGGAGATGATCGACGAGGCGATCGACGACGCGCTCGATAGGTTCCTCTCACCGGAGTACCCGCGCAACTGCGCGGCTGAGTGGTGTCGCACCGTACTGGATGTGCCGGTGGATGCGGGCAAGCTGGCGACGGACGATTTCGACTCGCTGGAGGCCAGCATCCGCGATCTGGCCCGCGACGAGATGCAGCAGACGGTCCGCAGGAGCCTGGGCGAGTACGTCGACCCGAGCATGGAGCCGAGCGAGTGGGACGTCCGCGGTCTGGCCAAGTGGGCGGAGCGGTTCGGGTCGAAGCTGTCGCAGAACCAGCTTCGCAAGATGGACCCGGCCGATATCGAGCAGCACCTGATCGAGGCGGCCGACGAGCGGATCGGAAACACCGACCTGTCGGCGGCGCGCCAGTTCGTCGATCCGCTGTTCGGCAGGACGAGGATGACGGAGTGGCTGCGGACCAAGTTCGAGATCGACGTGCCGGTGGACGACATCGCCGAAGCCGATGCCAGGACGGTAGCTGACACCGTGCGCGAGCGGGTACGCGAATCGTACCGCCGGCGCGAGTATAGCTATCCGGTGCACGAGACGTTGCAACGGGCGCTGGCGGAGGGCCCGCTGGAAAACGCCTACGTGGCCGAGCAGATCGCCGTGTGGGCCCGCACGAAGTACAACGTCGACTGGACCGTCGAGCAGGTGCAGAAGCGCAAGGGCGAGGACCTCGAGCGCGAGCTGATCGAGCTGAGCGAGGAATGCCTCACCAACGGCCGACTGGAGCGCGAGGTGGATCGGGCGCTCCAAACGCACGAGGGCGACCGCCTGACCGAGTGGGCGAAGGGACGTTTCGGCAGGCTCGTCAACGAGCAGGCGCTCACCGAGGGCGACGCCAAGGCCGAGTTGATCCGCGCCGGTCGCGAGCTGGTGCGCTTCGAGCTGACGCGGCTGGAGCGCTACGTGCTGCTGCGTACGCTGGATACGCAGTGGAAAGACCATATGTATGAGATGGACCTGCTGAAAAGCAGCATCGGGCTGCGCGGCTATGCCGAGCGCGATC
>CBFCZG010000413.1:0-3649 GCA_965602375.1 uncultured Phycisphaerae bacterium | reverse complement strand
GGGGCTTTGTGATCAGTCGCGGGCCTTTGTGCGATCTGGTGCCGATTGCCAACGCGGCGATGCCGGACCGGACGTTCATCGAGTGGGACAAGGACGACATCGACGCGCTGGGGATTCTGAAGGTGGACTGCCTGGCGTTGGGGATGCTGACGGCGCTGCACAAGTGCTTTGATTTTCTGTGGGAGCACCACGGAGTGCGGATGGGCTTGGCCGACGTGCCGGCGGAGGATGGGGGTGTTTACCGTATGATCCAGCGCGCGGATACGGTGGGGGTGTTTCAGATCGAGAGCCGGGCGCAGATGAGCATGCTTCCGCGTTTGAAGCCGGCGTGTTTTTACGATCTGGTGATCGAGGTGGCGATCGTGCGTCCGGGGCCGATCCAGGGCGACATGGTGCACCCGTATTTACGTCGGCGGAAGGGGTTGGAGGCGGAGACGTATCCAAACGAGGCGATTCGGGCGGTGCTGGGCAAGACGCTGGGGGTTCCGCTGTTTCAGGAGCAGGCGATGCGTCTGGCGATGGTGGCGGCGGGGTTCGGGCCCGGCCAGGCCGACGCATTGCGGCGGGCGATGGGTGCGTGGCGAAAGCGCGGGTTGCTCGGGAAGTTCCGGCAGCAGTTGCTGGAGGGGATGCGGCGCAACGGCCTGCCGGAGGCGTTTGCCCGAAGGACGTTCGAACAGATATGCGGGTTTGGCGAGTATGGGTTTCCCGAGAGTCACGCGGCGTCGTTTGCGCTTCTGGTGTATGTGTCGGCGTGGCTGAAGCGTTACTGGCCTGCGGCGTATTGTGCGGCGCTGATGAACTCGCAGCCGATGGGTTTCTACGCTCCGGCGCAGTTGGTGCAGGACGCCAAGCGGCATGGGGTGGCAGTGCGGCCGGTGGACGTGAACTTCAGCGGATATTATTGTCGTTTGGAGGGTAACGTGTCGGCCAAGCCGGCGGGGGCGGACGATCGGTCGGAGACGTGGGGTAGGTATGGTCCGGCGATTCGGCTGGGCATGAGGCTGGTGCGGGGATTGTCGGCTGAGCAGGCGGTGGGGATCGAGCAGGTGAGGGGGGAGGGTCGGTTCGGGTCGGTCGGTGAGTTGGCGCGGCGTACCGGGATCGGTCGAGCGGGGCTGGCGAAGCTGGCGGCGGCGGACGCGTTTGGGTCGACGGGTCTGGATCGTCGTCAGGCGATGTGGCAGGTGCTTCGGCAGGGCGAGGCGCTGCCGCTTTTGGCGGGTCTGGACGACGAGGAGCCGGTGGTGCCGCTTCCGGATGAACCTCGCGAGCAGGCGGTGGCGTACGACTATCACCACGTGGGTTTGTCGTTGAAGGTGCATCCGATGGCGTTGCGGAGGGAGGAACTGGCTCGACGTGGGGTGGTGGAGGCGTCTCGATTGGCAGAGATTCGGTCTGGCCGTCGCGTGGCGGTAGCGGGTTTGGTGACGGTTCGCCAGAGGCCTTCGACGGCGAAGGGGATCGTTTTTATGACGTTGGAGGATGAGACGGGGGTGGCGAACCTACTGGTGAGGCCTGAGGTGTATGAAAAGTATCGGAAGGTGGCGCGGTCGGCGACGGGGATGCTGGCGGCAGGGAAGATAGAGCAGAGCGACGGGGGGATTCATCTGGTTGTCGACCGGATGGTCGATCTGGCGGACGATTTGGGGCCGCTGCCGGCAGGATCGCGTGATTTCCGTTGAGGCGAGTGCGGCGATTGCTTGCAGCGGGCAGGGCGGGCGCACACACTAATCGACGGGGTTGCGGCTCGGGTACAGAGTCGAAGCGAGTCGGAACCGGTGGGGTGGACGAACCTGTTGCAGAACTCGCAATCGATCGGATACGACCGGTGACTCAGCAAGTGGAACAAGTAGAGCGGTTCATCAACCAGACAGGCCGGCGGCATGTGCTGGTGCTTGGGGGCGCGGACACGGGTAAGTCGTATCTGGTCGACGCGCTGGCTGAACGACTGGCGGGCGGCGGAGCTGCGGTAGCGGTGATCGATGCCGATCCGGGTCAGTCACGGATTGGGCCTCCGACCACGATTGGGTTGCAGCAACCGCGCCAACCGGCTGCGGGCGCCGACGCGCTGAGTTTCGTGGGGTCGATCAGTCCGTCGGGGCACCTGCTGCCGATGCTGTGCGGCGTGTTGCGGATGGTCGATCGGGCGGCGCGTGAGGGCGGCGAGTTGGTGGTGATCGACACGCCGGGGTTCGTGGTCGGCCCGGCTGCTGAGGCGCTTTGGCGGGGTGTGATCGATGTGTTGCACCCGGCCGTCGTGTTCGTTGGCCGGGACGATTCGGGCGCTCGGCGGCGACTGGCCGGCGTCGAGCCGATGCTGGAACTTGCGGCGGATGAGGCGGTGATGGCTCGCGGGTCGGCGCAGCGCCAAGCGTACCGGTCCGAGACATGGCGTAGGTACTTTGGCAGCGCATCGGAGCGGACGCTGGATGTTGCGCAGACGCCCGTATGGCAGATGGGCGGGACGGATCGGCCATTGACGCCGGGTCAACTGGTAAGCCTGCGCGACGCGGACGGGGCGGACACCGCTTTGGGCGTGGTGCTGGCGTGTGGCACGGGCGAGATACAAGTGTACTCGCCCGCCACAGACGAACGACGCATCGCCTCACTGGTCGGTGGCCGATTACGACTGGACGGAACGACCTGGCGCGAGCAATCGCTCTGGTAGCCGCTGGTCGACAGCGCCGCTATGCGGCCCGGCTAGAGTGTCTGCGACGGGACCCGCGGCCGGTGCGGCGGTGGGCCGCAGCCTCGGCCAGATCAGCCGCCGTGGTTTTTTCGAGCAAGGCGAGGACCTGAGCCCGCAACTTCGCCCAACTGCGGAGTTTGGGGGGTGCGTCCTCGTCTCGCCAGTCACCCAGCCCGACGATGGAGCGATTTAGCCGCTCGGTGCCGTCGATGGCCTTGACGATGTCAATCAGGCGGATTCTCTTGGGGTCTTTGGCCAGTCGATAGCCGCCTGTTCGACCTTTGAGCGACTGCACCATGCCTGCCAGCACGAGCCGTTGCAGTAGTTTGCCGAGGTAAGGGCCGGCAAGATTCGTGCCCGATGCCACGGAGCGGAGGAGAACATATTGCTTATCCGGCCAGTGGCGGGCAAGTTCCGCAACGGCACGGATGGCGTATTCACATCCGGCGGAATAGACCATGATCCAACCTCCTGCTGAAAGAGTGTTTCAGTAGCGACTCCGGCCCACAGGAGCCGAGACCATCCGGCTTCTGACCCCACGATCGCAACCGATGTGTACATTCTATTATCCCCAGGTCAAGTGCGATAGGCAAATATCGATTTTTAGGTGAGATGGACGGGTCGGACCGGCCGGTGTCCCTTGAGGACAGCGGGAGGGTCGCGTAGACTCGGCCGTTGTGGGTACCGCTTGGCGGTGGGCTGCCTGAGGAGCGAAGGGATCGTGGCGAATCACGCCTTATTGACGGCGACGGGTGGAGACCGGCCGGGAATTGTGGCGGCTGTCTCGGGGGTGCTGTATGAGTGCGGGTGCAACATCGAGGACTCGACGATGGCCCGCCTGGGGGGCGATTTTGCGATCATGCTGATGGTGAGTCTGCCGGAGGGGCTGACGTGCGAGGCGCTGTCGGGTCGTCTCGATCCGGTACGGCGGGAGATGGACCTGACGCTTCAGTTGAC
>CBFCZG010000412.1:0-3657 GCA_965602375.1 uncultured Phycisphaerae bacterium | reverse complement strand
ACTGCCTCGGACCATACCCGGTTCGCAGCAACACGCGCTTCTCGGCCGCAGCACGTTCAGACCCCCACAGACGCACCAGAGGGCGATTTCGCGGGCCCGCCGCCTCCACTGCCTCGAATCGCTTGGCCAGCTCCCACACCTGCGAGGCTGCCTCACGCTGCTTCGCCGCCGGCACGACGTATTGCCCCAGACTCACCCGCTGCCGACCCAGCGCGTTGAGCAGCAGAGCTGCCGCCGGCTCGTTCTCGGCCAGATTGCTCGACGACGACGAGGCGAGCCACGCGTCCATCACCAGCACGCCGCCACCGCGCCTGTCGGCACGGTACAGCACGAGCGGATGCTCGCTGGTTCTGTCATACTCCCCCTCACTGCTGACCACGACCTGAAAGCCCTCAGCCGCAAGCAGCCCCTTCAATCCACGTGTCATCACGATCTGCCGCTGACAGAACCAGCCGTCCGCGTCGGGGTCCCAGCAGTACGGCAACACGTCCCACAACGCAAAGCCACGAGTGATGAAGTTGGCCCACACGATGCGGCCGGCCGGCGGGGCAAGCTGCTGCCGCACGATTCGCGTTTGCGCAACGTCGCGCCCTCGGCTGTTGACCGCCCGGGCGAACGCCCCCAGGGAAGCGATCACCAGACCACCGCGACCCCACTGCTTGAGCCGGCCCAGCGACGCACCCGGCCACGGCCCGTCCTCGATGAAGACGGCTTCGTCGGCGGTGGGTCCCCGCCGCAGTTGCGCCAGATTTCGCCAACTTGCCGCCCGTGTCCCGAAATGACGCGCCAGCCAGCGCGCGAGAGTTGACCCACTCCCAGCCGGTCCATAGACGGTCACACGCTTGGCGCAAACCGGTGGCGGGTAGGCCAACGGCGGAGGCACTGCCGCCAGCACGTGAGACGACTCTTCACGCTCCTCGACGGGAATCATGCGTACCGCATCGAACCAGCACCGCCCTCCGCGCCCGCAGACGCCGATCTGGAGCTCCAATTCGTCCGCGCCGGCCGGACGATCCACATATTGTCGCCACAGACTCCATTCGTCGATCGAGAGATGCACCCGCCAGGAAAGCTCGCGCAGGCATCGGTTCTCAGCTCGCCACCCCACGCGCACACCCACGCCGGTCACGTTCGAATCGCTTCGACCGACCAGCTCCACTCGGTAGCTCTGGCCTGTTCTACAGGGAATCCGCTGCCAGAATCCGCCCGCCCCGCCATCGTGACCCGGGTCGACGCACAGACTCCGTTCGCCGCCACATCGACCGGGCCCGAACGACCAGGCGGCCTGCCCGTCGATCACCAACCATCGCCATCCGACCGGCCGACGCCTGCCGAGTGAAAAATCTCCATTACGCAATCGATTCGTAAGTTTCTGAGTCATTAGGTCCGCTGCTGTCTGTTCAGCGAGATGAGGTCAAGCCGCTTCCGTTCGGACCGACCGGCAACCCACCGACAAATGCGGGAGTCCCCCGGCGATCCGAACGGCTACCCGAGCCGCTCACCCCACGGTTGACACACCGAAAACGTTTAAGGCTTTCTCTTCATCGGGCTGGAACTCGAACAGCTTGTCGAGCTTGCTGACGCGAAACACCTCGTAAAGCTGCTTGCGCAGCCCACAGATCACCATCCTGCCCTTGACGGCCTGAAGCTTCTTCCGCAGCGTCAACAACACGCCCAACGTCTGCGAACTCAAGAAACGCACGTTGCTGAAGTCGAGCACCAGTTGCCTGCGATCCTGTTTGTCCACCAGGTCGTAGAGCTGCTGTGCGATGCCCTCTACCTGCATGGTGTTGAGGATGGTCGAATCCCCGAAATCCACAACCGTTACGTTTCTCAAATGCTGGATGAGCAGCTCCGGTTTTGCGGGCATAGCCTGCTCCTCATACACGTTACTTGGCGGTCGACTTCGCTTTCTTAGCCGCTTTGACAGCCGCAGCCGCCCGGGTCTTTTTCTTTCGCGCGGCCTCAGCGCGGCCCGGGGGCGGCTCCAGCGCGGCTTTAAGCACGTCCTCAACTCGGGAGGCAAGGACGAAGTTGAGCTTCTCGCGGGCTTCCTCGGGCACATCGGCCAGATCGTTCTTGTTGCGCTGCGGCAAGATGACCGTGCCGATGCCCGCCCGCTCGGCGGCGAGCACCTTCTCCTTGATCCCCCCCACCGGCAACACCAAACCGCGAAGCGTGACTTCACCGGTCATGGCCACGTCGCTGCGCACCGGCCTCTCGCTGCACAGCGAGACCAGCGCCGCCAGCATGGCCACGCCGGCCGACGGCCCGTCTTTCGGCACCGCGGCAGCCGGAACGTGAATGTGAATATCGCACGACGCAAGCTTCTCGATGTGGACGCCCAGCTTGGCACCGCGGCTGCGCACCAGCGAAAACGCCGCCTGAGCGCTCTCGCGCATGACGTCCCCGATCTGCCCGGTCAGCGTAAGGTTACCCTTGCCGGGCATCCGGGTCGCTTCGACAAAAATGATCATTCCCCCGGCCGGTGTAAACGCCAAACCGGTCGCCACGCCGGGCACGCTGGTGCGGCTGGCTGTCTCGGGCTCGAACCGCTCGGGGCCCAGATAACGACTCACCGTCCTGGCCGTCACGCGAGCCGCCCGCCTCTTGCCCCGCGCTACCTGCACGGCGACCGCGCGGCAGACGGCCGCAATCTGACGCTCCAGATTCCGCACGCCCGCCTCACGCGTGTACCCCTCGATGATCCGCAAAAGCGCCTCATCTTCGATCCGCAGATCCTTGGCCGTCAGCCCGTGCTCGGATAGTTGCCGGGGCACAAGGTATCGGCGGGCGATGTGCAGCTTGTCCTGCTCGGTGTACCCGGGCAGCTCGATCACCTCCATCCGGTCTTGCAGCGCCGGGATGACCGGATCGATGTAGTTAGCCGTCGCAATGAACATCACGCTCGACAGATCCAGCGGCACGTCGAGGTAGTGGTCGGTGAAGCTGTGGTTCTGCTGAGGATCGAGCACCTCCAGCAGGGCGGCCGCCGGATCGCCCCGAAAATCGGCGCCGATCTTGTCCACCTCGTCGAGCATGAACACCGGGTTGTTCGCCTTCGCCTTGACGATCTCCTGAACGATCCGTCCCGGCAGCGAACCGATGTACGTACGACGGTGGCCTCGAATGTCGGCCTCGTCACGCATGCCGCCCAGCGACATACGGATGAACTTGCGACCCATGGCCCGCGCAATGCTCTGGCCCAACGACGTCTTGCCCACGCCCGGCGGGCCTACGAAGCAAAGAATCGGTCCGCGTCCGTGCGGCCTGAGCTTGCGGACCGCCAAGAACTGCACGATCCGCTTCTTGACCTTCTCGAGCCCGTAGTGATCGTGGTCGAGCACACGCTCGGCCCGCGCGATGTCGAGCTGATCCTCCGTGCTCACCGACCACGGAACGCGGCACAGCCAATCAACGTAGTCCATCGCCACCGAGTATTCCGGCGATGCGGTGGGAATCTTGCTCAGCCGATCCACCTCGCGGTCGGCCGCCCCTTGCACCGACTCAGGCATCTTGGCTTTGGTGATCCGCTCTTTTAGATGCTGAATCTCCACGTCCTGTTGGTCAAGTTGCCCCAATTCCTTCTGAATCGCCTTGAGCTGCTCTCGCAGGTAGTACTGGCGCTGCGATTCCCCGATCTGCTCCTTTACCTGC
>CBFCZG010000411.1:0-3684 GCA_965602375.1 uncultured Phycisphaerae bacterium | reverse complement strand
GCTTGATCAGGCCGTCCTCCTCGGTCTCCCACACCACCTCCGCACGCAGCGGCACGGGCCGAGGCATTTCGCCGAGCAGCCGCTTGAGTTCGGTCAGCAGGCTGCGCCGCCAGCGCTGCCAGTCGCTTTTGGTGCGGCCGCCGAAGGCCAGACGCGGACGCACCTCTGCGCAGCGCCGGTTGAAATACTCAATCATCGAAAAGTTACGGTTCGCCATCAGATGGATCTCCCTCAGGCGGCCGCGGAACCCTGCTTGCCGTCGCTAGCCGATCACGAAGCCTCGCTCGGCCAGGTGCAGTCGGCAGACCTTCGCCTGGAAGTCGGTGAGGTCGTGTTGGCGCACGGCCTGCTCGAATTGTGCTGCGGACACGACGGCCGGGCCGCGATCGGCCTCGAACTGGTCGATGACCTTGGCCACCTTCTGGAGATACCCGAACTCGGGGATGTCCATCATGGCCAGGGCCGAGCTGGTTCCCGCCAGCGCCCAGATGTACAGCATGTCGCTGACCGGTCCGGCCACAACCGGATGCGCCGCGCCGGGTATGGCGAACGCACTGCGATGATGGATCATGTACGCCTGGTCGAGCCCCTGCTCGTCGAACAGTAGCTGCACGCCGTAGGGCCCCCACTTGCCGTCCGTCAGCCGCGCCAGGTGATAGTAGACCTCCTCGTGATCGGACTGGCTGCGACCGGGATCGTCAAGATCGTGCACGTGGATCGGTGTACCCGACCACAACGACGGCGGGCTGTACGTTTCACCGCCGACCAGATTGGTCGTTACGTCGTCGGGTGTGAACAGCGTGATCACGTCGCGGTGCCAGGAGCCCGTACCGCGACGCAGATTGGGTCGCTCGCCGGGGGCAACCCGCGCCGGCGGCTTGTCTCCGTTCGCCGGCGCGGCGAAGGCCACCAGTTCTCCCGTTCCCGAGAGCCGACACGTCGCATCGCGCGGCACGTACACCGCTTCGGCGCTGCTTGCTTCGGGCAGCGCGGCGAACGGCCCGCCCTGCCGATGGCCGCGGAACACCTGTTTGCCCACCTCGACTTCGTAACGGGCGTCGACCGGAACGAAGGCATACTCATTCTCGCCTGTCTGAATCGTAAAGGGTCCATCCTGAAGGCGATACGCATGGAAACTCATCATTTCCAGAGGCACGTCGTCACGCGACGGATCGAATATCACGCCGCTGGTCCGGCCGTCCCAGTGCACGAGGGGGTTCACGCGCCCGGACTGAATCGGCTGGCGGTACTTTTCGAGTGTTTTCTGCATTCGGAGATCTCCTACACACGAATCACGACGCACCCGGAGCAGGACACAGTGCTCCTTGCGCCGTCCGCGATGCCCCCGGATTGTAATGGGACCCCCAACCGATGAACAGGCTGAATCAGCCGCCGGCCATCACCTGGAAGTATTTGGGCCTTTCACGAACGAGCTTCCCGTCCGTCCGTATGTAGTCGATGCCCAAGGCGATCTCCCGCCCGGCCAGGTCCATCTCCTCGGGCCAGGCAAGATCGAACATGTAGCCGTAGCCCATCCATGTCTTCTTGGCCACGCGCGAGTCTACCGCCTGGACCTTGTCGAACTGCCACTCGTAAAGTTTCTCGCGCACCGGGCGCGACCCGGGAGGATGCTGCACTCCGTAGAGCGTCATGCGCAACGTACCGTCGCCGAAGACGCCTTTCTTCGTTTTGCCGGAGATCAGAAACAGCGAGCGGATGCGGATTCCTACCGCCCTCGATGCGTCGTCGTCAGGGCTGAACAGCCAGGGGAACGGGTTGTAGATGGCGACCACTTCGACGATATCCGATTCGGTCGGGGCCCTGGCGATCTGCTCCGGGCTTGCGCCGTCGCCGAGGAAGGTCGCGCAGCCGGTCAAGGCGACACCGGCCACGATGGCTGCGATCGTCGGTGCGACGAACGGTCTACCGGCGCTGGCGGAGATAGTATTCATAGTCCCTGCTCAACTCATCGTTGGCACTGATTCGCTGTGCCTCCGGCGCGGCCACCGCCGCGCCGATCTGGGCCTTTGAAGGCCCATAGGTTCCTGGTACGGGAATTTCATATCGTACCGGTTTGGGCTCCTGAGGTTGCTCTGCGGGTTCGGCCTCGGGAGGTGCCAAGAGTTCCTCCTCGGGCGTGACGCGCAGTTCCTCCATGAGCGGACTGGTCAGCACACTGTCAGGCATATGCCCCTTGTCGCGCTCTTTAACGGACAATGCCCGCAGGTCCTCTGCCGTGCGGATGACGCGCGGCGTGAGGACGATCAGCAACTCGGTCTTGCTCTTCGAATTGCTCGTTGCCCGGAAAAGGTTACCGACGATCGGGATGTCACCCAATATGGGCACCTTGTTGACCGACCTGTCCTCGCTGGTGGTCATCAGGCCGCCGATGACGGCCGACTCACCGTCTCTGACCGTGATGGTGGTCGACGCGCTCCGCTCGTTAAAGATGGGAACCTGCAAGCCCTCGCTGATGGTCACACTGCTGCTGGTGAGCGAAGAGATCTCCGGCTCGACCTCCATGATCACGTACCCGTCGGGGTTGATCTGCGGCGTGACGGTGAGGATGACGCCCACCTTCTCGTATTGCACGCTGGACTGTGTCTGACCGCTCTCCGTGAAGTTGACACTATTGACGAACGGCACCTCCTGGCCGATGGTGATGTTGGCCTCCTTCTTATGCATAGCCATGATGCGTGGGGCCGAGATGACCTCCAACTGCCCTTCAGCCTCGAGCATCCGCATCAGCAGAGCCATATCCTCGCCGGTGACGGTGAAGCTGAAGCCGCCCAGTCCGGTGCCGGCGGCGCCCAGGTCGGTGCCGAACACCACGTCGAAGTTATTGCTCTCCAGCATGTCGTTGTTGCCGACGCGGGCGGTGCTGCTGAACAACAGGTCCTGCAAGGCAAACTCAAAGCCCATCTCCATCCGATCGTTGAGCGTCACCTCGGCCAGCATGGCCTGGATCATCACCTGCGGCGGCGCCTGATCGAGGTCGCTCACCAACTGCATGATCTGCGATTCGTAGCGCGGACTGACAGACAACATTAACTGATTGGTGTCCTCGTAAGCCACCACTGATACCTCGCGCTCGATTTTCCGCAGCGCCGCCTCCTCGCCCAACTCCGAGTACCGCTCAGCCTCCTTATCCACGAAATCGCTTAGAGCCGACTGAACCAACTCGGCGTTGGCATTGCGGAGCTCGACCACTTTTGTCAGCCGCTCCTCCATCGCCTCGTTGTCCAGTCGCAGAATCAGGTCCTCGGCAAGTTGGAGATACTCCTTGCTGCCGGCGGCAATCACCGAGCTGGTGCGCACGTCTTCGGTGAATGTCAGCCACGCCCGACCGCCCACCGTCGCCCCCTCGCCGCCCAGGGCGCCGCCGAGCACGAGCCGCCGTTCCTCCTCCTCTTCTCCCCGAGAGGCCTCCGACCCGACCTGGAAGAGCTTTTCGAGCGTCTTGACCGTCTCGGAGGCGTCGGCGTTGAGCAGACGGAAGACGCGGACCTCTGCCAGTTCGGCGTCGATGCCGTCGAGCTTCTTGATCAGGCTCTCCAGCATGCTCATGCTGTCGGGGGGGGCAATCACGATCAGCGAGTTGATCCGGATGTCGGGGATGATCTGCACCCGCTCGCGCAGCAGGTTGTGCACCTTTTCCTGTCCGGCCTCGTCCACGTCGACGAA
>CBFCZG010000410.1:0-3698 GCA_965602375.1 uncultured Phycisphaerae bacterium | reverse complement strand
GGTATCTACCACGCGTAGGCTTCGGGGGCCTGGCCACCCGGGCCGGGCCAGATCTCGTCGAGCTTCGTGAGCGTGTCGTCGTCGAGCTTGGTTTCGAGCGAACGCAGGCACCCGGTGAGCTGATCCATCGTGCGCGGGCCGATGATCGGTGCGGTCATGCCATCGACCTGAAGCAGCCAAGCCAGCGCGACGTCGGCGGGTTTCTCGCCCATATCCTTACAGAGGGCTTCGTACTTCTCGATCTGGGGGCGGAGCTTGTCGATACGCTTCTGCATGCCTTCGCTGGCGCGTCGGCCTTCGCTGATCTTCGTGAGCACACCGCCGAGAAGGCCGCCGGCCAGCGGGCTCCAGGGGATGATGCCCACGCCGTAGTGACGGCAGGCGGGCAGCAACTCCAGTTCGATGTCGCGGACGGTGAGGTTGTAGAGGCTCTGCTCGCTGACCAGGCCGAGGAAGTTGCGCCGTGCGGCCACCTCGTTGGCCCGCACGATGTGCCACCCGGCGAAGTTACTGCTGCCGACGTAGAGCACCTTGCCGGCCTGGACGAGTTGCTCCATGGCCTGGTAGATCTCCTCCCACGGGGTGGAGCGCTCTACGTGGTGCATCTGGTACAGGTCGATGCGGTCGGTCTGAAGTCGGCGAAGGCTGTCGTCGCAGGCCTTCTTGATGTGGTAGGCCGACAGGCCGCGATCGTTGGGTCCGTCGCCCATGGCGTTGTAGACCTTGGTGGCCAGCACGACCTGTTCGCGTCGGCCGCCGCCCTGGGCGAGCCATCGGCCGATGATCTGCTCGGTGTAGCCCTCGCCCTTCCGCCAGCCGTAGACGTTGGCGGTGTCGAAGAAGTTGATGCCCAACTCCAACGCCTTGTCCATCATGGCGTGGCTGTCGGGCTCGGTGGCCTGAGGCCCGAAGTTCATGGTACCCAGGCAAAGGCGGCTGACCTTCACTCCGGTACGACCCAGTGCGGTGTACTCCATAGCAAACTCGTCCTTTCTGCCCCCCTCCCAATCCAGCCCGATATCATGGTTTCGTAGCCGCCTGCGCGGCCGAAGTCAACCGAGCCGGCGACGGCACCCGCCGACACCCGTCCGAGGGGTGGCCCGCAAGAAACATGTTGCTCCGATTGGGGTTTTTGCTTGCGTTCGTGGGCCTGTGAAGGTAAAGAGATAAGTGCATGCATTTTCCTCAGGGCGGTGTCCTGGACAGTGTCTATGGCGCCGCCTTTTTTTTACATCCGCTGGCCTACGTGTGAAACATTGGCGGGCAAGCCTCCAATGCTGCGCAATAGCAGTCGCCGGAGCGACGATCGTGACGACCCGTCTGGTCAGTCGCAGGCATCCAGGATGCGCTTTAGCAGCGGCGTATCGGCGTCGGGCAAACCGGGCGCCTGCACCACCACGAGGTCGAGGCTGGGAAACACGGCGATGTATTGGTCGCCCGCGCCGCGGGCGGAGAACCCATCGCGGGGCAGATCGGGCCAGAGCTTGCCATGGTCGTTGGTCCAGAAGCCGTAGCCGTATTGCCACTGCTCCGATGGGCAATTGGCGCGAATGTCGGGGGCGGTCTGCGTCGCTTCGCGCAGCCAGGCCTCGGGCACGAGCCGCCGGTCGCCCCATAGGCCGAAGTGTCGCCACAGCCAGCCCATGCGGGCCATGTCGAGTGCACCGGCCTTGATAGCGTCGTAGTAGCCGAAGATGTGGAGGCGGGCCTTGGGGTGCAGGTCGAAGTTGTTCAGCGAGTAATCCCATGCGCCCTGCATGGCGATTCGGAGCTTCTGGTCAACCAAGTGCCGCAGGCCGGGCGAGCCCTCCGGGTCGCGTATGTCGTATAGGCCGTATGCCTTGGAGATGGCGTGCGTGAGGATGTTCATGCCGAAGGTCTGGTAGTGAAAGACCTTGCCCGGCTGTTCGTCGGGTTTGAGGTAGCCCGACGTGTTGGAGATGAGCTGGCGGAAGGTGATGTCGCGGTCTTTCGGGCGGACATGTCGGCCGGGCTTGGGGCCCTCGCCCTCGGGTACGTCCATGGCTTCGGGGTAGTAGTCGATGATGCGGGCGTCGGCCGAGGCGATCTTGCCGTCGTCGATTGCGATGCCCAGCATGCACGAGAAGATCGACTTGGCTGCCGACGCCATGCCGAGCCGCTCGTCGCGGTCGAGGCTGCGGTTCCATTCGGCCACCAGCTTGCCGTCTCGAACGATGACGACGCGGTATCGCGCGTCGCCAGCGGTTTCGTCGAGCCATCGCCGTATCTGGTCGAGCTTGTCGGCTGACATGCCGACCTCGGGCGGTGCGGCGCGCAGCCACTGCTGTTGTGGGAAGTTCGCCTCGCTCATTATCTCTGCCTCTTCGGGCGTGTGCCGGTCAGTTCTCGAATACGTAGGCCAGTACGTCGACCCCTTGTTCGAGCGTATCGACGACGAAGTCGGCTCGCGGAGCGAGTTCCTTAAGCGAGTGAACCAGGTTCGGCGTGCGGACGACCAGCACCGGCTTGCCGAGCGCCTGGGCGACGCCGATGTCGGCGGCGGTGTTCCATTGGCGGAGGTTGGCCTGTTCGCCGTCGAAGAAGGCCAAAACCAGGTCGCACCTGCCAATCCACAGGCGGGTGCGCAGGTTGTTGGCGCGCCCGCCGAGGTCGTCGCGGACCTGCTTGACAAGCTTGTCGCCTACATCGCCAGCCGTCAGCCCCAGGATATCGAAACCGACGTTGTCGCTGCGGGTGTGGTCTTCGCGCGGGCCGCAGAAGTGGATCGGCAGGCCGCGCTGCTCGGCCATCTTGCGGACACGCTCGCGCCAGTTGCCATGGATGTGGCCAGCCAGATAGACCAGAAGAGCTTCCTTGTCGGGCATGGTGAGACTCCTTTACGTCCTACGCGCTGACCCCGTAAAGTTCGCGCTTGAGCTTGCGGAGTTGCTCGTTGAGACGTCGATTGGTATTGGGCCGAAACGGCGGGCGCGACATGGTAGCCAGGTCCTGGATCAGGGGCGCGACGGCGCGGATGATGTCGCACACCGGCTCGGCGCTGACGTTATCGAGGTTGTCATGGACGCTGTGATGCTGCCATCGGCCGCCGGCCGTGTTGCCTCGCCCGAAGTCGATGGTGGGCACGCCGGCAGCGGTGAAGCTGAACTGATCGGTGAAGGGCGTGCCGGGCTGCTCCTGCTGGAAGAAGAGTCCTCCGCGACGCAGAGCGTGCAGGATGAAGGCCTCGGTCGTTGGGCCTGCCGCGATGGACACACCGGTATGACCAAGCGGCGAGCTGACGCTGTCGAAGTTGAGCATGATGCCGATCCGTTTGAGTTGGCGGCGGTGGGCGCGGACATAGGCGGCCGAGCCGACCGATAGCTGCTCTTCGGTTCCGAAAGTGATGAAGCGCAGCGTGCGTCGCCGACGGCGCGGGCGGAGCAGGCCGGCCAACTCCAGCAGCAGGACGACGCCGGACGCATTGTCGTCGGCCCCGACGTTGTTGCACTGCGTATCATGATGGGCGCCCAGGACGATCACCCGATCGTCGGGCCGCTCGCCGGGTAGCTCGGCGATGACGTTACACGACTCACCCTGCCTTTGTTCGACGTGGACGGCGAGGCGCATTCGCGTCAGCCGCTCCTGCCGCCACCGCCATGCGTCGTGATAGCGGACGGTGATGAACGGACACATGCCGTATCGCCGGACCCAGTAGGGATAGCAGCCGTCGTTCTTGA
>CBFCZG010000409.1:0-3707 GCA_965602375.1 uncultured Phycisphaerae bacterium | reverse complement strand
CCCCCCTGCCACATCGCCACGCGCGACTTGGCCAGCCACACGCGCCGGGCTGAAATCCTGGTGGTGGCTGTGGGTAAACCCGCGCTGATTACGGCCGACATGGTCAAGCCGGGGGCGGTGGTGATCGATGTAGGCATCAACCGGATACGTGAGACCGGCCCGGATGGCGAGCCACGTCGGCGCATTGTGGGCGATGTGGATTTCGAGCAGGTGAGCCAAGTGGCCGGTTTTGTCAGCCCGGTCCCGGGCGGAGTGGGATCGGTTACCACGGCGATGCTGCTGCGCAATACGGCGCAGGCGGCTCGCCAGCAGATCGACGCGGCCCAAGCCTAGAATATAGGTGGACGGGCTCTTATCGGACGCGGTGTTGGCTTTCCAGCATTGAGATGTAGGTTGGCGGGGGTTCGTTGTGGCGGTTGTCCCCGCACGGTACGATAGGACTTGCATGGACGCCCATTCGCTCGAAAAGCTCGAATTCGAGCAGGTACGTCACCTTTTAGCCGGCTACGCGAGATGTTCGCTGGGCCGGCAGATTGCGCTGCGCGTAGCGCCCGTGCGGCATCGAGAGCAGATACGCCGGTGGCTCACGCAGGTGAAGGAGTTGCTGGCCCTGATCGAAGTGCGAGGCGCCCCGCCGTTCGGCGGCGTGCACGATATCCGACAACTGATCAGCAAAGCCGAGCCCCCCTCGCCCCTGAAGCCGGAGGACTTTGCCACCATCGCCGAGACGCTGGCGGCGACGGACGCCATCAACCAATACTTTGCTGAGTTGCCCGAACGGTTTGAGCATACGGCGAGGCTGGCTGAACGGATCGGGAACCTGCTTCCGCTGGCCGAGCAGATCTGGCGGGTGATCGACCGCCGCGGCCAGGTGCGCGACGACGCAACGGAGCGACTGGCGTCGATTCGTCGCAAGATCGCCGATGCCCAGCAGAGCATCGGGCAGGTTGTCGACCGGTTGCTGCGTTCCCCGCACGTGCTGCGCCTGCTCCAGTATCCCAACTCGACGTTCCACAACGATCGTATTGTGCTGCCGTTGCGGGCAGAGCATCGCGGGCGTCTCGAGGGGATCATCCACCGCACGAGCGACTCGGGAGCGACGTTGTTCGTCGAGCCGGCTGAGGCGGTCGAACTGAACAACACGATTATCAGCCTGCGGCAGGACGAGCATGAGGAGATCGGGCGGATCCTGTGGGATCTGTCTCAGACGATCCATCTGAACCGCGATCAGATCCTCAAGACGATCGATGCGCTGGCCGCGCTGGACCTGGTGACGGCCAAGGCCTTGATGGCCCGCGCGTTTGACATGACCGTGCCCCATATCGGGGAGAACGGCGTTCTGCGTCTGCGCGAGGCGCGGCATCCGCTGCTGCTGGCCATGCAGTTGGCCGACGTGCAGGCGGAGCGGCCGGCCCGTGAGGTCGTGCCGATCGACGTTCGGTTGGGTGACGACTTTGACATGCTGGTGATCACCGGGCCGAACACCGGTGGCAAGACGGCGGCGCTCAAGACGGTGGGCTTGTTGGCGGCGATGGCTCAGTCGGGCATGCCGATCCCTGCTGCCGAGGGTTCGGCGCTGCCGGTCTATGACGACGTGCTGATCGACGTGGGCGACGAGCAGAGCCTTCAGCAATCGCTGAGCACTTTCAGTTCTCACATGTCGCAAATTTTGCGGATGTTGCGTCGCGCGCGGAAGACGACGCTGGTGCTGCTGGACGAGTTGGGGGCGGGCACCGATCCGGACGAAGGGGCGGCACTGGGCCAGGCGGTGTTGGATGAACTGCTGCGCCGGGGCAGTCCGACGCTGGTGACCACGCACCTGGGTACGCTGAAAAGCCTGGCGTTTCGCCGTCGGCGGGTGGACAACGCTGCCGTCGAATTCGACGAGGAGACGCTTCAGCCGAAGTATCGCCTGCGGATCGGCGAACCGGGTAACAGCAACGCGATCGCGATCGCCGCAAGGTTGGGGCTGCCTCGCCGGCTGACCGCCTCGGCCCAGCGGAACATTTCCGGCAAGTACCGCGCGTTGACGCGTGCGATCGCCGGCACCCTGGTGACCAAGCGTCTGGCCGAGGAGGCCCGATCCGAGGCCGAGGCCGCCAAGCGAGAGGCCACACAGGCCAAAGAGGCTGCCGAGCAGCAGGCCGACATGCTCGATAAGAAGCGGGCCGAGTTCGAGCGATGGGCTCAGCAGGTGGTGCAGCTGCGGCGAGGCGATTCGGTCTACGTTCGCAGCTTCGACCGACACGGAACGGTCGTACGGATGGCGCTGCAACGCCAGAGGGCGGAGATCGATTTGGGGACTATGAGCGTCGATGTATCGCTGGCCGAGTTGCAGCCCGAGCGTTCGCCGCCGCCGCCGACGAAGCCTTCCGAGCCAGCCCACCCGCCGCCGCAGGGCCATGAGCCGCGTCGAGGCAGGAAGGGCGAGCGCGCCGCCGATCGTTCGAAGAAGCCCAGGGTGCCCGCCGGGTCCGATCGCAAGCCTCCGCCTCGCCAAGTTTCCAGTGCCCTGACGGCGGAGCAATTGAGCCGTCTGGAGGTGGGTCAGGAAGTTTTCGTCCGTCGCTTCCGCCGTCGCGGCACGCTGGTACGGCTGAAACGAGCCAAGCAAGTGGCCTCGGTCAGCGTGGGGGCTATGGAGATCGAGGTGCCCTTCGGTGAGCTCTCCGCGGTTCGCGACCATCCCGCTCAGCGCCGGCGGCCCGCGGGTGGTGCGAGCCCTCGCGGCCGCGCTGAGAAAGACAAGCCCGCCGCCAAGGGCTCGAAAGGCAAGCCAACCAAGCAGCCCAGTTCGGACGACGAGAGTCCGTCGGATCCTGCGGGGGGGCTTGGCGATGCTGAGGCCCTCCACAGCGCCGTCGAGCGCCCGCCGGGGCCCGAGAAAGACCGCGACCCGGAGCGAACCGTCGACGACAAGTCGTCCAATGACCCGCAAAGCCTTCCCGAAGGCCCTGTCGCTGCGGACTAGCTCTGCGGCAGGGGGGCGGGCATGGGTCTGGTCATGCCGACTGAGCGCTGTTGGGGGGTGCGTTTGGGGTCGGCACGACTCTCTGTTTTGCGGCACGTCCGGTCACCCTTGCAGGCATACACAAGCGATGCTAGCTTATGCGACCGCGGCCCGTGACGTGAGAGGCGGCCCAGTAGGCAGAGCCGTTGAACAACAGAGCTGTCAAAAGCTGTAACATCCGCCTGTTCCTGTGGTTGGCAGCCGTCGCCTCGGCGTGCTTGCTGACGGCGGGCCCGGCCAGGGGTGCGTTTTTCGAATCTTTCCGGCAGACCCGTTCATCTGAGTTCATCAGCGACATCACCCCCCAGGGCGTACGCGAGCGCGTGACGCGGTTTGCGGGGATGGGTAGCCGGGTGGTTGGCTATCCGGGGCACGATTCGGCCGCAGACATGGTCGAACAGTCGCTGCGCAAGCTGGGGTTGACCTATGTGCACCGCGAGACGTTTCAGCTAGCCACCCCGATCGATCACGGCGCGCGAGTGGAGAGCGAGCGACTCGAAGCGCCCGTACCGGTTCATCCCTTCTGGCCGAATGTCATTCGGTTGGTCAGCACGCTGCCCGGCGGCATCACCGGCGAGTTGATCTACGTCGGTCGCGGCGAACTCGCCCGGAATCTTTCCGTCGTAGCCGTCAGGCAGTATCAGGTACGACCGCGCGGCGGTGCTGATCGAGCTCGGCGAAAACAAAGAGGCCTTCA
>CBFCZG010000408.1:0-3708 GCA_965602375.1 uncultured Phycisphaerae bacterium | reverse complement strand
AGTTGCCGGAGGGGATCGCGCTGAAACGGGTCCAGTCCGTTGCGCCGGACGTACTGCCTCGCGTTGTCGAGGTGAGCTACCAGCTGGCGATCCCGCCTGAACTGGCGGCGGACGTCAGCGAGGCGGTCGAGAAGCTGGCGGGCAGTGAGAGCTGTCCGGTGCTGCGTCCTCGAGCGGGCAAGCGTGCGGAAAAGACGGTGGACATTCGTCCGGCCCTGTCGACGATCCGATACCAGGAGGGGGTACTGGCGTTCACGGTGCGACAGGGCGATGGTCCGGGCGTGCGACCCGCCGACGTACTGCCGGCGCTGAAGCTGCCTGCCGCCCTGCTGGCCGACCTGCACCGCCGCATCGTATGGCAGCCGCCCCTTGATTGAAGCGGCACCGCAAGCCCGACAAGACAGGAAACAAGCTATGGCACGTCGTACCACGCGCAAGAAGAAAACCAAGACTTCTACGCAGACCAAGGACACCAAGAGCCGGCCGCCCGGCCGCATGATGCTCATCAACGTGATGACCGGCGAGGAATGCCGCATTGCGGTGTTGGATGAGAAGGAGAAGTTGGAAGAGTTGTACATGGAGCGGGCGTCGTCGGCCTCGCACGTGGGCAACATCTATAAGGGCCGCATCACCAACGTCGAGCCGAGCATCCAGGCGGCGTTCGTCGACTTCGGGGCGGGTAAGAACGGCTTTCTGCACATCTCGGACCTACACCCGCAGTACTTCTCGGGGGATAAGCGGCAATCGACCGAGAACGTGGGGCGGAAGATTCCCCGGCGTGATCGGCCGCCCATCCAGCGATGCCTGCGGCGAGGCGACGAGGTGATTTGCCAGATCACCAAGGAGGGGATCGGGACGAAGGGTCCGACGCTGTCGACCTACATTTCGCTGCCCGGTCGCTACCTGGTGATGATGCCCGGCATGAGCCGTCTGGGCGTGTCGCGCAAGATCGAGGACGACGACGCGCGGAAGCGCATGCGCGATATTCTCACTCAATTGGATCTGCCCAGGGACATGGGGTTTATCCTGCGGACGGCCGGTCTGGATCGCACCCGGCGAGATATCCAGCGAGATCTGAATTATCTGCTGCGGCTTTGGAAGGCGGTCAACAAGCGCATCAAGACCGAGAAGGCGCCGACCGAACTGTATCGCGAATCGGACCTGGTGATCCGGACGATCCGCGACATTTTCGACCAGAGCATCACTCGGGCCATCGTGGACGATGCCGACACAACTGAGCGGGCCCGCGAGTTTCTCGCGTTGATCATGCCGCGTAGCCGCGAGCGTGTGGAACTCTACGACGGCAAGGAGCCGCTGTTCCACAAGTATGGGGTGGAAACAGAGCTCGAGAAGATCTACTCGCGTCACGTTCCGCTGCCCTGCGGAGGCTCGCTGGTGATCGACTCGACGGAGGCCCTGGTGGCCATTGACGTCAACAGCGGCAAGAGCCGTGCGCACCGCGACGCGGAGGAATCGGCCCTGCGGGTGAATCTGGAGGCGGCTGACGAGATCGCCAGGCAACTGCGCCTGCGCGACCTGGGCGGCGTGATCATTTGCGACTTTATTGACATGCGGGCCGACAAGCACCGCCGGTCGGTGGAACGGTCGTTGCGGGAAGCGCTCAAGAAGCATAAGGAGCGGGCCCAGGTGCTTCGCATGTCGCGGTTCGGCATTGTCGAGCTGACGCGACAGCGGCGCGGACCTGCGCTGTCGCGCAGCGTGTATCAGGACTGCCCGTATTGCAGCGGCTCGGGACTGGCCAAGACGCCGCAGTCGATGACCCTCGACGTGCTGCGGATGCTTCAACTGGCCGTCAACCGCGACAACATCCATGCCGTCACCGTGCGGCTGTCGGAGGCGGTGGCGCATGAGTTGCAGAACCGCAAGCGACACGCGATCGATACGCTGGAGCAGGCGGCCGGTAAGCGCATCGTCATCGAGGCCAAAGCCGACGTGGGGCTGGACTACGTCGAGTTTGAATGCCACGACCAGGAGGCTCGACAGGTGACGTTTCTTCCGTCGGTGTCCACGGCCTTACAGCCGATAGCCGAGCCTCCTGCGCCGGCGAGTCCGTGAGGCGCGCAACGTATCGGGCAGGTCGGGCGTTCCACGTCACGCAGATCATGACTGTGCTGCGCAGGACCGAGCTACTCGTCGGCTGGCGCTGCCTTGTCCTCCATACGCTTGAGACGCTCGGCCTTTCGTTGCTCGCGCTTCTCGCGTGCGCGTTCAACTTTGGCGAGCTTGTCGGCAAGGGCGGTCTTGAGCGCCTCGGGAGCATCTTCGTCGACTAACGCCTGCAGCCTGCCAATCATCTGACCCGTCGCAGGCGTGCCGGAAACCATTGACATCGTCTCCACTGCCGCGATCCTGACATCGAGAGCTTTGTCGTTTTCTACAATATCAAAGAGAAACTCGTTGACGTTGTCCATCCTGATATGCACAAGACTTTTCACCATCGCCGCCCGCGTGGGGGCATCGGTCTCTTGCCGAACCGCTTGGAGCATTTGATCGCGCATGGCATAACGAACAGTGCGGTCGTGCCAGGCAATGATGTTCACGGCCAGTTCACGCCGCCGCGGCTGGGCCGCGCTTAGTTCCGACAGAATGAACTGCCGCGCCTCCATATCGCCGCCTATCATGGCCGCCTTTTCCGCAATCTCAGCAAGCCTGTCGAGCACAGCGGGGTCGGTCGTCTGGTCCATCATCGCCCGATGCGGCACCAGCGAGAACTGACGGCGGTCTAGCAGCACCTTGAGAATCTCCATCCGCCTGTTGTGGTCCGTTGCAGCATTTGCCATCTTGTACAGATAGTCGCGGCCACGTCGCGACCAGTCGTTCGCCAGCACAGCCAGCAGCGCCGAACGACAGGCCTCCGAGCCGTCCTTCTCTGCTATCTCTATCAGAGCTTCGAGCTGTGCCCGGCTGGCACGCGAAGACTTCAGTGTATGGGCGAGGCGTGGCCGGGTGGCGACGTCCGTTGCCTCGCAGTACTGGCGAAACGTCGCTGGCAGGTCCTCATAGGTTGATGGCACCAGGTCGAACAGTGTTTCCGGGTCCAACCCGTATCGACCGCACGCCTCCATAACTAACTTGGGCGCAACGCTACCCCCCATATCACCGATTCTCGACACCACCTCCTGTCGTGCCATGGCCTCCAGCGCCGCCGGAGGGAATGCCTCGGCCGGCATTCCACGGCCGAGAGCCCGGGCAATTTCCCAGTCTGCCGGCGACTCGCTGCCCTCTCGAACCTCCAGTTCACCTCTCAGCGCCCTTACTCGCGCGTTCAGCACCAACTGCTGAGCTCCGCGAAGCTGCGAGTCAGACCAGCTTCTCGACGTTGTAGGCTGCGACGCAAATGCCGCGGGGGCAGCGGCGCCAAACACGATTGTGCACACCACCGTCATCGATGCCTGGTATGTCCACATGCTATGATCTCCTATTTCCTATTATGCCTAGTCAGCATTTGCAGACAGCACGTCTTTGGAATGAGTGTCCAACGCAATCCCTTCGGTGTGACGCGTGTCGCATCATTCTCCATCGGCTACCTGCCAAAGTTCGTCTGTATCCCCCAAACCCACAGCATGAAGACCAACGGGCTGCACGCGATGGCGGCCAGCCCACACCATACGTTACCGAGGATAAGTCCGGCGAACGATAGGGCAAAGCCTAGGAGAATGGTCGCAAAGCTCACGAGGACCACGAGAA
>CBFCZG010000407.1:0-3729 GCA_965602375.1 uncultured Phycisphaerae bacterium | reverse complement strand
TCATCGACGAGACTCCATCGCGGCGCTTCAACCTGATCCGGCGCACCAACTATCGCGACATCCTGGGGCGGCATCCGGCGATTGCCAAAGTCGGGTTCCCACCGAAGGACGCGAAGACCATGGGCGTGGACTATTGGCGTATGGAGGAGCTCGGCGGCGGCAATCAGCGTGCCTTCCAGGTGCTTGCCCGCGGGTTCGGCCTGAAGACGCCCGTGGAAGAGCGCCTCTATCTGGTGGACGAACACGTGGAGGATCCGATTCTGCACGAGTTTGTTCCCTGGAAGAAACTGAATGTAGTGATCGCTCCGGCTTCAGAGTCTCCCCGAAAGGAGATGCACCGGGCAAGATGGCATCATTTGGTCGACTGTCTTATGCGTGACGGCGTGTTTGTATTGCAGGCCGGGAAGCTCAATGAGCAACACGTCAGAAATGCCTATTCCGTGAGAGGGCTTACGAACCCCAGGCAGTTGGTCGCGCTTGTCAGAAGATGTGATGCAGTCGTTACATCGGATAATTTTGTGATGCACGTGGCGCATCTCACGGGAACCCCGGCGGTCGTCATATGGGGACCCACGCAGCATGAAGTATACGGCTATCCCGAGCAAGTACATCTGCAAATGGCTCCCCAGTGCGGCCTCGAAGACGGAGAGTCCTGTATCGTATCGGAGAAGAACAAAGGTGGTCGCTTATACAGCACGCCCTGCCCCCTCGGGCAACGACACTGCGTGGATCAGATTAAGGTGGAGGAGATCTACGAAGCGGTGACACAGGTCCTGGCGGGGAAACTAAGGACCTCTGTCACCACTGTTTGATGCGGTGCCAGCGCGCAATGGCGCAAGCACGATCTGGGCGGTGCGACCCTCACCGGCCTCACACGTCGCACCATCAATCAGGTGGAGTGACAGTTGCTGGACGGGTGGCAGGGGGAGTGAGCCTCGGCATGGCGCGTCGGTTTGGGTGCTCTGGCGTAGGCGCGGCCCTGCGCCTCGTGCGCACCGGCTCCAGCGGGTCCTCTGCCTGGTGGCGCTTGCTGTGGGAGTGCCCCTGCGACCAGGATGGCGGAGCGCCGGTAATGCCAGGGCAGCCAGGCTCAGGCGGCAGTCAGGGTCAGCGGGCTGAGCGCCAGGTCGATCGACAGCTGCTTGCAGAATGAAAGTCCAACGCGCAAGTTCGACTACTATAAATGCTTACAGTTCTTCATTGGCCGAGAGGGGGTGTTAGAAGCGGCTAGCCAGTCACCGCACGGTCGGTAATACGTCGCCACCAGCAGGCAACTGAGCGACTCAGTGATCCACTCCGGCAAGGGCTTTCTTCTCGTTGAGCGTACAGCGCCGAAGGTCTTTGCGCAGGTAGTTGGATGAGGACCAAGTGCATTTCGCTCGCTTGTGGCATGGCGGGATGGTCCGGAAGGTGGCGGTTCATGTTGCCTCTTGCAGCGGAGCCATGCGGGAGGCCCCCTTCGTCCACGACCTCGGTCCCAGTTACGCCGGGACGATCGGGGGTCCGGAATCGCGCGAGAATCGGTAGAATGGATAGGGGCTCGTGGAGCGGCCCTCATCTCGCTGGCGCAATGAGTGATCATCTGCGGCAGCACCTGCGACGGTGTTGGGATGGACGAAACCAGCGCTGACTCGGCCGAGACGAAGCACTTGCTCGAACAGGTCCTGACGGGAGATTCCGCTGCATTCGAGCAGCTCTTCGCGCGGCACCGCGACTACCTGCGGCGCATCATCGAGATGCGCATGGACCGACAGCTTCGGTCTCGCTTCGATGCCTCGGATGTGTTGCAGGAGACCCATATCGAGGCATCCGAGCGGGTGCAGGAATACGTAGCGCGACGACCGATGCCGTTTCGGCTATGGCTGCGCAAGACCGCCCAGCAGCGTCTACTGCGGATGCGCCGGGCACACGTCGACGCTCAGAACAGGGCTGTTGGCCGTGAGGTGCCGCTGCCCGCTCGCTCTTCGGTTGAGTTGGCCCGACAGCTGCTGGGCAAAGACACGAGCCCCAGCGAGCAGATAAGCCGCCGGGAACTGGCAAGAGCCGTTCGTGCGGCGATGGGACAACTTGCCGAAGGCGACCGAGAAATCCTGTTGATGCGCAATTTCGAAGGGCTGGCTGTGCGCGAGGTCGGCTGCATCTTGGACCTCGACCCGGGCACGGTCAGCAGGCTTCACGGCAGGGCGCTTATGCGTCTGGCCAAGATCCTGCTCGAGAGCGGCTTTACGGAGTCCCAGCTATGACCGACGCCACGCACTCGACCGAAGTCTCAGATGAATCGCTGATGGGGCAGATCGCTGACGAATACATGAGCCGCCTGAACCGCGGCGAGCAGGTCGAGATCGACGAATATGCAGAGCGATACCCTCGATTGGCGGCCTACATTCGCCAGGTGTTTCCCGCCTTCCGGGTCATGCGTATCTCGGCATCCGAAATGGCCTCAGCCGGCGGCGCTGTCGAGGCCGGAGCCGCCACGGGCGGCCAGCTTGGCGATTATCGCCTCCTTCGCGAAATCGGACGCGGCGGCATGGGCGTGGTCTACGAGGCTGAGCAGGTGTCGCTGAATCGGCGTGTGGCGCTGAAGGTGTTGCCGTTTGCCGCCATGCTGGATCAGCGGCAGCTCACGCGGTTCAACTACGAGGCCCAGGCGGCGGGCCAGCTGCACCACACGCACATCGTGCCGGTCTTTGCGGTCGGCTGCGAGCGGGGCGTGCACTACTACGCGATGCAGTACATCGAGGGCCACAGTCTGGCCGAGGTGATCCGCCAGTTGCGGCTGCTTTCGGGACTGACCGCGGCGCCGGGCGAGTCGGCCGAGCCGCTCTCTCGACTCACCGAGGGGTTGACCTCCGGACGCCTCGCCCCAGCGGCAGCAGATACCGGCGATACCCCTTCCGCTGCCAACGCTGCGCCGGTCAAGGCGGACAGCGGAACGCTGGCGGCCATTGCCGACGAGCATTCGACCCAGAGTTCGGCGTTCTGTCGTTCGGTCGCCAAGCTGGGGCTGCAGGCCGCCGAGGCCCTGGAGCATGCCCACCAGCTTGGCGTGGTGCATCGCGACATCAAGCCGTCGAACCTCATCCTGGACGAACGGGGCCACCTGTGGGTGACCGACTTCGGCCTGGCGCGTCTCGCGGTGGACCCGGGGCTGACGCAGATGGGGGATCTGCTGGGCACGCTACGGTACATGAGCCCGGAGCAGGCGGCCGCCGGCGAGGCGACGCTGGACCACCGCACCGACATCTACTCGCTGGGCGCCACGCTCTACGAGCTGCTGACGCTGGAGCCGGCCTTTGGCGGAATGGACCGTCAGCGGCTGCTGCTGCAAATCGCCATGGACGAGCCACGCCCGCCGCGGCAGCTCAACAAGGCGATTCCGTCTGACCTGGTGACCATCTTGGGCAAGTCGATGGCCAAGGAGCCGCAGGACCGTTACCCCACGGCCGAGGCGCTGGCCGCCGACTTGCGGCGGTTCCTGGAGGACAAGCCGATCCAGGCCCGGCCGCCGACGCTCGCCGAGCGGGCGGTCAAGTGGTCGCGTCGCCACCGGCCAGTTGTCTTCTCGGCGGTGGTGGTGCTGGTCTTGTTGGTCGCTGGCTTGGCCGTCAGCACGGTGCTGATCGCCCGCGAACAGCGGCGGACGGCCGACGCGCTGGTGAAGGCCCAGATCGGTTTTCAGGCGGCCGACACGCAGCGGGACCAGGCCCAAGCGAACTACGAGCGGGCCCG
>CBFCZG010000406.1:0-3747 GCA_965602375.1 uncultured Phycisphaerae bacterium | reverse complement strand
CCCACGCACTGCTTGAAAGCAGTGGCACACACACGCAGGATTCCTGGCATGCTCACGCCCGCGGGCGATATACTGGCGTGCATGGCAGGAGCACGAATCCTCATCGTCGAAGACGAAAAGCTCATCCGCTGGTCGCTGCGCGAGCGGCTCACGGGCGAGGGGCACGAGATCGTCGAAGCCGCCAACGCCGCACAGGGCCTGTCGCAACTGAAGGAAGGCTCGTTCGACCTGGTGCTGTTGGACTACAAACTGCCCGACAAGACCGGCCTTACCGTGCTGCGAGCCCTCCGTCGAAATCAGCGCGACCTCGGCGTGATCATGATGACCGCCTACGGCACGATCGAGACAGCCGTCGAGGCCATGAAACTCGGCGCCTTCGACTACCTCCTCAAGCCGTTCGATATGGACGAAATGGCGCTGGTCGTCGAGCGTGCTCTCGAAACCAGCCAGCTCAAACGCGAGGTTCGCACCCTGCGCAGCGAAGTAGCCGGACGGTACGGTTTCGACCAAATCATCGGGCAAAGTCGCGTCATGCGCGCGCTCACCGACACCCTGCACGACGTGGCCTCCAGTCCGTCGAGCACGGTCTTTCTGCGAGGCGAGAGCGGCACGGGCAAGGACCTGATCGCCCGCACCATTCACTACCACTCCGACCGCGCCCCGCGTCCGTTCGTCAACATCACCTGCACCGCCCTCACCGAAACGCTGCTGGAGAGCGAGCTGTTCGGGCACGAGAAGGGCGCGTTCACCGGCGCCGCGGGCATCAAAAAAGGGCTGCTCGAGGTGGCCGACGGCGGCACGGTGTTCCTCGACGAGGTGGGCGACATGCCGCGCGGGCTCCAGGCCAAGATCCTGCGGTTCCTCGAGGAGAAAACGTTCCGCCGCGTAGGAGGCACGCGGGACATCACCGTCGATCTGCGCGTGGTGGCCGCCACCAACCGCGACATCGAGCAGGCCGTCCGCGACAAGCAGTTTCGCGAAGATCTGTTCTTTCGCCTCAATATCATCACCGTGTTCCTACCCCCGCTGCGCGAGCGCCAGGGCGACGTCGAGCTGCTCACCGAGCATTACCTGCGGCAGTTTGCCGCCGAGTTCAGACGCGATGTCAGCAGTGTAAGCCCGGCCGGCATGGAGGTGCTGTTGGCACACCCCTGGCCGGGCAACGTTCGCGAGCTCCGCAACGTGATCGAACGAGCGGTCCTGCTGGCCAAGGAACCCGTGTTGGGGCCCCAGGACTTCGCCCTACTCACCGGTGCAGCCGGGGCGGGCGATCCGCACCGCTTGGTCAAGCTGCCGCCGGGCGGCGTGGATATCGACCAGATCGAGCGAGAGTTGGTCGTCCAGGCGCTGGCGATGACCAACAACAACCAGACCCGCGCCAGCAAGCTGCTGCAACTGTCGCGCGACCAGCTCCGTTATCGCATGGAGAAATACGGGCTTCTGTAGGCTCTGTCTGAGAAAAAAGCCCCTTCGGTTGGTGGTCTATCCAGCGCACTGGCGGACAAGCCGCCAGTGGCACCCAAGGATCGCGGATTGGAATTGTCGGATACAGCCTAGTGACGGCGCCCCTAGCCGCCGAACCACTGGACGGCGATCAGGACAGCCGCAACCACAGCCATCGCCGTTATGGCGATGCGGAACCACCTGCGGCTCGGCTGATCGAGGAAGGTCGCCAAACCGCTCGTGTCGGGGCCGAGGTCCGGAGGATCGGCCGCGTCGCCACCATACTGCACTTCGGCGATGAGCCACTCAGCCTCATGTCGGCGGATGCCCAGATGCTGGGCGAACTGGATGAGTTCGCGTCGACGCCTGCCGGGCAGACGCCCGTCCCTCAGCTCGGCCGCCACCATCTGCCGAAAGATTGCCTTCTTCTGATCGTCACTGAACCGCGGTCCGGTCACGCGCATGCGCCCGGGCCCGCCAGGCGAAAACCACCCTGCCATAGCACTTACCCCTCCTCACCTAACTATAGGCGGGCAGGAGGCAGCCAGACCAGTCGCCGCCACACCGCACGTCCGAATATGGCAGGCCGATGCCACAACGCCATCACGACAGTATGTATCGCGAAATGGGTAGGCGCAAAAAAAAGGAGAGCGTGTCGTCGCGTCCGCCACGCTCTCTCTCCCTGGGTCTTGAAGGAGGAGACTCCCTCAACTGCATCAAATATACCCCACGAAACGGCCGTGGCAAGGCCAAAGTCCAGATTTTTTCGGGCGTGGGCCCTGTCTGGGCGACCCGGTCGCAGTAACCATTTGCTTTACAGGACCTTACAACGGTTTCCGCCTCGGTGCCCCTCGGCGTCGCCTCTTTTTTGCCCATTTCAGCCTTGTCACCCGCCCTCCTGAGAGCCCACCTCGGCCAGATAGACGTTGCAGTAGCCCGTATGGTCTGACGTGTAGAGGACGTATCGGTCGTCCGGACTGAAAATCGGGTGACAGTGGGCCCGCTGGATGTGGCCCGAGCAGTCGTGCCGCGCCAAGCGGGTCTCACGCCCCTGCCCGCCCCGCACCTCCCAGAGCAGGATGAACGGGTCGGTGTGCGTCTGGCCGTCGCCCACGATCAGCGTATTGTCGGAATTCGACTGGAAATGCGACGAGCCCGCCTCGAACACGAACTCCTCGTGGCCGGTGTTGTCCCACCGAATCCACCCAACACGATGCTCTGCCCCGGCCCGGCCACGCGACCGGCTGTACCGCCAGTTGTGGAAGGCCACCCGGTCGCCGTCGGCCAGCCAATATTCGTGGCCGACCGAGTCCTCACCGTCCTGCGGGCGAAGGGCGTAGTTCTTCGACCCGTCGGTCGTGCATATCCACATTCGCTGCTCGACCATGTCCCAGGGACCTTCATGGCAGTAGCAGATGACGTCGCGGTGCTTCGGCGAGAAGTTGACGTGGCTCACCCAGCAGGGCACCTCGACGGCGACCCAGTCCTTGGCCCCGTCGGTCTGCACCACCCGGATGTCGGTCGGCGGCTTGGCCTTGCAGAACTCGGGGAACCCCTGGTATTGCGGACCGGTGGCCCATCCCAAATCGGTGATCTCGGCAAAGGCCAGCAACGAGCCGTCGCCCGAAGGCGTCAGGATACACACGCGTCGACCCTCGGGAACCCGATACAACTCGCGCCGCTCGAACGAATCCAGATCGCTGGCACACAGCGTCTTGCCCTCGAAGTAGTACACCTCGCGCCGAACCGGGTTCAGGCAGCAGTGCGAGGGATTGATCGGCCCGCGTGAGTCGGTCACCTGACGAATCGCACCGCTGGCCAGGTCGACCAGGAAGAGGTTGGTCTGATTCTCCCGGTCGCAGACGCACACGATCTCGCGCCCGCCCGTAACGAACGAGGTGGTCGTGAAGTACAAGTGGTTGCTGTGCCCCTTCCAGTTCGTCAGTTGCACGATTCGCGCACCGGTGGCCGGATCGCGGTACTCGTGCCGTTCCGGCGCGTATTGCTTGCCAAGACTCATCTGCTGACTCCCTTATACGGCTGCCTATCGACGCCTCTGTGGGCCATCTTAGCCGAGTTGAACCGCCGTACAACGCTCCGCCAACTCCCATGGCGTGCTGAGAGAACATGGCCGCTTGACATGACGCGGCTTACATCTAGGCTACGCTGGCCCGAAAGAGAGTCGGTTGACGTCTACTTCGCAGGAATCCAGCCTTGTTCAACTTCCTCGACCCGGTCGAACTGATCATCCGTATGCCGGTCGTGTTGCTCGCGCTGACGGTCCACGAATTCGCTCACGCGTAT
>CBFCZG010000405.1:0-3783 GCA_965602375.1 uncultured Phycisphaerae bacterium | reverse complement strand
ATCTGGGCGCTGACGGCCATCGTGGTTCAGATCATCGGCACGTCACCGACGGTGTGAGCGGTATGCGGTTTACCCGTATCCGGGTCGACCATGCACTCGAAGTTGCCGTGGTCGGCTGTTACAACCGCCACGCCGCCGGCGTCTCTCAGCGCCTCCAACAGCGTGCCCACACACTCGTCGACGACCTCGCCTGCCTTGACGGCCGCCTGGAGCACGCCCGTGTGGCCGACCATGTCGGGATTGGCAAAGTTCACGAGCGCGAAATCGTACGCACCCGAGCGAATGCGGGATGCCGCCTCCTTGGCCACCGCATAGGCCGACATCTCGGGCTTCAGGTCGTACGTAGCCACGTTGGGCGACGGAACCAACTTGCGGTCCTCACCCTCGAACGGATCCTCGCGGTAGTCGTTGAAGAAGAACGTCACGTGAGCGTATTTCTCCGTCTCGGCGCAGCGAAACTGCTTCAGTCCGAGCCCGCCGAAATACTCACCCACAATGTTGACCATTCTTGGCGGTTTGGGGAAAGCCACGTCGACCGGCAGGCCCTTCTCGTATTCGGTCATGGCCACGAAGCAGACATCACGTTTTCGCCCCCGATCGAACCCACGTTTCTGCTCGTCACCATCGCTGCCGGGCTCACTGTACGGGAACGTGTCGTACTGAAACGCCTTGATCAGCTCGCGCGGGCGATCGCCGCGGAAGTTGAAAAACACAGCCGCGTCGCCGTCCTCGACGAGGGCGCGCGGCGTCGATCCGTTGTCGGTAATCAGCGTGGGGAAGATGAACTCGTCGCCGTACATCGTCTCGGCCGACGGCTTGTCGTAGTACTGTCTGGCCGCCGATGGCCCGTCCGGGGCGCGCCAGCCCTCGCCCTCGGTCAACATCCGATAGGCTCGTGCCACCCGATCCCAGTAGTTGTTGCGGTCCATGGCGTAGTAGCGGCCGCAGACGCTGGCCAGCTTGCCCACCCCGATCTGTTCGAGCTTGCCCTCGATTTCCGCAAGATATCCCTCGCCGCTGGTGGGTGGCGAGTCGCGACCGTCGGTGAACGCATGGACGTACACCTGCTTCAGGCCCTTCTTGGCGGCCATTTCCACCATGGCGTACAGATGAGGCAGCAGCGAATGCACCCCGATGTCGCTGGCCAGACCCATCACGTGCAGTTTGCTGCCCTCGGCTTGGCAATGCTCGATCGCCCGCGTCAACGCCGGATTCTGGAAGAACGAACCGTCCCGAATCGCCTTGGTAATCCGGACCGACTCCTGGTCGACGGTGCGGCCCGCACCGATGTTCTGGTGTCCCACCTCGCTGTTGCCCATCGTGCCGTCGGGCAGCCCGACATACTCGCCGTACGTGTGAACCAGAGTATGCGCATAGCTGGATCGAAGCGCGTCGTCGACGGGCGTCTTGGCCAGCTTCGTGGCGTTGAAACGGTCCTGATCGGGATGGGGGTTGTAGCCCCAACCGTCTCGAATAACCAGTAAGAGCGGTCTACGCTTCAGTTTCATCGTTTACCTCAGTCGATCATCGGGGCCGCACAAACGCTCTGCCGGCACCTCGAGCAAGCAGTCATCACCGCACGGTCGTAAAGCCCCGTCACCGCCACGCGAGCGTCGCGTCATCGGTCTACGTCGATCATTACCTTCATGGCCCGGTCGGCGTGATCGTCCAGCCAGCGATAGGCGGCCAGATAGTCTGCAAACGGATAGTGGTGCGTCACCAGGGGCGCAACGTTCATGCGTCCCTCGTCCACCCAGCGAACCGCCTGGCGCCAATCCTCCCGTCGGTACATCATCGAACCGACCAAATCCAATTCCCACTCCACCACGCGAGCCATATCCACTCTGGGTTGCTCGGGGTAGACCCCGACCGCCACCAGACGAATGCCCTTACCCGCCGCCTCGAACACTGCCGACAAGCTCGCCTGCGTACCGACGCACTCGATGATCACGTCGGGCGGCTCGCCCAGTCGGCTTCGCGCCGCCTGACCCAACGGTTCCTCGCGTGGGTCGACAACCTCGTCGATCCCCAACTGCTCGGCAATTTGTCTTCGCGCTTTAGCGGGCTCGCTGACCAGCACACGTGAGGCGCCGCGGGCCTTGGCCGCCAACGCCACCATCATGCCGATGGGGCCGGCGCCGACCACCACAACAACTGCGCCCGTGTCGATCCCGGCGCGGGCCGTGGCGTGCACGCCGACCGCAGCCGGCTCCATCAAGGCTCCTTCGTCGAAGCTGAAGCGATCGGGCAGCGGAATCAGCTTATCGGCAGGCAGCGCCGCCACCTCCTGCGCCACCCCGGGCGTCTGAAAGCCTCTAACCTTCAACTCGTCGCAGACGTGGTAACGGCCCGTACGGCAAGGGCGACACCGACCGCAGGTCACCTGTGTCTCGCAGGTGACCTTCCGCCCGACCGCAAGCTCTGGGTTGGCCACGGGTGAGCCAACTTCGACCACCTCGCCGCTGAACTCGTGGCCCTGAACCACGGGATAGCCCGTGAATGGATGCGTGCCGTGGTACACATGGACGTCGGAGCCGCAGATCCCGATCCGCCGAATGCGAACCAACACCTGGTCCGGCAGGCACCGAGGCCGATCCACATCACCCAGCTCAATCTTCCCCGGGCTCACCATCACGGCTTGTCGCATGTGCTCTCCAAGTACGATAGCCCGGCCGCGTCACGCGAGCCGACCGAGCCGCATTGTAGCGTCGCCCCACTGCCGGCCAAACGCCGCAACCTGCAAAAGCCGACATTCCTGGCCGGGCCGCCCGGGTGCATGGCCATCACTGGGTTTTGGCCGGCGATTCCGCAATCAGCTTGGGGATCAACTCATCGAGCGCACCGCGCGCGTCGGTGCTGCGCAGGCGGCCGTTCTTGTCCACCACAAAGTACGTCGGGATCACCTCGACGCCCCACCATCGCATCAGCTTCTCCACGCCCGCCGGATCGAAGTAGATCGGCCAGGGCAGCGGATTGGCGCGTAGGTATTGGTCGAGCGACTCGCGCGAAGCGTCTCCGCTGACGCCGATGATCTCCAGCCCCTGCGGATGGTACGTGCGATATAACTTCAGGAGATGCGGCATCGATGCACGGCACGGCCCACACCAGGTTGCCCAGAAATCCACAAGAACGACCTTGCCCCGCATCTGCCGCACGTCGATCTTGCGCCCGTCGATGGCCGTAACCGACAGTTCGAAGGGTTTGCCCACACCGTCCCGCCGGCGCCGCTGCCCGGCAACGGTCTGTGTAACCATATGGTCGGAGAAACGCTGCTCAAGATGCCCGAAATACCGATCCGCCGCCGCCCCATCGTTCCGGTGCTCGGCCTGGGCGATCAGCACGCCGAGCAGATCCGGCGTGAACGTGCTGCCGGGGTAGGCGGCAACATATTTCTCGAGCTTCTCGGACATGAATGCCGCGTACTGCTCGTCGCGCTGCGCGTAACTGAGTTGGGTATTGGCTTGGAGCTCTTGGCGCTTGTCCATCACCTCGCACATGAGCACCCAGTACGCAGCGTGAGGGGCCAGTTCGACCGAGGGACTGCCCCGGAGGATCGATTCAGCCTCCTGGCGCAGAGGGGCAAAATCTCCTCCCGCAATCGTAGCCACCGAGAACATGGACTGAAGCTTAGCCTGCAGAATCTCGTCCCGTTTGGCGGCGTTGGGGAAGCGCCGCAGCAACTCGTCGGCCAGGCGGATCACCTCGCCGTGTCGCTCGCCCATCGCCTCCATATACTGCTGCCGATCCTGCTCGGCGGTGGGCGGCGGGGCTTCGGCCAAGGAA
>CBFCZG010000404.1:0-3829 GCA_965602375.1 uncultured Phycisphaerae bacterium | reverse complement strand
CACACCGTCGGTGACGTGCCGATGATCGTGGTCGACGAGCGATTCGCCGACGCGAAGCTGCGCGAGGACGGCACGCTGGCTGATATCATGCCCACGTGTCTGGCGATGATGGGTTTAGCGAGGCCTGATGAAATGACCGGTCAGTCATTGATTCCGTCTTAGGGGGTTGGATATGGTGCACCATCGGAAAAGAGGTTCGCTGCTGTGGGTGATCCTGCTGAGCGGCGGGTTGGCGTGGGTTGGCTGCAGTATGGTCGACGACTACAAGGCCCGCAAGGCTGCGGGGCAAGACCCCGAGATCGAGCGGCTCGAACAGTCGCGCGAGGAGTTGCTGGCGGCCCTGCCGACCTTGACCGCCCAGTTCGGTCCGGACCATCGTTCGGTCCAGGTTGTCGAGCATGAGATCTCTCAGCTCGAAGAGATGATCGAACTTCGGCGTCAGGCGCTTCGCCGTCAGGCGCAGGCCGAGCGCCGTGTGCGCCGAAGCATGCCCCGCTGAATGGGCTTGATGCCTGGTGCTTCCGGCGGGCTCCTACAGCCTTGCATCCATGCGCAGCTTACGTGCCCTTGCCAGTAGAGCATTGACCTTCTGCACGGCGAGCTGCTCGTCGAGACAGTCCACCGTGCCTGCCAGGTCTTGCGAGTCGGCGACGACAAGCAATCGCCCGGTGTAGTCGCTGATGATCAGCAGCGCCGTCTGGCCGGTCCCGGCCTGCATGTCGAACACGCGTCCATTCTGTGCGCCGAATCGGCGCAAGGCCTCGAGCCGCTTCCGTGCCTGTCCTGCGTTGGTGCACGGCACCCAGAACAGGCGATACTCCAACCCCGCCTGGTATTGGTAGTCGGCCATCCATCCGGCACCCAGATAGTCGTGTCCCAGCATGTCGCGGGCGACGAACGACTCGGTGCCGACGATTCGGTCCTGCTCCGGCATCGCTTGCAGAGCAGGCGGCATCGTCGGCGGCAGATCGATCGCCTTGTCGGCCAGCAACGCCATGTAGCCGGCGGTGGCAAAGCTGGTGAGCCCGGCATCGGGTACGATCACTTGGGCGAACACGCGATCGCGCATCCAGCAAGCCCGCCCGTCCTGCCAGTAGCCCGTCGAGCCGATTTCGAGCGTCTCGGCCTCGCGCCTTCGCCCCGCGCTGAGCAGGCCGAACGCCCCCTCCACATTGCCCATGTCGAACAGGTCGAGAACGAGCTTTCGGTCGGGCTGGTGCCTGTGTCGGTACTCGGCGTGAATGCAGGTAATCATCCCATAATCGAGGTAGGTCGGGGCCTGGCCGTCGAGGTACTCCCACAAGTTGGCAGGGCCATACACCTTTGGCTCGCCCGTCAGCTCCCAGGAGCGGGTCCGGCGGTCGTGGGGCACGAGGCGTTGTGGATCAAACTGGAACCGGTCGGCTGGGCCGCGGCATCCCGCAAACGTGACCACAGCCAGCAGGATCAGCACGAGATGCCGTTTCATTTCACGCCAGCCCCGCGGACAGACGGTGGTGTGCGGCGATCAACTGGTTCGGCACGTCCAGACCGTGCGGACAGGCCGCCCGGCACGGTCCCGCGCACTCGCCGCACGCGCCCGCCCGTTGGGCGCGGTCGAGGCAGGCGTAGAGACGCTTCGCATCGTCGGGGGCGTCATAGTAGTCGTGGTACATCGCATAGCGCATGGTGCTGTCCACGTCGACGCCGGCCGGGCATGCGACGGCGCATTGCCCGCAGTAACGGCAATATTCGCGATCGAACCGGTATCGGTACTCGCGGAGCAGCCTGCTCTGCTGCGTCGTCAGGCCGGCGCCCACGCCCGCGGCCGCGAACTCGCGGATCTGCTCGAAATTGCGCGCCGTGATCAGCACGCTGGCCACGTGCGGGTTGGTCAGCGCCCAGCGGGCGGAGGCCTGCTTGAGCGTCAACTTCTCGCGCTTCCGCAGATCGTCCATTTCCTTCTGCCGTTCACCGGCACCGGTCTTGAACACGACGATGCCAATCCCCGCCTTGTGCGCCCGCTCGAACAGATCGAAGATGCGGGGGAACTCCATGAAGTTGTACTTGACCATCACGTAGTCGATGCGACCGGTCTCGATCGCCTTCTCGATAATCGCCTCCTGGCTCCTTCGCGAATGGCTCGACAGGCCCAGATGCCGGGCCTTGCCGGCCTGGCGCGCCTTCTCGAACGCTTCGTACAAAGACGGATTGTCCAACTGGCTGGGGCGCGTCACAGTGTACGCACGGATCAAATCGACGTAGTCGGTCTGAAGGCGTTTGAGACTGCCATCGAGTTCGGCCAGCAGTTCGCTGGTCTTCGTCTTCTCGTCGGGCTTCCATCCCGTGCCGAGCAGCACGTCCCCGCGCCGGCGTTTCATGACCTGCCCGATTGTTTCCTCGGCACGTCCGTTCTGGTAGCTGGCGGCCGTCTCGATGAGTGTCATTCCGGCGTCGATCGCGGCATCGACGAGCCTCGGGTTGGAAAGGTTGTAACTCCCGAAGCCGACCTGTGACACCATCAGATCGGTCCTGCCCAGGCGGCGCTTGCCGATCCCGGCCGCCCGGGTGGTGGTCGGCGGTGGGTCGGCACCGACCGGTCCGCTCAGCGTTGTCAGGATGCCAGCGGCCCCGGCGCCCAGGAAGCACCGGCGACTCACCGTTTGCGCTTGGGTCCTGATTTGCTCATGCATGACGAGACCTCCGCTTTGCGCCAACCACTTTGGACCTGTGTACGCCCACCGGCAAGACGAGACCGCTCCGCCACGGGCCGGAGGTCAAGACGGCTAATAGAACTGTATGGCCGTCTCGCGCATCCGCTCGGGGTCTCCCCGCAACCGGTCGAGCACTTCCGCCTTGATTTGCGGCTGCTTCTTCTTCCACCGTTCGGTTTCGTCCTTGGCCCGGCAGTCGAGTTCGGCGAAGTCGGTTCGCAGGGCGGCTGCGTCCCGCCGGAGTTGCTTGTCCAGTTCGCGTTGTGTGTTCAACAGGCTCTTGAGCGCCCGGGCCTCCCGTTCATCCAACGCCTTGAGCGTCCTGTCCAGGGATTGTTGCCGGTTACGCTCGACCTTGGCCAGCGAGCTATCCTGACAGCCGACACACGCGCACGCCGCCAGGAACGCCGCTATGCAGGCTGGTGTGGTCAGGTTGCTTCGATTCAGTCGTTTCGACATCTGGTCACCCGTGCGTCATGGATGCGGGCAGGGCGCTAGGGCCGCCGCTGCTTGTTGCGCTTCGGCTGCTTCGGGCGCCACCCATACGTGGTACCCTCGGCCGTCATCTGCTCGTGCGAGGGCGTCTCGAAGAATCTTCTTTGGCCTCGACCGTCGCGCGGCAGGCCGAACCGCTCGATGGAATCCTGAATGAATTTCACAGCCTCATCGACGTCGTCGGTCACCTTGAACATGTCCATATCGTCGGTGTCGATGTTATGGTACCGGTCGAGCATCACCTCACGCATCCAGTCCGAAAGCGATCCCCAGAAGTTCGAGCCGACCAGCACCACGGGAAAGCGTCGGATCTTCTCGGTCTGCATCAGCGTCATGGATTCGAAGAACTCGTCCATCGTGCCGAACCCGCCGGGAAAGCAGACAAAGGCGAGGGCGTACTTGACGAACATTACCTTGCGGCAGAAGAAGTAGTGGAAATCCATGGCGATCGTCTGGTAGTCGTTGGCGACCTGCTCCATGGGCAGCGATATGTTGAGCCCGATGCTCGTGCCGCCGGCCTGGAACGCGCCCTTGTTGGCGGCCTCCATGATGCCCGGTCCGCCGCCGGTGATCACTCCGAAACCGGCCTTGGCCAGCCGCTCGCCCATTTGCTCGGCCAGACGGTAGTATTTCTGTCCCGG
>CBFCZG010000403.1:0-3842 GCA_965602375.1 uncultured Phycisphaerae bacterium | reverse complement strand
GGGCGCGAGGTCTTGCCCGATGCCGCCGAAACCGGCTCGGACAGCTCAGCCGCCACCAGCTCGGCCACGCGGCGACCCGAAAGCAGCATACCCCCGAAGATCGGGCCCATCCGAGGCCCGCCGAACACCACACACACCGCCATGCCCGAGACGTACAAACCTTGGCAGACCTTGCCCGCCCGCTCGGTCACGAACTGCTCGCCGGCGACCACGTCCATCGCCCCCTGGCCCGCCATGCGCCCGTCCTGCGTGTGCAGGGGCAGGCCCTGACGCTGCACAGCCTGCACGACGGCTGCATCGTGACCGGTCGCATCGATCGTCACCCGCGCCGTCAGCATGATCGGATCCACCGGCAGCGCATCGACGATCATCGTGCGATTGACCACCAGGCCCGTAACCACCTCGCCGCGGATGCACACGTCCTCGACGGCGGTGAGGTTCAGGTATCGTGCCCCCCCTCGCACGGCGCGAAGGTACAGCGCGCAAGCCAGCTCACCCGCATCGGCCACCGAAAGGTTGTCGACCGTCCGCAAAGTCCGCAGCCCGAGCTGCTCGGCAATGCCCAGCGCGTCGGCCTGGAGCACGACGTCGTTCATCGCCATCCCACCGCCCCACACGCCGCCGCCCGGGCTCAGGCGCTTTTCGAGGATGACCGTCTTGAGCCCCGCCTCGGCCAGGTCGCCGGCTGCCAGCAGGCCCGAGGGTCCCGCCCCGGCGATCAGCACGTCGGCCTCCAGGCAGTCCGACAGCTTGCTCTGGTAGGCCTGTACCAACGCCCGCGATACCGATATCTCGTCGAAACCACTACCCATCTGGCGCGCTCCTGATCCCGCCGCCGGGCCCGCACCGATGCCTGCCCAGGCCTCGATAGCATCCACCCACGATAAAACTCTGGTTACCTGCTCCGGCAGGCCTTTTCGCCCAACGGCGTATCCGGGCATTGTAGATCGGCGGCTTGGCGAAGTCTAACCGACCAGCTCCACCGCGTTCTGGGGGCACTTATCCACGCACACCCCGCACTCGGTGCACCGATCCTCGTCGATGACGGGCACGTCGCCCTCCAGGACGACCGCCTCGACGGGGCAGAACTCCATGCACTGCCCGCACCCGTCGCACTTGGTTACGTCGATTCGGATCCGCGTCGCGCCCATCGCAACATCCCCCGGCCTCCGGCCCCTGCACCTACCCCGCACAGTGGACCTCTACGCCACGAACCCCTTGTAGCCCACGTTCTGCACAGCCGTCAACGGGAAGAGCCCGGCCCGGAATCGCCCTCAGGAGTTTGACCGCCAAGGCTGCTCCCCCGTATCATGCCGCCAGCCTTGATTGACGCAGTCTTGGCGGATCACACGTTTGGGGAGTTGGTGTCGAGGCTGGCCGCGGGCAGGGGGCCTGTAACAGCTTCGGGCGTGTGGGGATCGTTCGCGCCACTATTGGCCGCTGCGGCAGCCCGCAAACTCGGCGTACCGCTGCTCTATATCACCGCTCACCTGGAGCAAGCCGACGACGCCCAGGACGACTTCGATCTGTTCCTCGGTCGCGGCCTCGACGATTCGGCAACCGGTCCCGCCACGGCGGGCCCATCCCACGGCGACGCCGCCGAACTGCTGCCCGCGTGGGAAGCGCTGCCCGGTGAAGGTGCTAGCGGCGACGAGATCGCAGCCGAGCGAACCCGATTGTGCAGCCTGCTTCAGGCCGCTCGTCACTCCGCCTCGCCGCCGTCGGCGTCGCAAAACGCCAAGCGCAGACCGGTACGTAGAAGAAAGGTAGATAGCAATGCCGCCCCGGCGCCGATGATGGTAGCACCCATCCAGGCGTTGATGCAGCCGGTGCCCACACCCGAGGCGCTCAACGAGTCGCTGCTGGTGCTTCATGTAGGCCAGGAGCACTCGCCTGATTCACTGGCCCAGTGGTTGGTGGATCGCCGCTTCGAGCGGGTCGAGGCCGTCGAGGGCCCGGGCGAGTTTGCCCTGCGGGGCGGCATACTCGACGTGTTCAGCCCCGGCGAGCCCGACCCGGCGCGGATCGAGTTCTTCGGCGACCGCATCGAATCGATCCGTCGGTTCGAGACCGGTACCCAACGATCGACACAGCAGTTGAGCCGAGCCGTCGTCACCGCCTCGCCCGACGTCCGGCAGGCTGCGCCCGATCAGACAACCAGTTTTCTCAGCTACCTGCCGCCCGAAACGCTGGTCGTGCTCGACGAGCCGCTGGAGATCCAGGAGGCCGGCCGCACCTTCTTCGAACGCCTCGAACGCCCGACGGGCATGTTTCCCGTCGAGACCGTGTTGCAGAACCTCCAGCCGTTCAATCGCCTGCAACTGGTCCGCTTCGGCAAGCTGGCGGCCGAAGCCACCTTCAACTTTGGCGTCGAGTCGCTCCAGCGGTTCGAGAGCAAAGCCGCCGAGGCCGTCGGCGAGTTGTGCGAGCTGGCCGACCGGAGCCGCATATTTGTGTACTGCGAGAATCGCGGCGAGCAGCAGCGGCTGACCGAGCTGATCGTCGAGCGGGCCGGCAGCGTGCCCGATGCGATCGCGTTCCGCCGGGGCCTGCTGCACCGCGGCTTTGCCTGGCCGGCGGCGCGCCTGGTGGCGCTGGCGCACCACGAGCTGTTCGGCCGCTACCAGCAGCGCCGACGCCTGCGGCGCGTCCGCAGCGCAAGGCCCATCGAATCGTTTGCCGACCTCGACGTGGGCGACCTGGTCGTCCACGTGACGCACGGCATCGCCCGCTACATGGGTCTGCAAACGCTCGATCAGAACGGGCAGCGCCAGGAGTACTTGCGCCTTCAGTTCGCGCAGAAAGCGGTGCTGCACGTACCCATCGCGCAGATTCACATGGTGCAGAAGTACGTCGGCGCGGGCGGCATTCGACCGACGCTCTCCAAGCTCGGCGGAATGCGCTGGAAGAAGACCAAGCAGCGTGTCGAAGAGGCCCTGACCGACCTGGCCGGCGAGCTTCTTCGCATCCAGGCGGCCAGGCAGGCCCAGCCGGGCATACCCTATCCGGCCGACACCACGTGGCAGCGCGAGTTCGAAGAGGCGTTCATCTACACCGAAACCGAAGACCAGGTCCGCGTGCTGGAAGAAATCAAAAACGACATGGGTCGGGCGCAGCCGATGGACCGCCTCATATGCGGCGACGTGGGCTACGGCAAGACCGAGCTGGCAATGCGGGCGGCGTTCAAAGCGGTCGAATACGGCAAGCAGGTGGCCGTCCTCGTGCCGACTACGGTGCTCGCCGAGCAGCACTACCAGACCTTCCGCGAGCGGATGGCCGACTTCCCGTTCGTCATTGAGTCGCTGTCGCGCTTCCGCACGGGCGCCGAGCAGACCAGCATCGTCAAGCGGTGCAAAGCCGGCCAGGTCGACGTCGTCATCGGCACGCACCGGCTGCTCAGCCAGGACGTGGGGTTTGCCAACCTCGGCCTGGTGGTGATCGACGAGGAACAGCGGTTCGGCGTCGAGCACAAGGAGCGCCTCAAGCAGCTCCGCACCGAGGTCGACGTGCTGACCATGACGGCCACGCCCATCCCCCGCACGCTGCACATGTCGACGCTGGGCATCCGTGACATCTCCGCGCTGACCACGCCGCCTCTGGATCGCCGCAGCATCGCCACGCGGGTCTGCCGCTGGGAACATCAGCTCATCCGCGACGCCATCCTGCGCGAACTCAACCGTGACGGGCAGGTCTACTTCGTGCATAACCTGGTGCACAACATCTGGCCCATCGCCCAGCGAATCGGGCAAATCGTGCCCGAAGCCCGCGTCGCCGTCGGCCACGGACAGATGCCGGAAGGCGAGCTGGAGCGCGTCATGATGCGTTTCGTGCGCGGCCACGCC
>CBFCZG010000402.1:0-3860 GCA_965602375.1 uncultured Phycisphaerae bacterium | reverse complement strand
CTTCCACGGCTACTTCGAGCCCCTGCGCTTCGCCCACGTGGACCTGCTGCACGTCAATCGCCACCTCGAAAATCCCGCGCTGCTCGAAGCCTATCAGGCCGTCACCATCCCCGGCGGCTTCAGCTACGGCGATAACATCGCCGCCGGCAAAATCCTCGCCCGGCAGATCCAGCACCATCTCGCCGAGCCGCTCCGCCGGTTCGTAGACAGCGGCAAGCTCGTCCTGGGCGTATGCAACGGTTTGCAGGTTCTGGTCAAAGCCGGTCTGCTTCCCGGAGACAACGACTCGTCCCAGGCCGTCACCGTAACCTACAACGACTCAAACCGCTTTGAAGACCGTTGGGTGCATCTGGCCGTCGCCGCGGATCACTGCGTATTCCTCGAACCCAACGGACGACTTTTCCTGCCCGTCGCTCACGGTGAGGGAAAAATCGTCGCCAAGGACCGCGGCGTGCTGGACCGGCTGCGCGACAGGCAACTGATCGCCCTCCGCTACGTCGACGCCCGAGGGCGACCGGGAGGCTATCCGGTCAATCCCAACGGCAGCGAAGATCACGCCGCCGCACTCACCGACCCCACCGGCCGCATCCTCGGCCTCATGCCCCACCCTGAAAGGTTCGTCCATCCCACCCAGCATCCGCGATGGACGCGAGCCCCCGAGCAGCCCGAGCCCTGTGGCCGAACGCTCTTTGAACGGGCTCTAGCCTATCTGCGGTAGTGCCCTCGCCGCCTGGGCCCACCCTTTACAGCAGCCTCCGATATGAGTACCTCTACACAGGCGTTCGTCCATCTGACACTTTGAGGATGCGTTCGACATGGGCTCGATGCTTCTGCTGCTGTCGCTTATCACAGTCGCACAGACCACCGCCCCCGTCGATCACCAGCGGACGCGCCTTCTCGTGGCCCGCATCGTTGCGTCCGACAAGGCCACCGAGCCGTGGGTCGGTACCGCTCTGGAAACCGGACTGGCGTGGCATCTTCGCCGCCGTCCCCCTGCCGACGCCGTACCCATCCCCTGGCGCGACCGCGCCATGCGAGACGCAGGCTATCTGCCCGCCGCCCCGAACATGCAACTCGCCGACGCCAAGCGCCTGGCCACGTTGCTGGGCGTCACAACTCTGATTACCGGAACGTGCCGAACCACTCCCACCCAACTCGAAGCTGAACTGTACATCCATGATGTGCATAGCGAAAGGACGCAGCACTTCGTCGCGACAGGCAAGGACGTTCGCCAGCTGCTTGCCGACACCGCCGCCCGGCTCTTCGCACTGCCAGCCGAGACGCCCGACGCCGCTGCATCCGAGCTGCCCGCCTATTCTCGGAGCGCCTCGGCCATCGAATACTACGCCAAGGCCCTGCGGGGCCATCAAACCGAGCAGCTCGGCCGGGTACCTTTCTACTGCGCCCAGGCGCTGCAAAGCGACGCAAAGTTCCGCGACGCCAGGATCCTGCTGGCGCTGCATGAGGTCCGCCAAGGCAAGGTGGCTAGCGCGATGCAGCACTTTCAGCAGGTCGTACGCGACGCGCAGTTTGCAGGCGATCGCGTCGACCTGGCCCGCGCCCAGGGCAACCTGGGCTGGCTCTACCGGCAACTCGGCCGACACGAAGTCGCCCAGCGCTACCTCGAACTGGCCGCCGACACCGCCCGCCAAGCCCACGATCCATACAACCTGGCTACCGCACTCAACAACCTGGCCCAGTTGGCCGTGTCCGCCGATCAGCCCAAGCAGGCGGTTCAGCACCTTCGGGCAAGGCAGCAATGGCTCACGCAACTGGGCGACCAACTGGGTATGGCGCCAGGCCTCATGTTCCTCGGCACGGTGTACGAGCGACTCGAACAATACGATGAGGCCCTCGCGACGTACCAACAGGCCATCGAATGGATCCACAAGGCCGGCCCCGCTGCCGCCCTGCCCGAAGCTCTCTACCACCTCGCCTCCGCTTACGAGAATCTCAAACAGACCGATCTGGCCATCGAGAACTACCGTAAGAGCCTTCAACTGGCCGACCCGACTGATCCTGTCCGCATCCTCTGCAACAACAGTCTCGGGCTGATCTACCAGAAGCAGGCCAAGTACGATCTTGCACTGGAAGCATTCGGCAAAGCATTGGAGGGCTTGACGCGATCGGGCGACGGCCAGGCTCGCGCCATCTGTCTCTCGAATATCGCCCTGGTCTATGAGGAGCGAGCCCAGTGGCCGCAGGCCATCGAGAACCTCGAGCAGGCTGTCAACATCCTGCGGGGCCTCCAGCATCCTCAACTTGCGCAATATGAGGCGTTGCTAGACGAGATGCGCAGCAAAAGCGCGTCACCCCCCGACGCCACCCATCGCTGACGCCCACCGGCGCTAGCCCTCTGCGGCAACCAACGACGGCTGTCCCTCCGACTGTACGACCTGGTCCGGGTTCCGCTCCAGCCAGGCGATCGCAGCTTCGGCCACGATCGGGTCGAACTGCCGAGCCGACTCCCGACGCAGTTCCTCGATCACTCGCTCCAGGCCGAAGCTTTGCTTGTAACTGCGGACCGAGAACATGGCGTCCATGGCATCGGCAACGTGCAGAATGCGGGCCCCAAGAGGTATCGCCTCGCCCGCGAGCCCCTCCGGATATCCCGAGCCGTCCCACCACTCGTGGTGATGCACGATGATCGGCAATTCACTCCGCAGGAACGACGTGTGCTCCAGGATCTGCGCAGCCATGACCGTGTGCCGTTTCACCAGTGCATACTCGCCATCCGTCAACGGACCCGGCTTGTTGAGAATCGAGTCAGGGATGCCGATCTTGCCCACGTCGTGCAGCATGGCGGCCGTCCGGATGCTGGCGATCTGATCGCCGCTCAATCCCATGATTCGCCCGATCCCTTCCGCATAGAGCGCCACCGCCATAGAGTGACGCTCCGTGTAGGGCTCCTTCGCCTCCACCGCCGCCACCAGCGCACGGGTCGACTCCAGATACGCCTGCTTGAGTTGCTGATGGATGTGCGAGAAACGCTCCCGCATCTGCTCCAGCGAACCCTGGTCCGCCTCCAACAGCGGCGCGTCCTCCTCCGTGATTTCCTCCCAGGCGACGATCTGATCTCGCCCCTGCCGCTTGCCCGCCTGCACCGCCTGAATCGCCCGATTCACCAGATCCGATTCGCTCTCGATGAATCCGCTCTGCGATTCGGCCAGACCGATGCTGACCGTCGGCGCCCCCGCATCGCTCGGCAAACTCATCCGCAGATCACGCAGGGCCCCACGCACCCTGTCGGCCATCACGCGCGCCTGATCCACCGTGGTCTCGGGCATCGCCAGCGCAAATTCATCGCCACCGAAGCGCGCCAGCACATCCGAATCGCGCACCACACGGCGAAGCTTCGCACCCATCTCGCGCAGAACCAGGTCGCCGATCCCGTGTCCGTGACGGAGATTCAGCTCGCCAAAAACATCCACGTCGATGACCGCCACCGCCAGCGGATGACTGTGTCGTCGGCAAAGCGCACGCAGGCGAGTCAACTCGTCGAAGAACGAGCGGTGCGTCAGCAAGCCCGTCAACCCGTCCACGCGCGCGACCGGCTCAGCCCGACGTTCTTTGCCCCCATCGACGCTCCCCGACCCAACCGCCACTCGCCCCTTGAGCGCCTCGGTCACCACCTGCCGCAGTTCGCGCAGGTCAAACGGTTTCTCGATGTAATCAAACGCGCCTCGCTTTATGGACTCCTTCGCCCACTCGCTCGAGCCCACCCCCGTTATCAGAATGACGCGACACTCCGGCTGAACCGCCACTACCTTGTCCAGCAGTTCCAGACCCGTCATTCCGGGCATCGCCATATCGCTGATCAACACGTCAAAATGCTTGCGACATACCAGATCATATGCCTT
>CBFCZG010000401.1:0-3862 GCA_965602375.1 uncultured Phycisphaerae bacterium | reverse complement strand
CCTCCAACACGCGCGTCCCGATGGGCCGCACACAATCAGCCAATAACAGTCGAAGAAACCCCCGACCCGGCTCGCTCAGCGAATGAAGCGCCAACCCGAACACACTGACTTGCTCCCGGTTCGTCCGCTCGTCGGCAAATAGCAGATCGTTCAGGCCCGCATCGGTCATCATCCGGCTGAACCGCCCGCAGTCCTGGAACCGCTGGATGGGCATGTCGCCCCGCCATCGACACAGGTGATACAACGCACCGGCCGTCAAAGCCGTATAGCACAGGCTCGGCCCGCCCTCGCGGCGGTCGTTGGTGTTCTCCTCGAAGTAGCCGTCGCGATGGCCGAACGCCAGCAGGCGATCCGCGAAGTCCCCGGCCATCCGCTGCCACTCGCGCCGATTCAACACCTCGCCCGCCAGCCACACGCCCTCGGCTGCGATGGCCACATGGTTGACCCCAGTGCCCACCGTCTGATTACAAAGCTCACTCAGTCCCGGATGGAACTGCCCGAAGTGCGCCACCACCGCGCCGGCCGCCTTCTCGATCGTCTCGCGCAGCAGGCGATCTCGCCGCCCACCGCCTGCAAGCCCCAGGAAGCGATAGCACCGCGCAAGATGCAGCGGCAGCCGCCGAATGGGAAAGAACGACTTGCCTTCTCCCGCGTGCTCGGCCAGACATCTTCGCGCGTTGTCGACGATCCGCTCGATCAGCGGCCAGGCCCACGTCTGCCCCTCAGCCGCCAGCCGACCCAGCACCGACACACAGCAGGCCTCGTAGTCGTGATACACCACCAACTGCTCGACCGCCTTGAGATCCTTGCGTACGGCATCGCGCGACGCCCTCGAGCCGTACAATCGCTCCGCCGGCTCGCGCATCTGCTGCTCGATGTTCCGCCGGACCGTCCGCACAAACGCAGCGTCGAGCCCCAACGTCGCCTCATCGGCTATCCGTTCAACTCTCATATGCAATGTCACTACCTTCTACGCTGGCCGCCCGCCAAAAAGGTGTGCCGGGATGAATTCTCTGACATCGTGAGCCCCCGCGGTAATCTGGGGCCATGCGACGACCGCGTCGCTAAACGCCCGGGCTCAGATACCACCCCCCAACCACACTCAAGAACGCGGGAAATTCATCCTGACACCGATCCTGCTCCGACTTTACGCTCGGCAACGTAGAAGATGTCCATGAGTCCCTCAAACCCTTGTGCCCGCAGCAGCACCTCGCGCCCTGGAATGATGCGTTCAAGGATCGCGTCGCGATCTTTCGCTGAGTTGCCATACCCGCGGATGCTGATGTACAACCACGATCCCTCCGCCTGGGCAAGCCGTCCTGCGTCGCGGAGTAGACGGGTTTGATCGGCGGCAAGAACGAGCTTATTGTCGGGCAAGTCCCACACCACCTGCAGAAGAACGCCCCTTCTCAGGTTATCGAGGACGACTCTATCGCTGCCAGCTACCATTTCCGCCAACGAAGGACTCCGTCGGGCCGAAGCAGCAAGGCGACGCACATGATCCACGCTGGACCAGAGCATCAGCAGACAGAGCAGAATAGCCAGGAGTGCCCTGCCCGTTCCCAGATGGCGCAGCATCAAAGCGGGGACGAAGGCGAAAAACGGCCAGACGAAACTAAGATACCGACCCCCCATGGCATGCGCAGGAGTCAGTCCACCGAGATAGAGCACAGTGGTAAGGGCTACCAGAAAAAATGTTAACCATGGAATGAAACGGCGAGCCGCGTCCTGAGAGCCAGACTCACGATGCCTTGCCGACCGAGGTCTGAAGTAGACAACGACAACGGCTGCGACGAATACGACGCCCAACAGGGCAAGAACGTAGCCCCTCTCCATTACCGCGTATCGAAAAACCGCCTCACGAACGACGAAGAACCCTATGTAGCTTATTAGCAACTTACTGATCCTGTGCGAGAGCGGAAAGGCTGCGGCCGCTTCGGCACGAGACGCCTGAGCGAGAAATGAGTGATAGAAACCGGGGTGAAGCAGGGCCGCAAGAATACAACCGGCGATGGCTGACATGAGCATCGCTGCGGCGCGTCGACGGTCGCGACGAATAGACAGCATCACAACCCAAAAAACGATACACCCTGCCACGACAAGACCGAAGTGATAGTGTGTCAGCATTCCAACCGCAGTAAGCAGTACCAACTGCAAGAACCCGGGCCATCTCGGCCGTTCCGCCGCGCAGGCGTATTGGAATGAGAGCAATGCGTAGACGATCGTACAGAGCGCCAGCAGGTCATACTGCCGTGCGTCCAGAGAAGTCGCGATCAAAGAAGGGCTGACGTTCCAGATCAGCGTCACAGTTGCGGCGAGGAGGGGATCATCCAGGGCTCTACGCGCCAATATGAACAGAAAAAGCGTTGCTGCCGCCACGACTACAATGTTGAGTGAAGGCCCGGTCCATAGAGAAACACCCCCCACGATCACCCAAAGGTGTAGCAGCCAGAAGTAAAATGGCGGATGGAGGTCGTAGCGGCCCAGATCTGAGCGGATCCGGCCGAAACAGAACCACTGGTCCGGAACGAGGAACGCCTTCCAGTCCGAGGCGGGAGCCCACACGCCCACAGGGGGGTCGCCCTTACGGACGGCTTGGCCGAATGAGCCTTCGTGTCCCGCCGCCGCCAGCAAAGAGATCACCTCGTCGTGCGTGAACGAACGCTTATGTGCGGCGGCAACTGTCCGCAGCCCGACCCCGGCTACAAGGGCAATCGCCAAGATGACAAATGACAGGCGAGAACGGATGGTAATCTCCCGTGGTCGTGCAGAGCATTCGAAGGCTGGCGCCCTCGAACCAAGGGGATTATGTCAGAGATAGCACGCGGTGACAATGAACTTCGGCCCACTGCCCGCCGAACTCCATTACAGCGATGCACTGCGTCGATGGCTACGCAAACTGCGGCAGGTAGCGCCTGCTCCCCGGCGCCCGATCACCCCATACCCGCAGCCCGGGGCAGGTCACCAGCCGAAGGAACTTCTTCTCAGATAGAACCTGGAACGTCCTCACCCGCACCGCCTAACGCGGCAACATATCCAGCAGCATCTCAGCCGCCGCCTGCGACGCACCGCGCCCCGACAACGGCGCGATCACCTGCCGCAGCTCATCCCGCATTCGCCTCAGCCGGTCCGGGTGCAGCAGCATTTCGACAGCCGCCTGCCCGATGGGCTCGGCCGATCGGTAGTACGGCATGAACTCGGGCACCACCTCGCGCCCGGCCAGCACGTTGATCAGCGCCAGATGCCGTGTATGAATCAGCCAACGTCCGATAAGCTGATACGCCCAGCGCGACGCGTTATACATCACGATCATCGGCGTGCCGTGATACGCCACCTCCAGCGTCGCCGTGCCCGACGCCACCAGCGCCAGGTCGGCCGCCCGAATCATCTCGGCTCGATCGTCGTGGCAGAGCGTGGCTGCAACACCACTGGCCGCCACTGCCGGCTCGACCACCGCACGTGCGACATCGTTGGCCACCGACACCAGGAACCGCGCCGACGGGAGCCGCCGCGCCACGATCCTCGCCGCCTCGAGCTGACCCGGCAGTACCTCGCCCACCACGTGCCGCCGCGACCCCGGCAGCAAGGCCACCACCGGCCGGGCGCTGCCACGTAGGGTCGCGACCCGCTCCTCATCCACCGTCCGGCCGGCCAACTGATCGAACAGCGGATGGCCGACGTAGGTCGCCTCGATCCCGTGCTTGGCGAAGTACTCCGGCTCGAACGACAGAATGCACGCCAACCGATCCACGCGCCGACGGATCTTGCCCACCCGGAACTGCCCCCACGCCCACGTCTGCGGCGCCACGTAATACATCACCGGCACGCCACGCCGCCGGCATCGCCTGGCCAGCGGCAGGTT
>CBFCZG010000400.1:0-3870 GCA_965602375.1 uncultured Phycisphaerae bacterium | reverse complement strand
GGTCCAACGAGTCGGCCATGTCCATCGTCTCGCCCGGATCCCGAACCTCGCTCATGTTGACCGCCTGGGTGTGGCGCGGCTGGTCCGCCGGGTAGCCGTCGTCGGCATCCATGAAGATGCCCTCAAGATGCGATTCGCCGTAGATGTTGTCGGTCTCGGCGTCGCGGTCGAAGGCGGCGTCGAAACTCGCACTCGGCTTGGCAGGCCAGCGTATCACGCCGCTGCTCTTCCAGGTGGCCGAGCGAAGTGAACGGTTCACCATATAGGCCGAGGCATACTTGAACAGAACCGGCCGACCTTCGAACTGCTGAGCAAAATCCAACTCGGGCGAGTCCTCCATCATCGTGTTGCGCCGGTTCTGACTCGGACAGAAGAAGCCCTCCCAAAGCGTATCGGGGGCAAGCATAGTCTGGAACCGAAAGCCGTATGGATACTTCTCCCAAGGGTCGCGGTTGGGCTGGCCCGTGGGTTGCGGGATCTCCGGTTTGATCCTCATGCCGTACAGCACCAGCCACCCGTGGGCCGGATCGTAGTTGCCGGCCTCATCGTTCGTGCGTTCCAGTTCGGGATGCCCCGTCGGGTAGTCGGGCATCTTCCACCAGGGATCGCACGGTACAAAGGAGTCGTACTCGCTCTCGTAAATCGCGCTCGCCTGACCGAACGACCTGAGCTGACTGGCACAGACGCTCGCTTTGGCCTGCTCGCGGGCCTTGTTCAGGCTCGGCAGCAGAATCGAGACCAACAGCGCGATAATCGCCACCACCACCAAAAGTTCGATCAGCGTAAAGCCCGTACGTCTTGCAGACATCCTACTTTCCTTCCGATGGCCGGGCAGCGCGGCTACGCAGCGGCTTACTTGCCGCCCAGCAGCTTTCGAATCTCCGCCACGATCGCCAGGCACCGATCGCACCCGGACGACGCCTTGTCGCGTTCGATGGACTCACCGGAAACCGCTGAAACAACCTGATCCTGAAAGACGCGCTGGAGTTCTTCCACCTTGCCCGTTAGTTGGTTCTTGAGTGCCGCATCTTTGACACCGGTGCTGATGGCACTGGGCAGCGTGATGTCGATAAGCGCGCGAGATTCGGAAAACGTTATATCGCGCGAGGCCACGAAATCCGCCCTCGGCAGGTTCTTGTCTCGCAGTCCCTGAAGATACAGCGCCGTTCGCTCGGCGACCCGCAACGGCTCGGAGTAGCTCTTCAGGTCGGCCTCGTCACCGCAGCCGACAAAGCAGATACCCACACTCGCTATCGTCAGCAGGCCGGTCAGCCATCGCGTCACAGGAATTCTCCTCCCCTGGAACACAACACGTTGACGGCCGAACGCACCGCGCGAGCCTCGGCCGGGCCGAACCAGCTTCGGCGACAGGTTCGACGTCAATGCCTGCGTAATTGTACGGGATGGTTGCCTTGCCGTCGAGGCAGAGCGCATGCTAGGGGCTGCGGCCGAAGGGCGCCAGATGGTGCTGGGTGCCCATCTGATAGCTGTCCATGTAGTCGGCGAAGGTGGAGGCGATCACCAGACTGCCGCGCTTGTCGCGCGGAACCTGGTTTTCATTGCCGCAGTGCCCGTCGGCGTAGAGGACGTTGGCTTTGGTGAGGTGCCGAGCACCGAGGACCACATGCTGGCGATGCGTGGTGCCAGGCCCTGCCGAGGTACCTCCGGCGGCCGGGTATGGATTGTACCACAGACCGGCAGACTGCTCGGTGCCGGCTGTCCAGCCGGTGCCCGTGTACGGGATGGAGTTGGCAGACGGCGAACCTTCAGACGGCGCCAGGTGGTAATCGAGGCTGTCACACATGTACATGACTTCAGCCGGTGCGACGACTTCCGACATGTTGACCGCCTGGGTCTGCCAGTAGGCCAGGACGCCATCAACCTCGATATAGACCCCGTCGCGACCGGACGCACCAAAGATGTTGTCGTCGCCGCCGCTCGGCCCGTGCGTCCCGTCCATGTAGTTGACACTGGGGCTGGACGGCCAGCGGACGCCCTTCCGGTCGCCCTTGGTAGTCGCCGAGCGGAGGTGCCGATTGATCATGTAGCCCGACGCGTACTTGTATATGACGGGATAACCCTCGTGGTCATGGAGGGGGTCGAGTTCGGGTGACTCCTCCATCATCGTGTTCCGGCGGTTCTGAGACGGGCAGAAGAAGCCCTCCCACAGATCCTCCGGGTTGGAGTTGCTCTGCATGCGGAACCCGTATGCGAATTGCTCCCAAGCGTCATAGGCGGGGGCCATTCGCCTGATGTCCGGTTTGATCTGCATGCCATACATGACCAGCCAGCCATGGGCCGGGTCGGCCCGTTCGTCAAAGTTGTTCGGGTTGCGGGGCTCCACCCCGGGCGCATTCCGAGGTGCGAAGGGCATGCACTCCCACGGGTCGCACGGCACGAAGGATTCATGGTCAGTCTCATAAACCGCGCTGGCCTGTCCAAAGCCTCTCAGGTTCGACGCGCACACGGCGGCCTTGGCCTGCTCGCGGGCCTTGCTCAGGCTGGGCAGCAAGATTGAAACCAGCAAGGCGATGATCGCCACCACCACCAACAGCTCGATGAGCGTAAACCCCCTCCGCCTCGAACGCGAACGGCTTCGGCTGGACATGATTACTCCCTCCGGCGGGGCGCGCGCCCTGAACGCGCCGACCGCCGGTGCGCGAGGGCCGCGCGGGCCGCCATCAGCCGCCGAGCATATCCTTCACCTCTGCCACGATCGCCAGGCACTGTTCGACGCCGGCAACGGCCTTGTCGATCTGCGGCGGGCTCTCCCGGGCAGGCGCGTCGACCTGCTCGTCGAAGAGTTTCTTGAGCTGCTCGCACTTGTCGGCCGCCTGCTGCTTGCGCGACGCGTCCTTGATGCCGCTGTCCACCGCCGCCGGCAGGGTCAGCCGGATCAACTCACCCGAGAACGAAAGGGCCAGGCTGTTGTTCCCGTCGAAGTCGGGGCTGGGCAGTCTCTTGTCCTTCAGCCCGGTCAGGTAGAACTCGGTCCGCTCGACCACCCTCAGCGGGGCCGAATAATCCTCCAGGTTCGCGTCGTCACCGCAACCGGCCAGGCAGGCGGCCGCGCCCAACAACCCACACATCACCAGAAGCTGACGTATCACCTTTTCACTCCCTATATCGCTCCCTCGCCGTAACCAAAAACTCGCTCCCCGCGTCCGTGCTCTCGCGAGCCGTCACACCGGTCGCCGTCCACCGCGCCTAATCCTTCACTTCACCTGGAACTTGCGCCACTCCGGAATCACGTGAAACTGGTTCCCGATCTCGGGATCCTCGGTGTAGTCGCCAAAAGTCGACGCGACCACCAGTTCGCCGCGCTTGTTGCGTGGCACGATGTTGTCTCGCGAAACGTGACTGTCGGCGTAGAGGACGTTGGCCCGCCCGAGATGCCGGGCACCCAGCAGCGCTGCCATGGGCGGCTGGCCACCCCTTTGGAGATACCACATGCCGGCGCTGGCGTAGGCGCCGGGGCCGTCGAAGGGGCTGATCGTAGTGGAGTTCCCTGCATGATAGTCCAGGCTGTCGCACATATAAATGCACTCAGCCGGGGCGGTGAGTTCATCGTCGCTGACCGCCTGGGCCGTATATTGCTGCACGCCATTCCCTGCATCAAGAGTGGTATCGCACGAGCCGAAGATGTTCGGAGCCGACGGCGTCGTCAGGTTCCGAGGCAGCCGCACGGGCTGGCCGTCGTTATTGTTGGCTGCCGAACGCAGCATGCGGTTGACTATGTAGCCCGAGGCGTACTTGTACACGACGGGATAGCCCTCGTGATCGTGGGTCGGGTCCAGCTCGGCCGACTCCTCGGCCATGGTGTTTCGACGGTTCTGAGACGGGCAGAAGAAGCCCTCCCACAGATCCTCC
>CBFCZG010000399.1:0-3911 GCA_965602375.1 uncultured Phycisphaerae bacterium | reverse complement strand
GGAGCCGATACAGACGGTCCATCGTTGCCCGAAGCGCCGAGTCGGAGCGAGCCAAATCGACCTGATACTCGACGTGGTATGCAGGCGCGGGGTTCAATCCCAGTCGCTGTTTGGCACGCAGCAGAGCGTGGCTGAACCTTCGGCAATCCGGGTCCATGCCGTCGGCCCAATGGCTCATGGTCACGTGCCACCGCACACCGACGAAACCGATATGTCGATGCCCCAGGCCGCTCAAATACTCGGCGGCCATATCGGCCTCGTTCTCGCAATCGACAGCGACACAATCCACGCCCACGACGTCGGAAAGTCCGTCGAGCGTCATGACGATCGCCCCGCCCGAAACCAACTCGGCCAGGAGCGGCTCGGGCGCCCCCGACCGAAAGGCCACTGCGCTGTAGCGCGACTCAGGCGGCCCGATGGCCACACCTCCCGGGATCGGCCTGACGTGCATCCATTTCGTGATGGGTACGATGCCGGTCCGGATACGCTGCGACAGAACGCTGAGGAAGCTTGCCAGCAGTCGTGGCGTATAGTCATCGCCTGCCAGGTCCACGGTGGCCTGAGAGATCAGGGCGGCCGCGGGATACGGCTTGCAGAAGGCCGGCATCTCGACCGATCGACGGCGAACATACGGTCGGCCTTCGCCGTTGAGCGCGATGTCACCTTGCTCGGAGAGGATAGCCAAGGCCCGCCGGACGGTGTTTCGCGAGACGGAATGGTGTCTGGCCAGACTCCGCACCGATGGGATTTCCCAGCCGTCCTCGTAGGGCGCCACCGCCTGTTGAATGGCCTCGGCGAGTCTTATGTACACAGCGGGTCTGGCCATCGCGCACGATCTCGCAGCTTGCACGACTCAGACAGGGCCCCACGGCGCACAGCATAGCATACGGGCCCGCTGGGTCAATAACCGGTTCCAATTGATTTGCCGGCACCGCAGTTGCTCGCCTGTGTTTCCATAAAACATCGTGATATCGCTTTTGGAGAACGTGGGTTACGTCCACAAGCGGTGCGATGTTGTGGCTCGTCAACATCCGAGGCAAGACGCCGAGTCGGGGCGCAAATGAAGGCACGTCCTGCAACCGCGCCTCAGAGTGATTACGCGGCACAGTCGGGGCTGGGTCAGAAACCCGACCACGTTTGTGGTACGCCTATTGCATGCGCTAGTGTTGTTTCGCCGGGAGTGTCGCGCGGCGCGCTTCCCATTGGCAAACCGCTCCAATCGGACGGCGGCCTGGGCAGTGCGGGTCGAGCGGCTGACAGGTCTGCCGCTCGACCGGCGTGGCTATGTCAAATCATTTTCGCGTGAGATTCGGCTTGCTCGGCCATCGCGGTCTGGTCGGACACGCCGGAGTCAGAAACAGAGACCCCGGAGCGGATGCCGGGCACATAAACACCTGCAAATGGAGACTTTACGATGAGTTCGGTCAGACAAATGGCGCTGGGGTTGGCTATCGTGTGCGTCTTGGCGGCGACGCCGGCGCATGCAACGCGATGGTTGCTGGTGGATTTTCACGACAGCGACGCCCAATCCACCTTCGGCACGCAGTACCCCACGTGGAATCAGATCATTCGGCATTCGGCCAATACGGCCTACGTCGACCCCGATGGCAACCCGGATCATGAGGGCATTGCCGATTCGGGCTCCAGTCCCGGCAACAATGTGACCTACTACGGCATCGAGGGCACCAGCCCGATCGATTTCCAGCCGCCGCATCGGGTGATAGCCACCTTCTACAATCAGGGTGTATCGACCACGTACATCCATGCGCGTCTGAGCTTTATCGACGCCGATAGTCCGGCCGGGGCAACGTTGTCCGAGCCCTGGAACACGATGTATCAGGACGGCGGCGCCACGAAAATCCCAGGCAAAGGCACGGCGGAGATCGTCCTTAACGTGACCACCGATACGACCAAGTTAACGCCGAACGCGGTGCCGACGGCCGGCCAGCAGTATCGGATCAATATCAGTCTGAGTGCATTCAATCCCAACTACGTGCTGACCAAGATCGAACTGACCGATGAGGCGGATATCACGCCACCGAACCCACCGGTCAACCTACAGGCATCGATGGTGTCGACGTCGGCGGAGGCCGGCGATTCCGTGGTCCAACTGACCTGGAACGAGCCGACCGATCCGGGTGGTGTCAACGGGGTCTCGACCGGTGTCACGCGATACTACGTGTACCGTGACGATGGCACGGGGATGAAACTCAAGGGCTCGCTGACACGTCAATGGGTCTCGTATTACGGCAGCAATCTTGAATGGCGAGACTACGAAGCCAAGGCCGGGGCCAACTACACCTATGAAGTGGTGGCGGTGGACGACGCCGTACAAGGCTGGCCGTATTGGTCGGGTAACCCGAACAGTACCAGGAACGGCAATGAGTCGGCCCCGGCCACGGTGGCGATCAACGTGCCGAGCTTCAGCTATGGCGGCAACTTGGTTGACCCCCACAACGATCTGACGTACCTGGGCGGCTTCCGGTTCCCGGATATCTCGTCGCCCACCAAGTGGGGGTATGCGGGTTACGGTATGACATGCTACCCCAACGGCAACCCGGGTTATGATCCACAGACCGAACTGCCCGGCTCGCTGTATGCCGTTGGCTTCATCACCGACGGCATGGTTGGTGAGGTCAGCATTCCCCAGCCGGTGATCACCTCCGACAGGAATCAGCTGCCGCGTGCGACGCAGTTACAGGATTTCGCCACGCCGTGGCCTTTCACCCAGTCGGGCGGCAACGCCCTCTGGGCGCATCTGGGCTATCACCCTGGCGGCAGCGGCGTCGGCGAACGCATCTACTACGGGTACTATCGTTTCTACGCCGGCCCGCTCGACGAACCCGCCCACGGGGCGCTGTATATGGATCTCTCGCAGACGGGCGTCGGCGCGTGGTTCATCGGTGATGTGTATGGACAACCCGACCACATCCCGTGGTCCTCGACCGGGCGGTACCATTTCCAGATCCCTCAGGCGTGGGCAGATACCTACACCAACGGACGTAGCCTGGTCTTGGGTAACGGCGGGCAGTTGATCGCGGGGCATGGCGGCACCAATCTGTCGGGCCCCGGGCTGTTTGCGGTCGCGCCGTGGGAAGGCGGTTCGCTGCCGGCTCATTACGGTTGGACGGGTGCCGACGTTCTGATGCAACACGCGCAGGCCACGGGCCCCCAGGCCCAGCAGTTGGATACCTTTACCTACAAGACCGAGCATCTCGATGCGATCTGGGCTGAAGGCGGGGGCAAGCGAGCCATTGCTGTCGTGTCGCGCATGGGTCACGGCGACATCTGGTATGGTGCGGCCGAAGCGGCGGTCGCAGGCCTCACCGATTACGATATTCCCAGCACGACGCCAACCGGTGGCGGCGGCCGTGGTTGGCATTCAACGTACAGTCAGATCTATCTGTCGTTCTTCAACGTCAGTGATCTCGAGCGTGTGGCGACCGGCGCCATGCAGCCGTACGAACCCAGGCCTTACGGTTGCATCTACGTCCAGGACCGGTTCCTGGCGACGAAAGACTATCGATACGGGCCGACCTGCTCGTTGGGCTTTGACTTGGCCAACGGCTATCTCTACCTGATGGACGGTACAGGCGAGACGGGCGATCGCGCGATGGTGCACGTGTGGCAGGTAGACGGTGGCGGCCCGGGCGATACCACCGCACCGGCCGCGGTCAGTGACTTGGCCACCGGTAACGTCACCTCCGACAGCGTGGACCTCAGTTGGACGGCGCCTGGCGACGACGGAAGCACCGGCACGGCCAGCAGTTATGACGTACGCTACTCCACTTCGTCCATCGACGAGGGCAACTGGGCCAGCGCCACACAGGCCACCGGCGAGCCGGCGCCGCAGGTGGCCGGCTCGTCTGAGAGCTTCACGGTCAGCGGCCTGAGCGCCAGCACGACCTACT
>CBFCZG010000398.1:0-3919 GCA_965602375.1 uncultured Phycisphaerae bacterium | reverse complement strand
CCACACAGGGTCCATCTCCTTATGGGCAACTGCATCCGGCCCGATAGGACCGGGTAGTCCATAGCGCCATATGCACCTACACCGCCGACGCCTGCGGCGGCGCGCACGCACCTGCAAAAAACCGGCCTGTACGAAGGAAAGCCATCCCAGGGAAACATTGCCTCCGGCCTGTCACGGTGCTGCTCGAGCCAAAGCTCACCAGGCCCGTGACCGGCGCACAACAAGAAACCCGCCTCCCGTGCCTGGAAGATCACACGCTTTCAGGCACCGGACGGACTGCGCGCCACCCGCGCATCTCGCACGGGCGACGCTTCCTCGCCCCACCTACCACAGAACTGCGTGGACTGCCCGGCCGGGCTCGCCATCGCCCAGCCCGGACAGCGACATTACGTCCACGACACGCGGATACACGACAGGCACCACCATCGAACTGGAGCGCCGCGCTCGCTCGCAGCTTATTACCCCGCGCAAACACCGTACCAGGAGCCCGCGATGCCGCAGACGTTCGCGACCGGCCGCATCTAAGACCTTGTTTTCAAAAGACTTATAAATCGCCATAAAACCGGGCCTCACGTCGCCCGGTCACCCAGCCCACCGAACCCTGTGCGCAAAAGAAAAAACAATAGGTCATAACCAATGAACGGTCGCCCTCTATCGCCCTGTAAACCAAGCGCTTACGCGAATGACCAAATGCAACGCACGAGCACTGGGGCGTCCGTTGGCGGCAACACCTGCGCCGCCGGCAGGCCCCCCGTGCGCCAGCCCGCCGACCTCCAACCGCCTAATGGGCGTCATGTCCTTTTTAACAGCCGCCGAACCGTCTTGCCGCGATGTACCGTCGACGCCACTGCCACGCGGACCCCGTCCTTGCGACGGCCCGACGCCCGGTCGAGAAGAAGATCCACCGCCCATTCCCCCACGCCGAAGGCGTCAAACCGCATCGCAGCAGCATCCAGCGAATCACCGTGGATTCCCTTTGTGATCAGCGATACGTCGCGCGGGCACAGGATGTCATAACGTGCCATCGCCTCGCGGAACAGGTTCATCGTCGGGCTCGAGAAGACCACCCCGGCCGTCGGGCGGTTCGACAACGACCTATACCAGGCCACAGTTTCGGCAATGTGTTCGGGTATGGCACGGCAGAACCTGACATGTTCAGCAGGCAGCGCCAGGCCCGCTTGCGCCAGGCCCCGCCGACAGCCAGCCATTAGAAGGTCCGCATCGGCTTCGTGTTGCTCGTCCGCCCCTTTACCGGTCAGGTTGCCGAGATAGAAGATGTTGCTGTGGCCCTGCCCCAACAGGAACTCGACGGCCGCCTGCCCTTCGCTAAAGCAGTCGGCCACGACCCCGTCGGCTCTAGGGTTTCTCGGCCAGTAGTCCGCACAGACAACCGGATATCCTGCGTCGACGTGCATGGCGATCATGCGCTCGTCCGGCACGGCCGTCATGATCACACCGACGGTTTCCGACGCCTCTTCCGGATTGTAGCCCGGGCCAATAGGTGGAAACGGGCCTCGCACGTGCTTGGTAGCCACGCTGTACCCGTGCCGTCCGGCGCGAGAGAAGATGCCTTGGTGAATCACTCCGTACAGGCTGGTGACTCGATCTGACTGGGCAACATGGCTGGTGATCACCTTGATAAGGCGCGATCTCCTCAGCCGCCGCCAGGCGCGAATGCCGATTGGTACCGTTATCGTTCCGCGCTTCCTCGTGCGGTCGATCAGGCCTTCCGCCTGGAGAATGTCCAGGGCTCTGCGGATAGTGATGCGCGAAACGCCGTCGATGCGGCAGAGCTCTCGCTCGTTCGCCAAACGTCGAGGCGGTTCGTCCGCCAGCCCGACAAGTCGGGCGCGAATCACGCGGGCAACCTGCTCGTAACAGGGAACGGTCCCTCGGCGTAGAGCCGACTGCCTCGTGGGCGCCAAGGCATGAGGCTGGAAACGAATTCCCAGAGCGACGCTTGCCATCTCACTTACGCACGACCCGCGGGCCTGCGGCTCACCGGATGACAGCAAAGACTGGATACTGAGGGCTCCGCCATTGCGTTTTCCAGCTCGTATCGCATCATGTTCGACACGTTCTGTCAGGCTGTACCACTTACGCCCTCGGTCAACCCATACGCTCACGGCGCCTCGCCCGGATCGCGATCAGAGCCGCAGCATGAGCACGTCGGACACGTAGAAGGAAAACGGTCATGCAATGGCCGCTACGTGCCAGGGCAAAACGCGCCTTCGGCTGCCTCACTCCCTGCTTTCGTGCCTATGACGCGACAGACATTGGCCACGCTGCTCGTCGTGGATAGGCGACAAGGGTCACCGTACTGAACCGTTCTAAACCGGTCAACGCCGATCTCGCCCTGAGATGAACGGTTCTCCAGTAACACGCCTCCGATCGGACATAACCGTTGGCCCGATCGGCCTTTGGGGGTGGGGAGCGACCTGTCTGACCCGCATGTCCGGCGCCGCTACCACTACAAGCAACACCGCGGCCCCGGTTCCTGAACGTGACTTTTCACCTATATCCCCTCCCGTCCGGCGCGTCAAGCGTTGAGTGCGGGTAGTCAGGCGGCGGCGAGCGGTCGCGTGGCTTGGCCCAGCAGTGATCGGTACACAGGTCCTGCTACGAGGTGCCTGCCGCCAGCACGCGACACCTACCCCGTGCCAAGCGGCAGGGGGCGCGCGTGATTCAACCGCTACGTTCTCCGGTTCTGGTTACGGCTGCCCAACCTTGCTGCATCCGAACAGCACACGGCACAGCCGGCCCCGAGATTGGGGGCACCGGCAACTTCTTTGCTCGCGCCGCCACAAACAGACGCTCGCCCGACCCGTGTGCAACTTTGCCGTCAGCCGACGCGGCCTCCACCCAATCGCGATCAGAAAACAAACGCGAAAGGTTACGACTTGTACGCCCCGTCCGGCCGCAATGCTCCCAGGCCGGCGATTCCTGCCAGTGCGTCTCCGCTGATACTACTTTTGCCCGAACGCGTCAAGTAGACATTCGCCAGCGGGTCCGACCACCCGCCGTCCCCCCCCAAAGGTGCACCACCCGCGCCCATGCCGGCGCATCGGTTTCAATCTCCCTGTGCTTACACCGAACGTAAAGTTCTTTGTCAACGGAAGATACCGTCAAGAACCACAACCCACCACCGATCAACTTGAGCGCCTTGGGACGCAGGTGCTCGACCAGAATATGGGCGGCGGAATCCGGAACGGGCGCGGGCCAATGACCCGGTCGTCACGCAGCCTGTCGTGATCGTTGGCGTTTTCATAACGTTGGGTGCTCCGGAAGCCCACCGGGCCAACATCGTGCGCTCGGATTGGGCGGTTTCGGTCAGCCCACCTGCGTCCCACCGGCCGCGCCGCCGGTCGTTCCTACCCGCTTACAACTCTTGCATTGATAGTGCCTCGTCGGTAAACTGACGGCGTTACCTCATGGGGTGCCTCTTTTGCCACCGGAGTTTGGAATTGGGGTGAGACAGCCATCGTTAACGTGACCGCCTCTCCTGTTAATCCGGGGTGATTCGGAGCAGCGAGAGGGGCAGGTCGACAGGGCCATAGTGCTGGGGAGGTGATGGTATGAACTCTGACAGACCTGAATTGATCGTATCTGTCGTAGCGAGCGTAATGCTCCTCGTGGCGGGGGTACGGGGCGAAAGTCTGCGCTTTGTTGATGACGACGCTCCCGACGGTGGCGATGGCCTGAGTTGGATGACGGCCTACAACGACTTGCAGGACGCGCTGGGCGATGCTGGAGACCCCAACGCGGGCGTAGCGGAGATTCATGTGGCTGGAGGGACCTACGTACCCTTGCTGCGGATGGAGCCGAACGATCAGCGGACGGCCACATTCCTGTTGCTCGATGATGTCGCGCTGCGGGGCGGGTACGCCGGATTAGGCGATCCCAACGCGCCGAACGTGCG
>CBFCZG010000397.1:0-3932 GCA_965602375.1 uncultured Phycisphaerae bacterium | reverse complement strand
AACCGCTACCTGCGGGCCACGATCATCCCCGAGCTGGGCGCCCACCTGTACAGTCTGTTCGACCGAACCAACCGACAGGAGTGCTTTGTCACACCTGAACTACTTCGCTACGGCCGTGTCCACCTCCGCGGAGCTTGGTATCCGCTCGGCCTGGAGTGCAATTTCCCGCGCGGTCACACGGTCAGCACGGCCTGGCCGGTACAGTGGGCGTGCAAACGGGCCTCCGACGGCTCGGCCACCATCAGCATCGCAGCCTACCACTGGTGCACGCGCATGCACTGGGAAGTCGATTTCACGCTGCATCCCGACGACGCACGGCTGCACGTGCATACGCGATTGGCCAACCCGACGGATGTGCCTTACGGCTACATGTACTGGGCCAATGCGGCGGTGTGGATGAGCCACGACTTTCGCATGCAGGTGCGAGCTACCATGGGCGACGTTCGCGGGGACGTCATCCCGTTTCCGGTGGCCGAAGGGCGCGACTACACCTGGTACCGCAGTCGACTGCACAGCTCCGATCTGTTCGCCATCGCACTGGGTCAGTCGTGGTTCGGCGGCTACGACCACGGCAGGGGACACGGGGTGGTGCACGTGGCCGACCCCGAGGTCATGCCGGGCAAGAAGTTTTTCTCGTGGGGGCACGGGGAGGACGGGCTGATCTGGTCGCGCCTATTCGGCATGAACGGCGAGCACTACGGCGAGATTCAGGCAGGCCTGCGACACAACCAGGGCATGGTCGATCGTATGGAGCCCGCACAATCCCTGGAATTCTGCGAGACGTGGTACCCCATCGCCGGCACCGGCGACATCGCAGCAGCGTCGGAGTCGCTTGCAGTGGGTGTTTCGACACGGCAGGCCAAACCGGCATCGCCGGAATTGCGGCTGCTCAGTCCCATACCTTTGCCCAGTGCAAAGCTGGAGGTGGTAGCCGGACGCAAGACGCTGTTGAGTCGATCCGTGCGTCTTGTGCCGGGACAGTGCAAGGTCATTGGATTGCCCACCTGGCCTGAACAGCAGCCTATGCGCGCCGTGGTTCGTCGTGGTCGCCAAGTCCTGCTGGAGGGCGACCTTCAGCCGCCTGAGCAGGCCAACGAGGCCGAACGAAGCGCGTTCAAGAAAGCTCGGCTCGACGCGCTGCCCAAGGACGCGGTAGGCAAAGCCCGCATGCATCTGGATCTCAACAGCGAAGGTGAGGCCGAGCGACTCCTCAAGCAGGCCTGTAGCCAGAAGTCGGATCCACTCGAAGTTGCTCTGGCCAGCGCCGAGCTGCATTTGCGTCGCTTCGAGCACGCACAAGCCTTGGCCGGGCTAAAGAAGGTTCAGCCGGCGCGGCGTGATGCGCGATGGCACGCCGCGCTGGCCGACGTACTGATGCGTCTGGGGCGGATCGGCGAGGCCGAAGCAGCGTATCGGCACGCTGCAAAGTCCAAGCCGCTGCGGACCCGGGCGCTGGCGGGCGAGGCGCGTTGTCAGGCCCGACAGGGCAGGATCGATGCCGCTCTTGCCACCGTCTCGCTGCTGGCCAGACACGCCCCGGACGATCTTGGGGTGGGTTTGCTGCGTGCACGTCTGCTCGGCATGGCCGGCAATCTGGGCGGCGCCAAGGCGGAGTTGGATCGTCTCGCGCAGCGCTGGCCCGCGCACCCCGGGCTTGACGTTGAGCTTTGGCTGCTTGCCGACGGCGAAGCGGCAGCGCGGTCGGCATGGCAAATCGTGATCGACCGTTGCGCCGGCGATGCCGACTGGTTCCTGGAAATCGCCTGGGATCTGGCCCACCTTGGTGCCACGGAAGACGCCGCACTCCTGTTGCGCACCGCCACAGGGGAAAAGTCGTTTGCCGCGTCGCCTATGCTGCTGATCACGCTGGCCTGGTGGTTGCGGGAGGAATCACCGGCCGAATCGTCGCAGCTCTTGGATCGGGCAGCCGAAGCCGACTGGGCGGCCGGCGTGCCGCACCGCTGGGAATCGATTGAGGTGCTCGACTGGGCGTGCCGTCAGCGGCCGAAAAGCGGGCGTTTCCTCTACTGGCGCGGGTGTCTGTCGACCCGGCAGATGAACGGTACGGCTACCCAGAAGTACTGGAGGCGAGCCGTACAGCGCGAGCCCCGTTTGGCCGGCGCGCGCCGCAACCTGGGTTACCTGCTGTTCCGAGATCGACGAAGCAGCGAAGCTTGGGAGCACTATCGAGTAGCGTTGGCCGCCGAGCCGTACGATTCCCACCTGGTCGAGGAGGCTTCGTTGGTGCTCTGCCATCTCGGCCGGTTGCGGGAGCGTGTGGCGATGCTCAAGCGCGCGCTGACGCGTATACCCAATTGCGACAAGATCCTGCGCCTTCTGGCCACAGCCTTGCGTGACGTGGGGCGCTACGCCGAGTCGCTGGAGGTCATGACCCGCAACGAGTTCAGCCCCTGGGAGGGTGAGCGAACGCTCAAGCTCTGCTTCTACGAGTGTCACACGGCCCTGGCGCGTCTGGCCATGAAGAGCGGCAAGCTCGAACAGGCAGAGAAGCATTTCCGAGCGTCGCTGCGGCTGCCGCCGACGATGGGCCATGCGCGATCCCACCGCGGTAACGACGCCCATGCTCTGTACGGACTGGGCCTGACGGAGTGGGCCCGTGGTCGCTGGTCGGCCGCACAGGAGCTTTGGGAACAGGCTGCCAGTCGGCGGTTCCCGATCGGCTGGACCGAAGGGGCCATCAGCCCGGTAGAGATGTTCAGTGCGGCGCTGGCGAACCTTCGGATCGGGCGGTGTGCCGGGGCGCGCCAACTGGCCGAGCAGATGCTTGAATCGGTCAGAATCACGATGTCTTTCCGCAAGCGTCGCCGCGGCAACCTCCGGGCCGAGACCTCTGGCTGGGATCCCTATCGTGCCCCGGAGCAGGAAGCGCTGGCATATTTGATCCTGGGCGACAAGCGACAGGCCATCGGCAAGTTCGAGCTGGTTCTGGATTCGTACGGCCCGCACGATGCTACGGTAGGCCGCCTGGCCTTGATCGATCCAGCCGGGTCGTGGCAGAATCGAGGCGCCTACGAGATCGAATGGCTGGGGATGGCGCTGTAGAAGACATTGCGGAGACCGATGGCGCTTGCAGCCGACACCGTCGAGGCGCGGCAGAAGCCGACGACGGCCCTTGTGGTCGAGCCGGTCGAATTGGCGCTACCGATCCATCGCTACGTTCGCATGTGGGACGGCGCGAGCCATTGCTTTCTGCTCGACAGTGCGCTGCACGACGGTCGGCTGGGCCGGTTTTCCTTCGTCGGGGGGGATCCGGCCGCCGTAGTGACGTTTCGTCGCCAGTCGGGGCACGTCCTTGGTAACCCCGGCGAGGTGACTGTCGTCCGCCGTCAAGCCGCCGACGGTTTCCCGATTCAGGCGCCAAAGGTGCGGCGCTTCGCCGCCGATCCGTTCCTGTTCTTGCGTCGGTGGCTTGCGCACCGATCCCCACCCGAGCAGACCGAGTCTGCGCAGGGGTACGAAGTACCGTTTCGTGGAGGGCTGGTCGGGTATCTCGGCTACGAGCTGTTGCATTTCATCGAGAACGTGCCGCCGGCCGCTCGGCAGGATGTGCATCTGCCCGACGGCTGTCTGATGGCTGTCGATTCGCTGCTGGCACATGACCACGATACGAACCGCTCCTATGTGTGCGCCCTCGGCCAGGCCGACCGTGCCGATCAGGCGCACAGCCGGGCGCACCGAGCGGCGGCGGCGTTGCTCGACCGTGTGCGACGCTTCGCACCCGACGCACCAGGCGAGCCGGCCGGCCCGCAGGAAGTAGCCCGGGGCCCGGTGAGGGCCTTCTTTGACCGGGACGGCTACGGCGAGCTGGTGCAGACGGCGAAGGACCACATCGCAGCGGGCGATGCCTTCGAGATCTGTCTGACCCATCGGCTTGCAGTCGAGTACGGTGGCGATCCGTGGGCGCTGTACTG
>CBFCZG010000396.1:0-3935 GCA_965602375.1 uncultured Phycisphaerae bacterium | reverse complement strand
CCCGTGGATCAGCCCCTGGCCGTTGTCCAGGTTTAGGTAGGCCTCCACCACATAGGTGCCGACTGCCAGCACGATCTCGTCGCCGGCGCTGTAGTCGCGGACCGCATTCTCCAACTCGATAACCGTCGAGACATTCCACACGGTCGGCGCGCCGGCCAGCGTGGTCTCGCTGACCACATTGGACAGGCCCGATTCGTTCGGCACTTCGTCGCTTGTCTTGATGGCAAAGTAGTAGGTCGTGCTGGCACTCAGGCCACTCACCGTCATGCTCTCAGACGAACCGGCCGCCTGCGGCGTCGGTTCGCCACTGGCCTGGGTCGCACTGGCCCAGTTGCCGGCGTCGATGACGCTGGTCGAGTACCGCACGTCGTAACTGCTGGCCGTGCCGGTGCTTCCGTCGTCGCCCGGCGCGGTCCAGGTCAGATCGATGCTGTTGACCGTCGGGTTGCCCGCTGCCAGGTCGGTGATGTCAGCCGGCGGCGTGGTGTCCGACGGGGCCGCATCGATGACCTTCGTCTTGATCTCGTCGATCTTCTGAACCGTCAGCCAGCACCGCAGCAGGTAGCCCACATAGCTCAGCGGCTCGCCGCTGCTTTGGTACGGATCGCTCGAGGAGGGGTAGCCGCCACCGTCGTACGACGGGTGGATGCCGTCGCTGCTGATCAGCGTGCCGTCCCACGTCGTGCCCGGACGACGACGCAGAACCTCCTGGTAGAAGTCGATCAGCGGAAGCTTCTTGGTCTGTGCCAGGGCGCGAATCTCGGTGTTGTAGTTCTGTACGTCGGTCTGATCATTCCGCTTGGGCGGAAGCGTCGAGAGCACCGGAATGATGTTCTGCGCCAGCAGCTTGTCCACGATCGCCTCCAGATCGGCAATCATCGCCGACGGCGTGCGGTTGCTGCTGGCGTCGTTGGTGCCCAGTAGGATGGTCGCCATCACCGAATCGAGGTACTGCTTGCCGTCGGGGTTGGTGAAGCCGGGGGTGTACATCTGGTCCATGCTCGGCAGGTCCATGCTGCCGACCAGGTACTGGTCGGTGCGAATGCCGCTCTCGGCGGTAAAACTCCGCCCGCCGGGCTGGTCGTACGCCGCAAGGTACCAGCCGTTGGCACTGTTGTTCGTGCCGTCGCCCCAGACGTCCGAGTGCATCCAGTTGCAGATGTCGATGTCCGACTGGGTCTTACCCGAGCCGTAACGAGCCCATTGGCCGAACGGGTTGGCGTAGGTGATCGAGTCGCCCAGGTGCACCACGAACCCGTCGGTGCCCGACCAGGCGGCATACAAGCCCTGGCAGTAGTCCACCCAGCCGCCCGGTCCGCTCTCCCAGGCGTCGTCGTAGCTGTTGGCCGTGGTGATATTGGCGTCCTGCTCGCCTCCGGCCGGGTTGACCGTGATGGTCACGGTGTCGGTCGCCTGCAGCGCCGAGTCGTCGGCCTCGAGCTGGAGCACGTACACCCCGTCGGTGCTGAAGGTGGCGGTGGTGTCGACGGCGTTGGCGTTGCCGAAGTTGACCGTGCCCGGCCCGGTATCCTTGGTCCATAGGACGGTGTAGGCCGCAGGCGGGTCGGGGAGGCCGTCATCGCTGACCGTGCCATCGAGGCTGACGGTGTCGGTCGGCAGGGTGATGGACTGGTTGCTGCCGGCATCGACGGTAGGCGCCTGGTTGGTGGGTCCGGCGCCGAACTGGAAGACGTATCCCTTGGGCGTGCTCTCATACTGGCCGGCGGGGTAGGCGCCCTCGTGTAGCAGGATCAGTCGCCCGTCGCGATAGGTCATCTCAACATTGACCCTCGTTCTTCCCGCGTCGATCGTGCTGTAGTAGGTTTCCTGGGCTGACCCCGGCAGGCGCTCGATGAGCAGGACGGCCTCGACGGGGCTCAGGCTCCAGGGGTCGCGCTGGCCATTGTAGACGGCCATCAGATCATCGGGATCGTAGATCCAAGCCTCCAGCGTCCAGCCTTCGGCGTGGTAACCGGACCCTCCCCCGTACGGATCGTGCAGGTCGCCGACGTCGGGGAGGCCGTACCACTTCTCCCCGAGTCCACGCACGACCAGGGCCACGACCCCGTGACGCGTGTCGGTCTCGATCCATTCCATGTCAACGACCTTGTTGGCGATCCACCACTGCTTGTTGCTGTCGCCATTGGCGACCCACCACGGGTCGGTGGCGTTGGACGGCAGCACGTCGGGCGCCTGGCGGGCCTCGTCGGGATGACAGATCAGGACCGCGCCGCCCACGGCGTCCGGATCGCCCCCGCTGCCCGGGGTGGGATCGATGGCGAACAGGTTCGGGCCCCATCGCCCCGCCGCAGAGCCGGAGGTTCCTTCGAGCCCGGCCAGGTAGGTATACCCATCGTTCCGGATATCCGGCCGCGCATAGCTCATGTATCCGGCAACGCGTTGGTGATGGCCGAGCGGATGGTTTACGGTCCACATCCCCATGGCGTCTCCCGCTGGGCCGTACGTCCCGCCGGTGTATTCAATTTCGCGGTAGCCCTGGTTCTGCCAGTCCGTGCCCGCGCCGTTGTACCACTGGTTCTTGGTGAAATGTATCCGCGTGCCGACCTCCAGCAACCCCGCCAACCCATACGCCGGACCGCCGGACCAACCGTCCGGGAGCAACCCGCCGGTGACGTCCATCCAGTCACCCACGCGCGTGGCCAGCCGACCGTCGAGAACCGCCGGCAGCTCGATCTCCGCCTGCACGGGGTAGTATGAGTGACCGATAACCAGCAGATGTCCGTTGCTCAACTGGGCATGAACGCCGCTGGAGTAACCGAAACGGTAGTCCCCGTCCGTGCCCATCGGGACGGCGAACGTCCCGGCGAAGGCATTCTCGATGTCCGACCAAGTGATCAGCTCTTGTCCGGCGGCCCGGGGAACTACCGACACAAGAGACACCACGACGGCGCAGACGCTTGCGAATCGTTTCATGATACTTTCTCCTGTAAAAGATAGTGGGTCGGCTCCTGGAGCGGGTTCGTTGGACCTGCGCAGGTCCAGTCCAGTGACGTATCGACGCTAGCACCGCGCAGGGATGCGGTGTCGGCGTCGTGTTCCCTTCGCGCACGCGCAACGGACCAGAAGGTTTGTGCAGCCCCATACGCTACCTACGACCGCACCGTCGGCACAGCAACTTACCCGTGCCGGTCCTGGCCCCTTTAGGACGTACACGCCACCTAAGACATGCGCGCGATGGTACAAACTACGCGCTCGCTATCTTAGCCGCAAACCTCATGCCATGAAATTGAGACAATAAGTCAAACGAAGCGGCTATCGACATAGAGCGGGTGTAGCGTCGCCTTTGGCAGCGGTGCCGACGTTGAGGCGTAGTCGGACGTGCCGAGCAGAAAGGGTGTTCAATGATGCCCATTCGCCACATGTTCTAGGTGCCCGACGGAAATCGCTGAAAAGTAAGAAGTTGCGCGACGAGTTAAGGCAACGTCGCCTAGCAACGCCCACTGCCCAAATGGGTCGGGAAACGTTTGTTGAGACAGTTGACCGGCGGGATAGCATCCATGTGTTGCAGGGTTTCGGAGGCAACATGGAAAGTGAAGTTGCATGCGCGGACCTGTCTAGGGGGACTGGCTGAGCGGGTTCGTCTGGCCACGGTAGGTGGTTCGTGGCTATGTAGCGGGCGCCTCTGTGGGTGCCGGAAGCGACAGCGCCGCGGCGCTGCGTCGAACACGGCGACGCCGTGAGTTCACACGGTGCAGACCAGATGCGGCTCACCTACCAGACCGCCTTGTACTCCCGGCCGGCGGATAGCAACCCACAGCCGTTGCGCCTACCGGGCTTTCGTCTTGAAGCTCCAGACCACGCCGGTGGTCGTCTCGCCGGCATTCACCTCGTCGATCCGCCAAGTCGGGGTCATGGGGCTGCCTGCACCACAAACCCGAGAATCACGTTGCGGTTCACGTTCGAGTGCGTCAGCG
>CBFCZG010000395.1:0-3943 GCA_965602375.1 uncultured Phycisphaerae bacterium | reverse complement strand
TTGCCAATGATTTCGAGCTGTCCGGAAGCATCTCGATCATTGCCAAAGTCAACCTGGGCAATGACATGATCGAAGTCTGGTATGACCTGACGGGAAGCGGGATCTTCAGTTCATCTCCCAACGCCGGCAGCCCGATCACCCTGACCACGCTGCCGGGTGCGACAGAAAAAGCCATCATCGACCTGCGCAACGTCAGCCCGGAATGGTGGGGTTTCAGCACGAACAACTACAGCTATATCACCGTCGACGGCGCCGGCACGCCGGATATTCTCGACCCCAATTCTTTCCTGCTGGAGATCACCAACGTTCCCGGCTTCGGAACGACCACTTGGTGTTTCAATATGCGCTTCGGCAGCAACCTGACGCTGCGCAACGTGGCCTTGACCGATGCGGATCAAGGCTGCATGCAGCACTCCATCTATGCCAACGGCCTGATCGAGAATGTCTACGCCCGCAATCGCGACGGGTCGAACTCACACGTGATGTATTTCGTCGCCGATTGCGACGGCATCGTCGTCCGCAACTGCCACTTCAGCAACGGCGGCAAGCATGGCGTACAGATTAACGGGGCCCAGCCGGGCAACCACGTCTTCGATCGCTGCATCGTCCACGACAACAAGGGGGCGCCGTTTGCAATCTTCGCCGGCACCGGAACCGTCATCAAGAACTCCTTTGTGTACAACATCGCCGGGTTCAGCGAGAACCCCGAACTAATCCGTATCACCCCCGAGTTCTCGCCGGTAGGGGTGGAGGTCGTCAATTGCAGCCTATACACGAACGAGCCCACCGGCTACCCGGCCTTTATGGGGGCGTTCACGGGCGGCACGCTCGACTTTCAGAACTGCGTTGTCTACACGCCCAGTAACTCCTACGTAGAGGCGGGCAACACACTCACCGGCGACTACAACCTCTTCTATGGCGGCACGACGCCGTTCGGCACGAACACCTTCTCCGGCGACCCGATCTACGTAAACCCCGCCATCGGCGATCTTCACATATCCGACGGCTCGGCAGCGATGGACGTGGCCAGCGCCGCCTACGCGCCCGCATATGACATCGACAACGAGACTAGACCCGACGGAGGTGGGTACGATCTGGGTGCCGACGAGTGTGTCGGCTGTGAAATCTCACCCAACCAGGCGCCGAACGTTTACGCCGGTCCGGACCAGGACCTCTGGTCGCCCGACGACACGGTGGACCTCGACGGTACGGTCAGCGACGACGGCAAGCCGGTTCCGCCCGGTGCGGTAACCACCACGTGGAGCAAGGTCATCGGCCCCGCCGCGGTGACCTTCGGCGATCCGAACGCGGTGGACACCACGGCCACCTTCACCCAGGCCGGCGAGTACGTGCTCAAGCTCGAGGCCTACGACGGCGAGTACACGGTGAGCGACACCTGCACGATCTGGTTTGACGTCGAGCAACCCCCCGCCGATCCGGTAACGATACAGAACCCATGGATCGTCAACGATCGCGTCGCCGACTGCCGGACCATCAACACCATGGCGAGCACGTTCGTAGACTCGTACACGCCCGACGGTGTGGTACCGCCCTCCACCGATGAGGAGCGAGCCATCAACTGCTACAACAACGTCAAGCGGCGAATCTACCACTGGGGCCAGATGCCGCCGCAGAGGTATTGCCCCGTCAGGGCGATAAACGTGTTCGGCTGGGCGTTGTGCGGCACGATTGCCGGCTGGAACAACACGATTCTGGAGTACGTGCCTGAACTCGGCCACCGGAAGATCGCGCTGCCCGGCCACTGGATCTATGAGGTGTACTACGACAACGCATGGCACGCGTTCTGCAACATGACGACCATGTACACCTACAACCGCGCCAATCCGCCGGCCATCACCAGTTGCGCCGAATACGACGCGGACGAGACCCTGATGCTTAACGCCGTAGCGGAAGGCCGTGCCTGTCCGGGCTTCCTGCTGTGCGGCGATACGCCCGAATGGTATGCCAGCGCCATGCACAGCTGGAGCGATGGCGGCTCGGGTGTCGTGGCTGTCGAGCACACCATGGATATGAATCTAAGAACGGGTGAGACAATCACTCGGACCTGGGAATCGTGGACCAACCAGCACTGTCCGCCCGAGAGCGCCGACCCGCCCACCACGGGCGACCCGCCCTATCACCACGAAGCGCAGCACGACTGGAAGGATTATGTCAACTTTCCCTATCTCGAGCCCTACGCCCTGTACGGCTGGGCCGGCAAAAGCGTCACGTACAAGCGGTATGCCAACGGCACCTTCGTTCTCGAGCCCGACTTCCGTAGTGCGGGCTACCAGGCCTGTGTCGAGAGCAGCAGCAACATTGCCACGTACCACGACGATGGCTTGACGCCCGACCTGCACCTGGCTGCCACCGGAACGGCGTCCATCGTGTTCCACATAGACTGTTCATTCTATCTGACCGACGGGTGGATCGACGGCATCTTCTATCGCAACGACAACGGGGACGCCAATCGGATCTACTTTTCCGAGAATGGTACGACCTGGACGCAGGTTTGGGACAATACCTCAACCGGCACGACCCAGCTCGAGGCCTTGAGCCTGCGCAGCGAGGTTTACGATCATTTCCGCGAGTATTGGATCAAGATCGAGCTGGATGCAGATGACGCCAAGACGGATGCGGGCGTGAGTCGCCTCGCGATCACGACGGTGATAGAACACAACAAGGGCGCCATGGCTTATCTGGATAAGGGTCAGAACAACATCACCGTGACGCTGGATAACCCAGCGGTCCTCAGCCAGAACGTCCGCTTCAAGGTCACGTACAAGTGGAAGGAATTCGACGGAGCCGACTGGACCATCGACAAGATCTGCGAGCAATACGTTGCCGGTAGTCCGACCACCTTCGCCATCAACGTGGGTGGTACGAAGGTGCCCAAAACCGAGTACGTCGAGATGGCTCTGATCCCGCCGCCCACCCCCGACGGTAACCCACCGGGACAAATCACCGACCTGGCGGCGGCGAACCCGGACTCCACGACAATCGATCTGACCTGGACGGCGCCGGGCGACGACGGCTATGCGGGCCGAGCAATGTGGTACGACCTGCGCTACAGCACCAGCACCATCAACGAGGCCAACTGGGCCAGCGCCACGCAGGTCGACGGCGAGCCGTCGCCGCAGGCGGCGGGCAACCCGGAAGCATTCACGGTGACGGGGCTGAACTCCTCGACCACATATTACTTTGCGATCAAGACCTATGACGAAGGGGCGGAAGAGTCGCCCCTCTCCAACGTAGCCAGCGAGACGACGGCTGCGCCCGACGTGACCGCGCCGGCAGCGATAACCGACCTGGTCGCCACGGCCGGCATTCAGTCCGGCTCGGTAGAGCTGAGCTGGACGGCCCCCGGCGACGACGGCAGCACCGGCACGGCCGCCAGTTACGACATCCGCTACTCCACCTCGACCATCAGCGAGGCCAACTGGGCCGGCGCTACGCTGGTCAGCGGCGAGCCCGCGCCGCAGTCGGCCGGCTCCGCCGAGCAGTTCACCGTCACGGGCCTTACAGGTGATACGACGTACCACTTCGCCATCAAGACCAGTGACGAGGTGCCGAACGAGTCGGCGCTGTCCAACGTGCCCAGCGCCGTACCGCCCGTGATCGGGGAGTTAACCCTCTCGCCCACGAAAGACGCCTATGCCGTCAACTTCAGTCCTGACAGCAACTACGGAAGCAGCACGCAACTGGTGGTTACGGGGTACGACCTCGATCCATACTACGAAGTGCAGCGAAGCTTTGTCCAGTTCAATGTCGCGTCGATTGCGCCGGGCACGCCAATCACCTCGGCCAGATTGCGACTGTTCACCTGGAGCGAAAATGGCGGCAGTGCCATATACGCGGCGCACGAGCTCACGCGTGACTTCGTCCAGGGCGAGGTGACGTGGAACTCATACGCCAGCGGGCAGGCGTGGACCAATCCCGGCGG